>CAMBVS010000013.1 GCA_945871425.1 Rhizobium sp. Q54 | reverse complement strand
GTTGCTGAAGTTTTGGATTTGTCTTACCGAAATTTGATTGATCTATGTGCGGAATAGGCGGGTGGGTTGATTTTGGCGGTAGGACATCTGTGGAAATGAAAGCCATAGGGATGTCGATGGTGGCGGGAATGAAACATCGAGGACAAGGAAGCCGGTGACCGGCCAGGCGCCGAGGCTGAGGAAGACGAGGCCGAGGCCGAAGCTGGGGACGGCGGCCAGCGCCAGGACGAGGGCGAGCCCCCGGCGGGTCAGGCTGCGGTGCGGCCTGAGCCAAGCATCGAAATAAAGCGCGGTCGTCGTGGCGGGCATGGCTCTTGAGCGGGAGATTAGGAGCGTCCGGCGCCGGAGGGAAGCCGGGCCGGCGCCGGGTGCGGGGTTTTTCGACATGATTTCGCATGCCCCGGCCCGACCTTGACCCATGTCAACGCGTCCGGCCCCCGGAACGTTCACTTTTACAGTGTGAGCGACCCGGCGACCTTTCGCGAGATGGCGTCCTTCTGGCGCGACATGGCCGGCCTCGGCGAGTCCAGGCTGCGCGAGGAGCGCCTCAGGCTGGCCGACTGGTTCGAGCGCCAGGCCACCGAGCACGAGGCGAAGCACGGCGGACACGCGAAGCCCGAAGACTAGAAGACTAGACGTCTCGGCCGGGCCTGGCGCGGAGCGCCACCTCGGCGACCCGACGCAGATCCGCCCGCTTCGCTCCCTCGGCCACCTGCACCGCCGGCCCTGAAGCACGGTGGTGACGTAGCGGGCGAGATCGGCGGATACACGGCTTAAGCTTTCGGAACCCTCTCCTGCGCGAAGCGTGGGGGAGGGGGTACGACGGATCGCAGCCTCCGAAACATCCCCACATACTCGCCCGCCGCCAGATCCGGCAGCGCCGCCGCTTCCTCGACGGTGAACCAGCGGAGCTCGCTGTGCTCGTCGTCGGCGAGAACGGGCTCGCCGGTCCAGGCATCGACGCGGAAGACGTGAAGCTCGTAGGCCTCGGTCCCGTCGACGAGGGAGAGCTGGGCGATCCTCGCCATCTCGACCGGCACGACGCCGATCTCCTCGCCAAGCTCGCGCGCCAGCGCCTGCTCGGCGCTCTCCCCGGCCTCGACGTGGCCGCCGACGATGTCCCAGAGGCCGGGACAGATGCGCTTGTGAAGCGCGCGGCGGCCGAGCAGCAGGGTTCCATCGCGGACCAGGATCCCGCCGGCGATGTGGATCACGAGTGAGCTCACCGCGTCACGATGAGTGGCGGCGTCCGCCGCTGTCAACGCAACCGCCGTCATCGCGGCCACGCATCCCCCAAATTGGGGATGCGCGGCCGGACACACATGCTCGACCCTCGCCTTAAAGAGAGGGGCCTGGGCATGCGTGGATTCCGCCGTCTTTTGTTCGTCGTCGTCGCCACTCTGCTGCCGGCCTGCAGCTTTCCCGGCAACGTCTCCGAGCAGACGGCACGCTACATGACGGAGGTGGCCGAGAGCGCCAACCAGGAGCTGCTGCTGAACATCGTCCGCGCGAGCTTGCGCCATCCCATGCACTTCACGGCGCTGACCCAGCTGCGCGGCGGCGGAACCATCCAGGGAACAGGGTCGCTGTCGTTCCCCTTCGGACGCGAGACCCGGAACCCCTTCATTTTCACGCCCGGCCTTACCCTCAGCAACGCGCCGACCTTCGATCTGGGCGTCCTTAGCTCGAAGGAATTCATCAACGGCATGCTGACGCCCGTCCCTGCGCAGACCGTCGACTACTACCTCAACCGAAACTACCCGGACGAGATGCTATGGCACCTGTTCATCGAGCAGATCGACGTCGACGACAGGCCCCACAACAATTATCCGATCGACGCGCCGAAATTCGGAGAATTCACACGCGTCCTGAAAGATCTCTTGAACTGCGGTCTATCGACGACGCGCTCGCCCGACGAGACAAAATTCGGACCTCCCCTGGCCGAGTGGGAAGTTCGGAGCCTGAAGTACCTGACCGAGGTGGCCGCAGGCGGGCTGGTGCTTTCAAAGCAGAACGATGGTCAGTACCAGCTCCTTCGCCGCAAGCAGGAGGCAAGATACTGCTTCAAGGATGACCTCGGGAACGAGAAGGCGCTGTGCGTGGCAAAGAAGGGCGCGCAGAAAGCGGACGTCGAGACCCTCACGACGAACGCCACGGGAACCCTCGGCCGGGAGGCGCGCATCGAGTTCGGAACCGCCGGCACGACATCCGCGGCGTGCAAGATCCGCCCCAAATCCGTGACGCTGTACGCACGGTCCACGGAGGGGATCATCGCCTATCTCGGCGAGATCGTGCGCTCGCAGACGCGGTCGGACGGCCCGCACCTGCCGATCCTCAATCTTGGCGACGACAATAGGCCGGAGTGGAAACCTATCTTCATCGTCCGCACCGACTTCACCCCGGAAAAGGATCTCACGACTGGCCGAAACCTGACGACGGTCGAGTATCTGGGGAGGAAATACGCCGTGCCGCTCGACCACCCCAGCGAGGACCGTTCGGCGCAGATCATGGGATTGGTGACTCTGCTGATGAGCCAGTTTCGCTCATCGAGCGACCTGCCGAAAACCGGCGCTGTTACCGTCGTAAATCCCCCCTAGCGCCGGAGTTCAATCGGCTCGCCATAGCAGCCCTGGCGGCGCCGACGTCTCGGTGGTGGCGCGGGGCCAGCATCTGAAGGCGATCCCGGAAACGGCCTGACCGGCGAGTCGCGCCGGAGATGCGGATGTCGATATGGTCGCCGGACAGCACCTCGCCGGAGGGATCGAGCATGAGGGCGAGCGGAACGCTCATGCGGTCACGATGGGCCGCGCGAATTGTCGCTGTCAATGCGGCGCCGGTTGGATCGGGCGGCGAAATCGGGCACGCTTTCCGACGACATGGTTGCGTCCAGGAGACATGCGATGACCGACTCCCTTTCGCCTGCCGAAGTCGCCCGCTACCAGCGCGACGGCTATCTGTTTCCCTACGAGGTGCTGAGCGCCGCCGAGGTGGCGGAGACGCGGCGGCGGATCGAGGCCTTCGAGAAGAAGCTGGGCGGGCCCTTGCCGAAAGAGCTGCGCCACCGCCCGCATCTCTATTCCTCGACCATCGATGCGATCGTGCGCTCGCCCCGCATCCTCGACCGGGTGGAGTCGCTGCTCGGCCCCGACCTCCTCTGCTGGGAGTCGGTGCTGTTCATCAAGGAGGCGAAGGACCCGGCCTACATCTCCTGGCACCAGGACGCCACCTACTGGGGCCTCGAGCCCTATGACGTGCTGACCGCCTGGGTGGCGCTGTCGCCGGCGACGCGGGCCAGCGGCTGCATGCGCATGCTGCCGGGCTCGCAGGTGGGCGACATCGCCCCGCACAAGGACACCTTCGCGCCCAACAACATGCTGTCGCGCGGCCAGGAGATCCAGGTCGAGGTCGACGAGGCGAAGGTGGTCGACATCGTGCTTCAACCCGGCTCGATGTCCTTGCATCACGTCAAGATCGCTCACGGCTCCGATCCCAACACCTCGGACGACCGCCGCATCGGGCTCGCCATCCGCTACATCCCCGCCCATGTCCGCCAGACGACCGGACAGGGCGACTCCGCGACGCTGGTGAGAGGCCAGGATCGTTTCCGCCATTTCGAAGCGGAGCCCCGGGCCGAGGGCGACTTCACCGAGGCCGGCCTCGCCGATCAGGACCGCCTGCGCAAGCGTCGCATGGCGATCCTGATGCGGCCGGCGGCCTGAAGCGTCAGTCGAACGACTTCACGAAGTTCGGCAGCCACATCGCCACCTCCGGGAAGAACAGCACGATCATCAGCCCGATGATCTGCAGCCCGATGAACGGGAACAGCGAGTGGAAGATGTGGTCGAGGCTGATCTCGGGCGGCGTCACCGATTTCAGGTAGAAGGCGGCCTGGCCGAAGGGCGGCGAGAGATAGCCCACCTGCATGTTCATGTTGAACAGCACGCCGAACCAGATCAGGTCGAAGCCCAGCGCCTGGATCGTCGGGGCGAAGATCGGCATGGTCAGCAGCATGATGGAGAACCAGTCCATGAAGCAGCCGAGCATCAACAGGATCGCCATCATCACGCCGACGACGCCAAGCGGCGGCAGCGGCAGTCCGGTCATCAGCACCTTCAGGTAGGTGATGCCGCCCAAGAGGTTGTAGACGCCGACCATGGCGTTGGCGCCGATTGTGAGCCAGATCAGCAGACCGCAGGTCGACATCGTCGTGTAGACCGACTCGGTCAGCATGCGGACGCTGAGCGTGCGCCGGATCGCCGCCGAGACGATGACGCCGGCGACGCCCAGCGCGGCGGCCTCGCTGACCGAGGACAGGCCGGTGTAGATGCTGCCCAGCACCGAGAAGATGATGAACAGCGGCAGGATCACCTTCTTCAGCGCGGCGAACTTCTGCATCATCGGGATGTTGCGGACTTCCGGCGGCGCCGGCGGACCGAGCGAGGGGTCGATGGCGCAGCGCACCAGCACGTAGACCATGTAGATGCCGGCCAGCATCAGACCGGGGATGGTGGAGGCCAGGAACAGATCGCCGATCGAGGTCGAGGTGGTGAGGCCGTAGAACACCAGCACCAGGCTGGGCGGGATCATCACGCCGAGCGAGCCGCCGGCGCAGACGACGCCGATGGCGAGCTTGGAATCGTATCCCAGCCGCATCATCTGCGGCAGCGCCACCAGCCCCAAGAGGATGATCTCGCCGCCGATGATGCCGGTCATCGCCGCCATCACCGAGGCGGCGACCAGCGTCATCACCGCGACGCCGCCGGGAAGCCCGCCGGCCCAGATCTTCAGCGCGTCGTAGAGGTCGTGGGCGACGCCGGACTTGTCCAGGATCGACGCCATCAAGAGGAACATCGGCACCGACAGCAGCACGTAGGAATTGACGAAGCTGTATGTCCGGAAGGTGATGATCGAGAGCGCGTCGATGTCGCGGAAGACGACGCAGAAGATCACCGCGATCAAGCCCGTGGCGAAGCCGATCGGCATGCCGATGCCGATGATCAGCACGACGAAGCAGGCCAGCATCAGGAACGAGATGGTCTGGATCGAGGGGTTGAAGTCGCCGTTCCACATCCAGTCCAGCGGATGGATTGGCGACAGCCCGTCCTCGTTGGCGAAGCGCTGGCCGAAGGAGGCGAGCTGGTCGTCGCTGCCGAGCATGAGGGCGAGGTAGAGGACGAACAGCGCCGCCACGACGAAGGCGATCCAGACCACGGACGGAATCCGTCCGAGGCTCTTCAGCACCATGCGGAGATTGGCGAGGCCCTGCGCGATCATCAGCAGGATGCCGAGGAACATCGTCACCTTGACGACGACCGGCGTCGGCTTGCCCCAGGCGGAGCCGCCGACCTCCCAGTCGGTCACCGCCGCGAGGGCGAGGCGCCAGGCGAGCCAGGCGAAGGCGAAGAAGTAGACCAGGGTGCCGGCATAGCCGATCGCATCGCAGACCAGCTTGAGCCGGGCCGGATAGCGGTCGAACAGCGCGGTGATCTGGATGTGCTCGCGCCGCTGCAGCGCATACGAGCCGCCGATCAGGAAGGCGACGGCGATAGCCGTGGTGACGACGTCGTAGACCCACATCGTCGGCACCGAGATCACGTCGGCGGAGACGTCGTAGATGGTGGCCCCGATCGAGATCACATAGGCGAAGCTGATCAGGCGGGCGAGATGAAAGGTGAGGCGGTCGACCGCGTTCCTGGGCGTGGTGTCGACGGCAGCCGGCAAGCCGGGAACATGGGCCGTTTCGGTCATCCGGGATCCTTCGGAGCGTAGGGGCGCGTGGCGCCGACGAAAACGCCGCCCGCCCTTGCCAGCTCAGGCGCGAGCCGGAAGGGGGGCAGCGTTCCGCATGCTGGCTCTAGAGCTTGCCGAGCGACTTAAGGAAGGCGACCTGGCTGTCGTAGATCTCCTTGGCGAGCGGGCTCTTGGCCGACCAGGTCTCCCACACGCTGCGGGCGACCGCGCGGAGCTCGCCCTTCTCCTTCTCGCCCCAGGTGACCAGGGTTTCCGGGTTGCGCTTGGCGGCGGCGTTGCGGTCGGCCAGCTCCTGGCTCATCCAGGTCGAGAGCGACCATTCGTCGACCGCGGCGGTGATGGCGGCGCGCTGCTCGTTGGTGAGCGCGGTCCAGCGCGACTTCCGGATCAGGAAGTCGACCGAGTTCATCGAGTGGATGCCGGGATAGATCGCATACGGTGCGATGCGGTTGTACCCGGCCTCGTCGTTGACCGAAAGCGTGCCCCAGTCGGTCGCCTCGATCTTGCCGGTGTCGAGGGCGGTGTAGACCTCGGTGCCGGGCATCACCGAGACGGCGGCGCCGAGCTTGGCGAAGATCTCGGCCGGGATGCCGTCGGGCGAGCGCATCTTCACGCCCTTGAAGTCGGCGATCGAGCGCATCGGCTTCTTCGACGGGATGGATTCGAGCCCGAGGATCACAGGTCCTAAGAACACCGCGTCCCACTTGGCCGAGATCTTGTTCATGATCTCGCTGCCGCCGCCCTGGCGGTACCACATGATCAGGTGCAGCGGGCTGTCGTAGCCGGCGGTCAGGTCCCAGAAGGCCGCGGCCGGTTCCTTGCCGCCCTGGTAGGCCATGGTGCCGACGGCGCCGTCGAGCAGGCCGGACTTGACCGCATCGGCGGCATCGGCGGCGGAGACGATTGTGCCGACCGGGAGAGTCTCGATCTGCACCGTGTTGCGGGTCGCGTCCTTGACCCGCGCGGCGAATTTCTCGAATTCCTTGTGGATGACCGTGTTCGGTCCGTAGAGGCCCTGCACCTTCCACTTGTGCTGCTGCGCCTCGGCGGCGCCGACCAGCGCCAGGCTCATCGCCGCCGCCGCCGACACCAGACGCAATGCCCGTCCAAGTTCGCTCATGTCGCTTCCTCTTCGTGGTTCTGACGGGCCTGCGTTGCTCGCACTCCCTTGCAGGGGCGATAGAACGTCAGAGGCAGTGGGTCCGTCAAGGTTCGCGCCGATGACGGCGCTGGCGTCCCGCCGCCGCTGCCTCTAGCTTTCGCTACGAGAGCGAACGAGGGGAACGGGTCCAAGTGAAAATCTGCATCTTCGGCGCCGGCGCCATCGGCGGGTACATCGCCGGGTTCCTCGCCAAGTCGGGCGCCGACGTCTCGGTGGTGGCGCGGGGCCAGCATCTGAAGGCGATCCAGGAGAACGGCCTGACGGTCGAGCAGGCCGACGGCGCCAAGGTCCATGCGCGGCCGAAGGCCAGCGACGATCCGGCGAAGCTCGGACGCCAGGACGCGGTGCTGGTCACCGTCAAGGCGCCGGCGCTGCCGTCGGTCGCCGGCGCCATCGCCCCTCTGCTCGGACCGAGGACGCCGGTCGCCTTCCTCACCAACGGCATTCCCTGGTGGTATTTCTTAGGCCATGGCGGGCCGGACGAGGGCCGCAGCCTGGCCCTGCTCGATCCCGGCGATAGGCTGCGCGCCGCGATCGGGCCGGAACGCGTGGTCGGCGGCGTCGCCTGGCCGGCGAGCGCGGTGCCCGAGCCGGGCGTGATCAGGATCCGCGGCCATTCCCGCGGCACCTTCTTGGGCAGGCCCGACGGCACCGCCACGCCCGAGCTGGACGCGCTGGCCGACGCCTTCCGCACGGCCGGGCTGCCGGTGACGGTGACGCCGAAGATCCGCGACACGATCTGGGAGAAGCTCGCCTTCAACCTGAGCGCCGGGCCGATGTGCGTGCTCACCCGCTCGCCGGTGCAGGCGACGTACGAGGAGCCGGTGCTGGTCGAGACCTCGCGCCGCCTGATGGCGGAAGCCCAGGCGCTGATCAAGGCGATGGGCTGCACGCCCGACTTCGACGTCGAGCGCGTGGTCGGCGTCAACGCCAAGCTCAGCCACCGCCCCAGCATCCTGCAGGACCTGATGGCCGGCCGCGCCATGGAGATCGACGCGCTCTACTCGGTCCCGCTCCAGATGGCGGCCTCGGCCGGCGTGGCCATGCCGACCCTCGCCATGATCGCCGCATTGATCCGGGTGCGGGCGCGCGAAGACGGGCTCTATCCGAAGCTGGCTTGAGGGATAAGGTATCATCGCGATGGTGAAGAAGGCGCATTCGAACTCCCTCCCCCGCGCTCCGCACGGGAGAGGATTCTAAGAGGTAGGAGTCCCCCATGTCCGCCAACCGCATTCTCACCACCCATGTCGGCAGCCTGCCCAGGACGGCCGAGGTCTCGGCGATGCTGCTGAAGCGTGCCGCCGAGGAACCGGTCGACCAGGCCGCGTTCGATGCCGCCGTCGCCGCGGCGGTGATGGACATCGTCGCCCGGCAGAAAAAGGCCGGCGTCGACATCCCGTCGGATGGCGAGATGAGCAAGATCAGCTATTCGACCTATGTCGCAGAAAGGCTGACCGGCTTCTCCGGCGACAGCCCGAGGCGGGTGCCGAGCGATCTGCTGGAGGTGCCGCGCTACATGAAGCGGCTGGCCGCAAGCGGCGGCACGCCGACGTTGAAGCGGCCCTGCTGCACCGGCGCCATCCATGTCCGCACCACGCAGCCGCTGGAGGACGACCTCGCGCGTTTCGGGAAGGCGCTGAAAGCGAGCGGCTACACGCAGAGCTTCATGAACGCGGCGGCGCCCGGCGTCATCTCGCTGTTCCAGCCGAACCGCTACTACCCGAACGACGACGCCTATCTTTCGGCGCTGTCGGAGGCGATGGCGACCGAATACCGGCGCATCATCGAGGCTGGGCATTACCTGCAGATCGACAGCCCCGATCTCGGCGCCGGCCGCCACACCATGTATGCGGATCTTCCCGAGGCCGAGTTCCTGAAGCGCCTGGAGAGCCATGTCGCAGCGCTGAACGCGGCGCTTGCCGGCATCCCCAGGGAGCGCGTGCGCCTGCATCTCTGCTGGGGCAACTACGAGGGCCCCCACACCCACGACATCCCGCTGGTGCGCATCCTGCCGACGGTCTTGCAAATCGACGCCGGCGCCATTTCCTTCGAGGCCGCCAATCCGCGGCACGCGCATGAGTGGACCGTGTTCCGCGACGACATCAGGCTGCCCGACGACCGCGTCATCATCCCCGGCGTGATCGACAGCAGCACCAACTTCGTCGAGCATCCCGACCTGGTGGCCGAGCGCCTGGTCCGCTTCGCCGACGTGGTCGGGCGCGAGCGTGTGATCGCCGGGACAGATTGCGGCTTCGCCACCGTCGCCGACTGGACCGTGGTCGACCCCGACATCGTCTGGATGAAGCTCGAGGCGATGGCCGAGGGCGCGGCGAAGGCGTCGCGGAAACTCTGGAACGGCTGAGCCGCGAAGGCCCCCCACCCCGACCCTCCCCCACGAACGGGAGCGGGGTGGGGGTGACGGCTCATTCCTCCGCCACCGTGAACAGGCGGACCGTACCGTCGCGGCCGCGCACCGGGGTGGTGCCGATCTCGCGGAAGTCGATCTCCGCCCGGGCCGCCTCCGCGGTCTGCTCGCTGACCAGGAGCCGCGTGCGGAAGTCGCGGTTCAGGCCCTCGACGCGCTGGGCCAGGTTGACCGTGTCGCCATAGACGGTCCAGGTCTGGCGGCGCTGGCCGCCGACGCTGCCCGAGGCGACCGGCCCGGTGGCGATGCCGACACGAAGGCGGATCGTCTCGCCGCCGAAGTCGCGCCCGGCGACCAGCGCCAGCAGCGCCTGGCCGGCACGGGTCGCCCAGGCGGCGTGGTTGGCAAGCTCGATCGGCGTGTTGAAGGCGGCGATGACGGCGTCGCCGACGAAGCTGATGACCACACCGCGATAGGCGCCGATCACCTCGGTCGCCGCGTCGAAGAAGGCGTTCAGGAGCTCGATGACCTCGGCCGGCTCCCGCCGCTCGGAGAGGCGGGTGAAACCCTCGATGTCGGCGAACAGGATGCTGGCGTCCCGGGTCTGGGGCGCCAGCGCCGACCGGTTGGCGAGGATCGAGCCGGCGACCTCCGGCGGCACGTATTGGCCGAACACCGCCTGGATGCGCTGGCGCCGGCGTTCGACGGCGGCACGCGCGCGCACGACGTTGCGGGCCCGGTGCACGGCGACGGCGAGCAGGCCGGAGGTCGCGAGGATCACCATGCTCTCCACGACCCGGCTGCCGAGCCCGATGAAATCCGGGTCGAGCAGGACCTTGACGAAGGTGTCGCGGTCGGCGGCCACCGGCAGGTCGCCCCAGGTGAGCGTGCGCTCCATCCCGGAGACGATCCAGAGGTACGCACCCCAGAGCGTGGTCACCACCGCGGCACCGGCGAACAGCACCAGGCGCGGCGACAGCGACAGCGCCGCCACGGCCAGGAACAGGAACAGGAAGTGGACGCCATAGGCGCGGAAGACCAGGATCTGCGGCACCTCGCCGGCGCCGCCCGGGCTGAGCGGCGCGTTCACCGCCAGCACGCCGAGGCCGATGGCATCGAGGGCGAGGAAGGCGTAGCGATGCCACGGGCGCTCGCGCCGGGTCTGGACCAGAACCAGGTGCACGAGCCCGGCCAGGATGAACAGCGAGATGAGCGTCACGCCCTGGACGCTGTCCCTCTGCGCGCCGACCCAGCCGTACAGGACGGCGAACGGCAGCAGCGCCAGCGTCCGGCCGATCAGCGCCAGCCGAAGCCCGGCGCGTTCCGCCGC
Organism: Rhizobium sp. Q54; assembly: GCA_945871425.1. Lineage (GTDB taxonomy): Bacteria > Pseudomonadota > Alphaproteobacteria > SHVZ01 > SHVZ01 > SHVZ01. The sequence goes on along the minus strand of CAMBVS010000013.1, from coordinate 61,661 downwards.
CGCCAGGTCGGCTTCCACCTCGGCGGTCTCGGCGGCGGATGGAGGTATGGTCGCCATCGGCGCAGTATCGCTCAAATCCATCGCAAGGGAGAGAACCCGACCATGACCGCCAGCGACATCAGCCGCATCCCCAACAAGACGCTGCCCAGCAAGTCGGCCGTCGCGATCCATCGCCTGCCGGGCGGCGGCGGCTTCCTCTGGGCGGTGGCGACATCGCCCGACAAGTCGCTCGACATCGCCGGCCAGACGCTGGCCGCGCTGAACGTGCTCGAGGGATACCTGAAGGATGCCGGCCTCGACCGCACGCGCATCGTCAAGGCCGAAATCGTGGTGACCGACCACGACAACAAGCCGGCCTTCGACCGCGCCTGGGCGTCCTGGATGCCGGACGGCCAGGGCCCCGTCCGCTCCTTCGTCCAGTCGGTGATGCCGGAAGGCGACCTGATCGAGGTCATCATCACCGCCGCGCTGCACGCATAGGCCCGCTCCCGCCGGGAGGGGGTTTGTTTCGACAGAGCAGTGCAGAGCGGGCAGAGTGCGCTCAATCCAATCCTGATGACGAGACGATGCTCCATCGCGACAGCCGGCTGCTGATCCTGCTTCTCGGCGCGCTCACCGCCGTCGGCCCGTTCACCACCGATACCTATCTGCCGTCGATGCCGGCGATCCGCGACGACTTCGGCGTCGACATGGCGATGGTGCAGCTGACCTTGAGCGCGGCCTTCTTCGGCGGCGCCATCGCCCAGCTGTTCTACGGCCCGCTCTCAGACCGCTTCGGCCGCCGCCCGCTCCTGATCGCCGGGCTTTCGCTCTATGTCGCCGCCTCGGTCGGCTGCCTGCTGGCCGAGTCGATCGAGCAGCTGATCTGGGCCCGTTTCCTCCAGGTGTTCGGCTCGATCTGCGCGCCGGTTCTGGCGCGCGCCATGGTGCGTGACCTGCACGAGCGCGAGGCGGCGGCGCGCATGCTGGCGCTGATGGGCATGGTGCTCAGCCTCGGGCCGATCCTGGCGCCGATCATCGGCGGCGTGCTGCAGGCGAATTACGGCTGGCGGGCGAGCTTCATCTTCGTGACCGCCTATGGCGTCGGCCTCGTCGTCTTCGTCTCGCTGTTCCTCGGCGAGTCGATCCGCGACAAGGACGCGAAGGCGATCCACCCGACGCGTCTGCTGCAGACCTTCACGCATCTGGTCCGGAGCCGGGTCTTCGTCGGCTACACGCTGGTCAACTGCTCGCTCTTCGGCGGACTCGGCGCCTATCTCTCCGGGGTGTCGTTCGTCGTGATCGAGGTGCTGGCGGTGCCGACCCAGTATTTCGGCTTCGTCTTCGGCGCGGTCATGCTCGGCAACATCATCGGCTACACCATCTCCGGGCGCATCGTCATGCGGATCGGCCTCGACCGCACGCTCCAGTACGGCGTGATCGGCATCGCCGCCTCGGGACTGCTGCTGGCGGGGTTCGCCTGGGCCGGCATCGTCCATGTGGTCACGCTGGTCGGGCCGATGATGCTCTACATGTGCTGCTTCGCGCTCAGCGGTCCGCAGGCGATCGCCGGCGCGCTGACGCCGTTCCCGCACGCGGCCGGCGCCGCGTCATCGCTGATGGGTTTCTTCCAGTCCTTGACCAGCGCCTCGGTCGGCATGGGCGTCGCCGTCGCCTTCGACGGCACGCCCCGCGCGCTCGCCAGCCTCGTCGGCCTGATGGGACTTCTGACGCTCGCCGCCTATGTCTTCATCGTCCGGCGGATCCCGGCGAGCGAGCGCCGGCGGCATGATGATTGAGCTCCGCATCCTCGCCCCCGACCCCGTCCGTCAGCGAAATGCACTCGCCGACCACGGCCAGGAACTCCTTCGCGTCGATCGGCTTGGTCAGGTAGCGGAAGAATCCGGCGGCGAGCCCGCGCCTGATGTCGTTCGGCATCGCGGCGGCGGTGAGCGCCACCACCGGAACGTCCCGTGTCTCCGGCATCGCCTTGAGCCGCGTCAGCATCTCGTAGCCGTCCATGCCCGGCATGTGCAGGTCGAGGAGGATGAGGGCGGGGCGGTGGGCACCGGCGAGGTCGAGGCCAAGCTGCGCGGTCGACGCGGTCAGCAGCCGGGCCCGCGGCAGGATCGAGACCAGGTGCTCCATCAGCCGCATGCTGGCGGGGTTGTCCTCGACGTAGAGCAGCGAGAAGCCGCCGCCGTCGGCCGGAGTCTCGACCGGTGCCGGCCCGGGCGCCTCGGCCGCGCCCATTGGCGCCGAGGTGTCCGCGGGCAGCTCGATCCAGAAGGTGCTGCCCTCCCCCGCCACGCTGGTGAGGCCGATCGACCCGTCCATGGCCTCGGCCAGGCGCTTGCAGATCGAGAGGCCGATGCCGGTGCCGCCGATGCCGGAATGCTCCTGCCCGAGGCGATGGAACGGCTCGAACATCTCCGCCTGCAGTTCGGGGGCGATCCCGACGCCGGTATCGGCGACGACGAACCTGACGCGGTTTCCGGGCGCCGCCGTCGCCGCGACGCTGACCGATCCACCCTTGCGGTTGTACTTGATCGCGTTGGAGACGAGGTTGAGGAGAACCTGGTGCAGGCGCACATCGTCGGCGCGGATGTCGGGGACGCCGGCCGGTCCGGCGATGCGGAGGCTGATCCCGTCGGCCGCGGCAAGCGCGGTCATGGCGGCGCCGAGGCTCGAGAGCGCGTCGGCCACGCTCACACGCTCGATCGACATCCGGTCCTTGCCGGACTCGATCCGCGCCAGGTCGAGCACGTCGTTCACCAGCGCCAGCAGGTGATGGCCGCCGCTCTCGATGTCCCGGCAATAGCCCTGCTGTCTCGGCGTCAGCGTGTCCCGGCGGTCGATCTGCAGCAGCTGGGCGAACCCGATCACGGCGTTGAGCGGCGTGCGCAGCTCGTGGCTCATCCTCGACAGGAAGTCCGACTTGGCCCGGCTCGCCGCGTCCGCCGCCTGACGCGCCGCCGCGAGCTCCGCCTCGCGCTTCTTGATCTCGGTGATGTCGACGATGAGGTTGACCAGACCGCCCTCCCTCGTGCGGAGATCGCGTCTCAACAGCCAGCGCCCGTCGGCGATCCGGACCTCGACCGGCTCGCCGTCGGCACGGCGGATCTGCGCCAGGCGCTCGCGGATGAACTCCTCCTCGCGGCCGACGCCGGCGGTAAAGGCGCCGGCTTTGACGCGGTGGACGATCACGTCCTCGAGGCGAACGCCCGGCGCCAGCACCTCGCCGCCGGGTCCCCTGGCGGCGGCGGTGTTGGCGAGGACGAGGCGCTCCTCCGCATCCCACAGCACGAACGGATCGTTGAGGCTGTCGACCGCATCGACCAGACGGGCATGTGCTCGCGCGGCCTTCGCCTCGCTCTCGCGCAGCGCCGTTTCCGCCCGTTTCAGGCGGGTGATGTCGACGCGGAGGCTGACGATGCCGCCCTCCCGCGTGCGGCGGTCCAAGGCCGCCAGCCAGCGCCCGTCGCGGCGCTGGATCTCGACCGGCTCGCCGGTGGCGCCGCGGACCTGCGCCAGGCGCTCGCGGATATACTCGTCTTCGCGGCCGACGCCGGCGGGAAAACTACCGATCTTGACGCCGTGGGCGACCACGTCCTCGAGACGCACGCCCGGCGCCAGCGCCTCGCCGCCGGGTCCCTTGGCAGCCACGGCGTTGGCGAGGACGAGGCGTTCCTCGGCGTCCCACAACAGGAACGGGTCCCTGAGGCTGTCGACCGCGTCGACCAGACGGGCATGCGCTCGCGCGGCCTTCGCCTCGCTCTCGCGAAGCTCCGCTTCCGCCCGTTTCAGGCGGGTGATGTCGACGCGGAGGCTGACGATACCGCCCTCTCGCGTGCGGCGGTCCAGGGCCGCCAGCCAGCGCCCGTCGCGGCGCTGGAACTCGACCGGCTCGCCGGTGGCGCCGCGGATCTGCGCCAGGCGCTCACGGATATACTCGTCTTCGCGGCCGACGCCGGCGGGAAAACTACCGATCTTGACGCGATGGGCGACCACGTCCTCGAGACGCACGCCCGGCGCCAGCGCCTCGCCGCCGGGTCCGTTGAGGGCGGCGGCGTTGGCGAGGACGAGGCGTTCCTCGGCGTCCCACAACAGGAACGGATCCTTGAGGCTGTCGACCGCATCGCTCAGGCGCGCGAGCGCCTGGGCGGTCTTGGCCTCGCTCGCGCGAAGCGCGATCTCCGTCCGTTTCCGATGAGTGACGTCGGTATGCGAGACCGCGAGATATCCGTTCGGCAGCGGCAGCCAGCTGACGTCGACGACCGAGCCGTTCGGACGCTCGCGTTCATAGCGCTGCGGCAGCCGGGAGCGCGCCGTCTTCAGGCGCTCGGCGACGAAGGTTTCGATGTCGCCGGTGCCGTGCTCGCCGCCTGCCGACATCGCCCGGAGGATGGATTCGAGCGTCGCTCCCCGGCTCGGCGCCGGCGTGTCGCCAAACAGCTTCATATGGAGCTCGTTCCACGCCACCGCCCGGAGGTCGCGATCGAAGACGAGGGTCGCCTGGTTGCTGACGGCGAACACCGACTGCAGCAGCGCACCGGTCTCCTCGAGCGCGCGCGCGGCGGCCTCGCGCCGGCGGAGCACGATGACGATGATGGTGCCTCCTGCCACCAGCGCGGCTATCGTCACGACGCCCTCGACCGCGGACCAGAAGAGGGCCTCGCGCCACGACTCGAGCGCGTCGTGGCGCGACATCCCGGCGGCGATCGCCAGCGGGAAGCCCGGGATCGACGCATACCCGAAGATCCGCTCCTTGCCGTCGATCGGGCCGGTCGCGTGCAGGTTGGCGGGTCGGGTCCCGGATGAGGCGATCGCCGACATCAGCCCTCCGGCCTGCGGTCGCCCCATCCGGTCCTCGACCATCGGCTCATGCGCCAGCAGGACGCCGTCGCGGGTGACGAGGAGGACCCCGGTATCCGGCCCCAGGTCGATCGCCCGATAGAACTCGAGGAAGTCTGCGATGCGCAGGACGGCGTTGACGATGCCGGCGAAGCGCCCGGCCTCGTCGTCGATCCGCCGCGAGATCGGGATGATCCAGCTGCCGTCGAGGCGCGAGCGGATCGGGGCGGAGATGTAGAGTCCGGCGGCGGGATCGTCGCGGTGGACGCGGAACTGGTCCTGGTCGGCGATGTTGAGCGGCGGCGGGTCGCGGGAATTCGAGGAGGCGACGCGGTTGCCGGCGATGTCGGTCCAGCCGATCCCGAGGATCACCGGCGATCCGCCGTGGATCGTCTTGAGGGCGTCGTGGATCGCCTCGGCGCCGACGACGGCGCCCGAGTCGACGGCGGCGCGCATCTCGCCCGCCGCGGCCAGCGCCCGGGAGACGCCGTCGAAGATACGTGCCGCCTGCGCGGCGACGACGCCGGTCGCGTTCAGGGTCTCGCGCTCGGCGCGTACGATCGCGGTCTCTCTGGCGCTCAGCGCCGAGTACGTCTTCGCCCCCACTTCCAGCGTCACGAGGACGAGGACGACGGCAACAACGATCCGGTTCATGCGCGACAAAGCCGAGGTCGTCAAGGAACACTCCAGCCGAGCCGACGACCGACTGCGATGCCGGCGGCATCTGTCGTCGAGACCATTCGAGCCGCGATCGAGAACTCGGGGATTCCGCGCCAGGCGCCGGGGATAACCCGCGTCGGGCAAGGTTCCTGTCGCTCGACTTGTTCCAATCTACACGCAGCTACCTCGGCACGTCGATGCCGCCGGCTCTCGCCCGTTCCTTGGGGAAAATCAGCCTCACATTGGTGCCGACGCCGACGGTCGAGGTCAGCCGGATCTCGCCGCCGTGGAGCTCGACCAGCGCCTTGGTGATGGCGAGCCCGAGGCCGGAGCCCTCGAAGCGGCGGGTGAGCACGTTGTCGACCTGGTCGAAGGGCTGGAAGCAGCCGGCGATGTTCTCGGGCGCGATGCCGATGCCGGTGTCGTCGACGGCGATGGTGACGCGGCCGTCCTCCGCCGCCATGATCAGGCTGACGCGGCCGTGGGGGAGCGTGAACTTGACGGCGTTGGAGAGCGGGTTGAGCAGCATCTGCTTGACCGCCCTGAGATCGGCGCTGATCCGCGGCAGGCCGGGGGCGGCGGCGACCTCGAGCGTCAGCTCCTTTTCCGCGGCCGCCCGCTCGATCAGGCGGATGATCTGCTCGCCGAGCTGGGCCAGATCGATCACCTGCTCGCGCAGCGTCATCTTGCCGGCCTCGACCTTGGAGAGGTCGAGCACGTCGTTGACGAGGTCGAGCAGGTGGCGGCCGCTGACCAGGATGTCGCGGACGTAGGTGGCGTAGCGATCGGGCGCGATCGGCCCGAACATGCCCGACGTCATCAGCTCCGAGAAGCCGATGATGGCGTTCAACGGCGTCCGCAGCTCATGGCTGACCCGGGCCAGGAACTCGGTCTTGCTGTGGTTGGCCTCCTCGGCCCGCTGCTTCGCCTCGACCAACTGCAGGTTGAGGCGCGACAGCTCGGCCGCCTTTTCGCGCAGCGCCTCCTGGTCCCAGGGCGCATCCGCCAGCGCGCTCGACATCACCAGCAGCGCCACCTCGCGCCCGGCATGCACGCCGACCGAGGCGCCGCGAAGGATGCGCTCCTCCGCGTGTCCGTTGCGCCTGAGCGCCAGGCCGAACGGCACCGGCGCCGGCCCGGCGAAGATGCGTTTCAGGATGTCGCGGATCTCGCCCGGTTCCTCGGCCGCGAGGTCGAACAGGCTGCCGGTGCCTCCGACCGCCCCGATCTCCACGATCGCCCGCTTGTTGGCGGCAAGAAGCCGGCCGTCGGCCGCGACCGCGATCGCCGCTTCCCGGTGCAATTCGACCATCGCCCGAAGAACGGGCGGCGATGCCGCTACGGCCAGAGGGGCGGTGGCGCTCAAATGCCTCTAACTCACGATAAATGCAATCGGACGTTACCACAGGACGGACGACCGGTCGATCACCGCCGAGACAGTCTCCATCTTTCATGGTTAAGCATTGGTAAACGGCGGCGAGCGTGTCTCAAGCCCGGTCGATCAGATGCAGAAACGAGCCGAAGACCGCGCCGTCCCGTCGGCCCGCCGGGCCGATCGCCCTGCCGCTCGCATCCGCGGCCTGGAACAGGGCGTCGCCGGGGCCTTCCTCGACCACCGTGGCGTAGTGGAACTCATGGCCGCGGAAGCCGACGCCGACGGGCCCGAGCGGCGTCGCCGCGAGCGCCCGCATCCGGCGATAGCCCAGATGCAGCTTCCTTCGGGCGAAGGAGGTCTCGACCGGCAGCAGCCCGGCCATGGCGTGGCGGGCGCCGGCGGCATCGACCAGCCCGCGGCCGAGCGCCATGTAGCCGCCGCACTCGCCATAGATCGCCGCCCCGTGCGCCGCCGCTCGGGCGAGACCGTCACGCCAGGCGGCGGTCGCCGCCAGCCGCCCGGCATGCAGCTCCGGGTATCCGCCAGGAAGGAAGACGGCGTCGGCGTCGTCCGACGGCGCCTCGCCGGCGAGCGGCGAGAACGGCGCAACCTCGGCGCCGGCCCGGCGCCAGCCGTCCAGGATCGCCGGATAGGCGAAGGCGAAGGCGAGGTCGTCGGCGACGGCGATGCGCTGGCCGAGCGGCGGCAGCGGCGACGGCGGCGGCGCGGCGGCAAGCGTCGCGGGACAGGCGAGAGCCCGCAGCGCCGGAAGGTCGAGAGCGCCGGCGACCGCATCGGCGGCATGATCGAGAAACCGTGCGAGGTCGCCGTGCTCGCGCGCCTGCACCAGCCCCAGATGCCGCTCCGGCCGCTCGAGCGCGGGCGATCGCAGGATGCATCCGAGCACCGCCACCTCCGGCAGAGCGATCCGGCAGGCCTCGGCGACGGTCTCGCCATGGGCCGGCGAGCCGGCGCGGTTGAGGATGACGCCGGCGACACGAAGGCCCGGGCGATGCCGCGCGAGGCCGGACAGAACCGCCGCGGCCGTCGCCGCCTGTCCGCGGATGTCGAGCACGACTACCACCGGCCAGCCGGTGACCTCGGCCAGCGTCGCGGTCGAGCCCTCGCCGGCCGCACCGATGCCGTCGAAAAGGCCCATGACGCCTTCGCAGATCACCAGATCGGCACCGGCCTCGACCGCGGCGACGGTGCCGGCGAGCGTGTCCGGGCGCATCGCCCAGGGATCGAGGTTGAGGCAGTCACGGCCGCTGGCGGCGGCATGGAACTCGCGGTCGATGTAGTCGGGCCCCATCTTGGCCGAGGCGGCGCGCAGGCCCGTCCGCGCAAGGTGGCGCAGCAGGCCCAGCGTCAGCGTCGTCTTGCCGGCGCCCGACGCCGCCGCGGCGACGATGAGGCCGGGCGGCCGGCTCACAGCCGCTTCTTGATCTCGGCCGCCATCGGCTCCGGCGGGGTGAAATGGGTGAAGTGCATGAGGTAGCGGCCGTCGCGCCCCATCAGGAAGACGATCGAGGAGTGGTCGACCAGGTACTCGCCGGGCGAGGCCTCGGCGGCCTTCTTGAAGTAGACGCGATAGGCCTTCGCCGCCTTGGCGATGTCTTCGGGCGTTCCGGTCAGCGCCTTCAGCCGCGGGTGGAACGCCTCGGCATAGTCCTTGATGACCTCGACCGTGTCGCGGGCGGGATCCACGGTGATGAAGACCGGCACCACGTCCTCGCCGGCTGGGCCGAGCTGGTCGATCGCGTCGGCCATGTTCTGCAGCGCCGTCGGACAGGCATCCGGGCAGAAGACATAGCCGAAATAGATCAGCATCAGCTTGCCGCGGAAGGCCTCGCTGGAGACGCGGCCCCCGGTCTGGTCGGTCAGCTCGAACGGCCCGCCGATGAGCGCGCCGGCGCCGTCGGGCTGGCGCAGCCACGAGACCAGCAGCGCCGCACCGCCGATGAACGCCGCCAGAAGCAGGATCGCCGCGGCCCGGAAACGATAGTCGGAGAACATCAGCCGGCCTCGCGCCGGGCCATGAGCCCCAGCGGGTCGGGATCGAGCCTGCGGCCGGCCATCGCGCCGAGCCAGTCGAGGCCGGCCGCCATTCTCACCGCGGGGCCGATGACGACGATGGCGGGCGGCTCCGTTTTCGCGGCCTCGGCATCCTCGACCAGGCGGCCGAGCGTGGTGACCAGCGTGCGCTGCCGATCAGTCGCGGCGTGGCTGACGACCGCGGCGGCATCGTCGGCCGGACGGCCGGCGGCGATCAGGCGATCGCGGATCTGCGGCAGATGCTTCAGGGCCATGTAGAAGACCAGCACCGGGGCGCCCCTGGCCAGCGCCGGCCAGTCGAGCCCGTCCGGCACCTCGCCCGAGACGTTGTGGCCGGTGATGAAGGTGACCGCCTCGTTGACGTCGCGGTGGGTCGCCGGGATGCCGGCATAGGCGAGGCCGCCGATGCCGGCGGTGATGCCAGGCACGACCCGGAAGGGAACGCCAGCCGCGACCAGGGCAAGAGCCTCCTCGCCGCCGCGGCCGAAGACGAAGGGATCGCCGCCCTTCAGCCTGAGCACCCGCTTGCCTTCGCGGGCGAGCTGGATCAGGCGCCGGGAGATGTCGGGCTGGCGCGGCGACGGCTTGCCGCCGCGCTTGCCGGCGAATTCGCAGATCGCGCCGGGGCGTGCGAGGGCCAGGCAGCGTTCGTCGACCAGCGCGTCGTAGACCACGGCATCGGCCTCGGCCAGGGCCTTCAGGGCCAGCAGGGTCAGGAGGCCGGGATCGCCGGGGCCGGCGCCGACCAGCCAGACCCAGCCGGGCTCGAAGTCGGGAAGCGACGGAAGCTGCATGAAGCGCACCCTACATCCGGACGCCCAGCTGTGCCAGGATCGCCCCCACCGCTTCCGGACCCCGCCATGCGCCGCCTCCGCAACGCCAAGATCGTCGCCACCGTCGGCCCGTCGACCTCGACGCCGGAGATGCTGGCCCGCCTGTTCGCGGCTGGCGCCGACGTCTTCCGGCTCAACTTCAGCCATGGCGGCCACGACGATCACCGCGCCCGCTTCGAGGCGCTACGGGCGCTCGAGCGGTCGACCGGGCGGCCGATCGGCATCATGATGGACCTGCAGGGACCGAAGCTCCGCGTCGGCACCTTCGCCGGCGGCCATGCCGAGCTCCATCCCGGCCACAGCTTCCGCTTCGACCTCGACAAGGCGGATGGCGACGCCACCCGCGTCTCGCTGCCGCATCGGGAAATCTTCGCCGCGATCGAGGCCGGGACCGACCTCCTGGTCGACGATGGCAAGCTTCGCCTCCGCGTCCTCTCGCACGGGCCGGACTTCGCCCAGACCGAGGTGGTGACCGGCGGGCGCATCTCCGACAGGAAGGGCGTCAACGTCCCCAACGTCGTGCTGCCGCTGTCGCCGATCACCGACAAGGACCGCCGCGACCTCTCCTTCGGGCTCGAGCTCGGCGTCGACCTGGTGGCGCTTTCCTTCGTCCAGCGTCCCGCCGACGTGGCCGAGGCGAAGAAGCTGATCCAGGGCCGCGCCGGCATCGTCATCAAGCTGGAGAAGCCGTCGGCGATCGAGCATCTGGAAGAGCTGATCGACATGACCGACGCGATCATGGTGGCGAGAGGCGACCTCGGCGTCGAGCTGCCGCCCGAGGACGTGCCCTCGATCCAGAAGCGCATCGTGCGTGCCTGCCGCCAGGCCGGCAAGCCGGTGATCGTGGCGACGCAGATGCTGGAGTCGATGATCCACGCGCCGTCGCCGACGCGGGCCGAGGCCTCGGACGTGGCGACCGCCGTCTATGACGGCGCCGATGCGCTCATGCTCTCGGGCGAGACCGCGTCGGGCAAATACCCGATCGAGGTCGTCACCATCATGGACCGCATCATCCAGCGGGTGGAGCACGACCAGCTCTATCGCACCATCATGGACGCGGTGCATCCGGAGCCGGAGGCGACCGGTGCGGACGCGATCTCCGCCGCCGCCCGCCAGGTCGCGCACACGATCTCGGCCGCCTGCATCGCGACGTTCACCATGTCGGGATCGACCGCGCTCCGTGCCGCCCGCGAGCGCCCCGATGCGCCGATCCTGGGACTGACCGGCAATCCGACGACGGCCCGCAAGCTGGCGCTGCTCTGGGGTGTGCACTGGGTCCTGACCCACGACATCGCCAGCTTCACCGAGATGGTGCAGACCGCGACCGAGGCCGCCCGAACCGAAGGCTTCGCCGAGCCCGGCCAGCGCCTGGTGGTCACCGCCGGCGTCCCCTTCGGCACGCCCGGCGCCACCAACGTGCTCCGGATCGCGCGAGTGGGCGAGTAGCGGGGCGACCGTGCTGACGCCCGGCCCGGCGGGCTGCTAGTCTCCGTCCCGTCCAACCCAACCAAAACTGGAAACGTCCATGATCGACCTCTACACCGCGTCCACCGGCAACGGCCGCCGCGCCACCATCGCGCTCGAGGAATGCGGGCTGGCCTACCGGGTGCACAAGCTCGACCTGTCGAAAGGCGAGGCGAAGACGCCCGGGTTCCTGAAGATCAATCCGGCCGGCGCCATCCCGGCGATCGTCGATGCCGACGGCCCCGGCGGCAAGCCGCTGAACCTCTCCCAGTCCGCCGCCATCGTGCTCTACTGCGCGGAGAAGTCCGGCAAGCTGATCCCGAAGGATCCGGCGAAGCGGGCCGAGGCCTATCAGTGGTTCATGCAGGCGGCGACCGACGTCGCGCCGACCTCGTCCAACATTTTCTACATCTCGACCCATGTGCCGGTGAAGGACCCGGGCAACACCGCTTATTTCGAGCAGAAGCTGCTGACGATGCTCGGCGTCGTCGACAAGCAGCTGGACGGCCGCGACTACATCGCGGGCGAGATCTCGATTGCCGACATCGCGCTCTACCCCGTGGTCGCCGGCCGGAAGGCGCTGATCGACGCCGCTCCCGGCCTCGCCAACGTGAAAGCCTGGGCCGCCCGCATGGCCGCCCGTCCCGCCGTCGCCAAAGCGATCGCCGCGAACGGATAAACGGGAGACCAGAACGCTTGCCGTGGCACATGACGCGTTCTAGTCTGATGTGAGATGATCGTTTCGTTCAGGAACCGTGACACTCGGCTCTTCGTCGAGACCGGTCGCAGCAAGTTCCGGGGAATGGACGAGGCAAAGGCTCGCGCGAGGTTGTCAGCGCTCCACGCGGCAACCTCGCTCGCGAGCCTCAGCCCTCTGTCGAGTGTCAGCCTTCACAAGCTGACGGGCGATCGTCGCGGCTTCTGGGCCATGACCATCAACGGTCCAGGGCGTCTGGTCTTCCGGTTCGAGGACGGTCATGCGCACGACATCGAAATCGTCGACTACCACTAGGACGGCCGGGCGGATGAACTTCGCCGTCCACCCGGGACAAATCCTCAGGGAGGAATTGGAGACCCGTGGCCTTTCCGGCACTGCGCTCGCGCTCAAGCTCAGGGTGCCGCCACAGCGGATCAACGACGTGATCGGCGGGCGGCGGGCATTGACGGCGGAAACGGCCCTCAGGCTCGCCCGCTACTTCGGAAATGACGCGACCTTCTGGCTCAACCTGCAGACGGCTTTCGACCTCGCACAAACCGAAGCTGTGGCCGGCGAGCGCATCGCTGCAGAGGTCGATCCAGCCGCGGCCTAAAGTCCAGCCGCAAACGCGAAGGGCGAGAGATCGTTCTCCCGCCCTTTCTCGTTCCGACGCTCCGGCGACTCCTCAGGTGTTCATCGCCTGGAAGAAGTCGTTGTTGGTCTTGGAGTGCTTCAGCTTGTCGAGCAGGAACTCCATGGCGTCGACCGGTCCCATCGGCATCAGCACGCGGCGGAGCACCCACATCTTGGCGAGCTGGGCCTTGTCGACCAGCAGCTCTTCCTTGCGGGTGCCCGACTTGGTGATGTCGATCGAGGGGAAGGTGCGCTTGTCGGAGAGCTTGCGGTCGAGGATGATCTCGGAGTTGCCGGTGCCCTTGAACTCCTCGAAGATCACCTCGTCCATGCGGCTGCCGGTGTCGATCAGCGCGGTCGCGATGATGGTGAGGGAGCCGCCGAACTCGATGTTGCGGGCGGCGCCGAAGAAGCGCTTCGGGCGCTGCAGCGCATTCGCGTCGACACCGCCGGTCAAGACCTTGCCCGACGACGGCACCACGGTGTTGTAGGCACGTGCCAGACGCGTGATCGAGTCCAGCAGGATGACGACGTCGCGCTTGTGCTCGACCAGGCGCTTGGCCTTCTCAAGCACCATCTCGGTCACCTGGACGTGGCGGGTCGCCGGCTCGTCGAATGTGGAGCTGATGACCTCGCCCTTCACCGAGCGCGCCATGTCGGTGACCTCTTCCGGCCGCTCGTCGATGAGCAGCACGATGAGGTAGACCTCGGGGTGGTTGTGGGCGATGGCGTGCGCGATGTTCTGCAGCATCACCGTCTTGCCGGTGCGCGGCGGGGCGACGATGAGACCGCGCTGGCCCTTGCCTAGCGGCGCGATCAGGTCGATGACCCGCGTCGTCACATCCTTGCGGACGAGGTCCTTGCGGTCGGCTTCGCGCGCCAGCTCGAGGCGCCCGGTGCGGGCGGCGCCGATCTCCTTGCCGCCGACCTCTTTACCGGTGCCTTCCTTGGCTTCCTTGTCCTTCGCCTCTTTGGCTTCCTTTGCCGTCGGCAAAACGGCCGGCACTTCGATTTCCAGATGCAGGCGCTCGTCGGGGTAGAGCGGCGTCAGGTTGTCGAAGTTGATGCGGTGGCGGACCTTCTCCGGGTCCTCGAAATTGATGTTGTTGACCTTGAGAAGGGCGAAGTAGCGCTCGCCCTCCTTGGGGCTGCGGATCTGGCCCTCGACGGTGTCGCCGGTGCGAAGGCCGAAGCGGCGGACCTGGCTCGGGCTGACGTAGATGTCGTCGGGTCCGGGAAGGTAGTTGGCCTCCGGCGAGCGGAGGAAGCCGAAGCCGTCCTGGAGGACCTCGAGGACGCCGATGCCGTAGATGGCGACGTCATTCTCGGCCAGCTGCTTCAGGATCGCGAACATCATGTCCTGCTTGCGCAGCAGCGACGCGTTCTCGATCTCGAGCTCTTCGGCGGTGGCGAGCAGGTCAGCGGGTGATTTCGCCTTGAGTTCCTGCAGGTGCATTGAGGATCCGGTTTAGTTTGAGATGTGCTTGGGATGTGGCCCGGCGACCGTCCTGCTTTGCAAGGACCGGCGCGAGCTTTGCGCGCCTGGTGTCGACGGAATTGTTCTTAAAGGAGAAGGCGGGGGCGGTCGCCCCTGCTCCGAACAGTTAGCGAAGCGGTCTAGCCAAGTCAAACACAAAACATTTGACCGTCCGGCGGGTTCCCTCGCCGTCGGTCAGAAAGGTTTCACCGTCACCATGATGACGATGACGATCAGCAGCACCGTCGGGACCTCGTTGACCTTCCGGTAGAAGCTCGCCGGCCGCCGGTTGCGGTCCTCGGCGAACTCGCGGCGCCAGCGGGAAAAATACCCATGCGCGGCCGACATGCCGATGACGGCCGCAAGCTTCACCCAGATCCAGCCCTCGGACCAGTCGACGAGCCCGGGGGTGGCGGCGAGCATGATGCCGAAGACGAAGCTCGCGATCATCGCCGGGTTGATGATGGCGCGCAGCAGGCGGCGCTCCATCACCTTGAAGGTTTCGGACTGCACCGATCCGGGCACCGCGTCGGCGTGATAGACGAACAGCCGCGGCAGGTAGAGCATCCCCGCCATCCAGGCCATGACGCTGATGATGTGCAGAGCCTTGATCCAGGGGTAGGAGACGGCGAGCCAGCTCATGCAGGCGCTCCATGGGGACAGCGGCCGTGCCGGGATGGACAGATCCGCCGGCCGCAGCCAGAGGACAGTCCCGGCGGCGCCGCCCGCACCAGCTTGGCCAGGCCGTCGATGAACAGCGCATCGGCCGAGACCGTCGGCACCCGGAGGAACCCCGGCGCGCCGGCCTCTTCGGCGAGATGGCGGTACTCCTGGTCGAGCTCGACCAGCGTCTCCGAGTGCTCGGAGACGAAGCTCAGGGGCACGATCACCGGGACGACGCGGTCGGCGGCGGCGCGCCGGATCTCGGCCTCGGTCGAGGGACCGATCCATTCCAGCGGGCCGACCCGGCTCTGGTAGCAGACGACCCGGTCGTGCGGGCGGCTGAGCGCCGCCATCACCGCGTCTGCCGTGCGCTCGACCTGCCAGGGATAGGGATCGCCCTTGGCGACGATGCGCTTCGGCAGGCCATGGGCCGAGAACAGGATGCGGAGCGGACCGCCGGCGAGGTCGAGCGTCTTCGCCAGCAGCCGCGCCGTCGCAGCGATGAAACCGGGATCGTCGGGATAGCAGCAGATCCGTGCGGTCGGCACCGCGAGCCCGATCGCCGCGGCGGCGCGATCCCAGGTGGCGAAGGAGGACTCGGTGGTGGTGGTCGAGAACTGCGGATAGAGCGGCAAGAGGACGACCCGTTCCGGGGCCCATGACCTGACCGCCCTCGCCGTCTCGTCGACCAGCGGGTGCCAGTAGCGCATGGCGATGAAGGCCTTGGTCTCGCCGCCGAGCGCCGCCTGCAGAGCGTCGGCCTGCGCTTCCGTGTTCGGCAGGATCGGCGAGCGGCCGCCGAGCCGGGCATAGATCCCGCGGGCGACCGGCGCACGGCGGCGCGAGATCAGCCGTGCCAGGAGCCAGCGGACCGGTGCCGGCGCGCCGATGATCGCCGGATCGCTGAACAGGTTCTGCAGGAACGGCTGCACGGCGTCGGGACCATCGGGGCCGCCGAGATTGAACAGGACGACGGCGGTTCTCATCCGCGCTCCCTCAACAGCTCGGCAACGCGCGCGACATGCTCGGGCGGCGTCTCCGGCACGATGCCGTGGCCGAGATTGAAAACGAAAGGCCGGTCGGCGAGCGCATCGCAGATACGCCGGACCTCGTCGTCGAGCATCTGCCCGCCGGTCACGAGGACGACAGGGTCGAGATTTCCCTGGAGCACCTTCGATGGCATCGCCGCCTTCGCCCAGGCGACCGGAACCGTCGGATCGAGGTTGATCGCGTCCACGCCGGTCTCCTCGGCATAGGCCGCGATCATCGCGCCGGCGCCACGGGGAAAGCCGATGATCGGGATTTCCGGATGACGGGCGCGGACGGCGGTGACGATGCGCCGGGTCGGCTGGATCACCCAGCGGCGGAACATCGGCTCGGAAAGTACCCCGGCCCAGCTTTCGAACAGCTGGATGGCGTCGGCGCCGGCGACGATCTGGCGGCCGAGGTAGTCGACGGTCGCGGTGATCACGGTATCGATCAGACGACCGAAGGTCTGCGGATCGCGGGCGGCCAGCCCCTTGATCCGTGCGAACTCCCGGCTCGATCCGCCCTCGACCATGTATGTGGCGACCGTCCAGGGAGATCCCGCGAACCCGATCAGCGCCGTCTCCGACGGAAGCGCGGCTCGGACCCGCCGCACGGTTTCGTAGACCGGCGACAACCGCTCGCCGGCGCCGTCGGCATAGAGCGCGTCGACCTCGAGCGGGCCGAGCTTCGGTCCCTCGCCCTGCACGAAGGACACGCCCTGGCCCAGCGCGTAGGGGATGACCAGGATGTCAGAGAAGACGATGGCGGCGTCCATGCCGAACCGTCTTACGGGCTGCAGCGTCACCTCTGCGGCAAGCTCGGGCGTGAAGCAGAGGTCGAGGAACCCCTTCGTCCGGTTCCGTACCTCCCAGTATTCCGGCAGGTAGCGCCCGGCCTGGCGCAGCATCCACCAGGGCGGACGCGGGCGGACGAGGCCTTTGAAAACGTCGAGAAACGGTCGAGAGGACATGCTCCTCCTCTACCATCTTTCTTTCGAATCTTAGAGTGGTGGTAGTGGTGGATGCCTGTGAATCCCAGGGATGGGACTCCATCCCGGTTTTCATCCGGCGATCGGGCGCGATGGCCGAAGCGTGCCGCCGCTGTGTATAAGTCGAGGGGGTTCCCCGGGACTCCGCCATCGGCAAAGCCGGGATTGCGGGGATGGTTCGTTTCGGTTTGGACTCGTCCCCCCTCTCGACGGCAGTGGAGGATTCTTGTCAACGCACGCGCAGAAAACCCCAGGGCCTCTGCACGAGGTGGGGGTCATCCATCCACACTCCCCCGAAAGCGCCTTACGCACATTCGGTTCCCAGCCCCGACGGACTCTTATCCCGTGAAAAGCGTACACCTTCATCTGGTCTCGGATTCGACCGGCGAGACCGTGCGCTCGGTGGCGCGCGCCTGCCTTTCGCAGTTCGAAGGCGTCACCCCGGTCGAGCACTTCTGGTCGCTGGTCAGGAGCGAGGCGCATCTGACCAAGGTGATCGCCGGCGTCGAGGCGCATCCCGGTCCGGTGCTGTTCACCATGGTCGCCGACGGGCTTCGCGAAAGCCTGCTCGCCGCCTGCCAGCGGCTCTCGGTGCCGTCGATCGCGGTGCTCGATCCGGCGATGGCGGCGCTGGGCGGTTATCTCGGCGAGAAGAGCGGGCATCGCCCCGGCCGCCAGCATGCGATGGATGCGGACTACTTCCGGCGCATCGAGGCGATGAACTTCACGCTCGCGCATGACGACGGCCAGCTCACCAACGATCTCGACAAGGCCGAGATCGTGCTGGTCGGCGTCTCGCGCACGTCGAAGACGCCGACCTCGCTCTATCTCGCCAACCGGGGATACCGCGTCGCCAACGTGCCGATGGTGCCGAACGTGCCGCTGCCGGACGAGCTGTTCCGGCTGACGGAGCCCCTGGTCGTCGGCCTCACCAACGATCCCGCCCGCCTGGTGCAGGTGAGGAAGAGCCGGCTGCTCAGCCTGAACGAGGAGAAGGAGACCGACTACATCGACATCGACCGGGTGAAGGAGGAGGTGGCCGAGGCGCGCCGCGTCTTCGCCCGCGGCCAGTGGCCGGTGATCGACGTCACCAGGCGCTCGATCGAGGAGACAGCGGCGTCGATCATCACGCTGGTGAACCAGAAGCGGGGGATCGAGTGAGCCGGGTCGTGCTCGCATCCGCCAGCCCGATCCGCGCCGAACTCCTCAAACGCGCCGGCGTCGCCTTCGAGGTCGAGGTCGCGCGCATCGACGAGGGCGAGATCCGCGACGGGCTCAAGGCCGATGGTGCCACGGCGGAGGAGGCTGCGGAGGTGCTGGCCGAGGCCAAGGCGATGCGTGTCACCAGGCGCCGGCCCGACGACCTGGTGATCGGCGCCGACCAGATCCTCGATCTCGACGGCGACTGGCTGGAGAAGCCGGGAACCCTGGAGAATGCGCAGGGTCAGCTCGCCCAGCTCTCCGGCCGCACCCATCGGCTGGTCTCGGCGGTGGTCGTGGTGCTCGGCGGCGTCCGCGCCTGGGCCCATGTCGATGCGGCCCATCTCTCCATGCGTGTGCTCGACGCGCCGGCGATCGAGGCCTACCTCGCCGAGGCGGGGCCGCAAGCGCTCGGGTGCGTCGGCAGCTACCAGATCGAAGGGATCGGCGTCCGCCTGTTCGAGCGCGTCGAGGGCGACCACTTCACCATCCTCGGTTTGCCGCTGCTGCCGCTGGTCAATTTCCTCCGCCTGCACGGGCGGGCGGCGTAAGCGGGTTTATGGTTGACTTTTGTACATACAAAAATACACCATGAAACATGGCTCGCAGGATTTCCGGATTCGATTGGGACGAAGCCAACCGTGAAAAGTGTCGGAAGCACGGGGTCTCGACCGCGGAGGTCGAGGAGCTGTTTTCGGGGACGGTGATGACCTTTCCCGACGCGACGCATTCCGATCGGGAGCCACGCTACCGCGCGATCGGCCGGACAGGAGAAGGTCGGTACGTCTTCGTCGTCTTCACGATCCGTCGAAGAGCGGGCAGCCGATTGGTCCGACCGATCAGCGCGCGGTTCATGCACAGAAAGGAGATCGCGCACTATGAAAAGGAAAATCCCGACGTTTAGGACGGATCGGGAGGCCGAGGACTTCGTCGACAAAGCCGATCTGACGAAGTTCGACTTGTCGGGGGCCACGCCGATGCGGTTCGAGCTGGAGAAAAAGGAAGCGCGGGTGAACATGCGCCTTCCATCGCCTTTGCTCGATGCGGTGAAGGCCCGCGCCAAGGCGCGTGGGATTCCCTATCAGCGCCTCATTCGCGAGGCGTTGGAACGCGCCATCGGACGCGGACGTTAGCTGACAACTGAACGGAGACCTCGATGCTCGAGCTCAGGCCGAACTGCGAGTGCTGCGACAAGGACCTGCCGCCGGAGTCGGCCTCGGCCTTCATCTGCTCCTTCGAATGCACCTTCTGCAGGGACTGCGTCGAGGGCGTGCTGGGCGGCCGCTGTCCCAACTGCGGTGGCAACTTCGTGCCGCGGCCGATCCGGCCCGCCCGGCTGCTGGCCAAGTTCCCGGCCTCGACCACGCGCAAGGTGAAGCCCGAAGGCTGCCCCAAGGCGGCGTGAGGACTTAGCGCCTCGCCGCCAGCGGCGCCCTCTGCCTGCCGTCCGCGTCGAAGTTGGACGGCGCCAGCCAGCGCTCGAAGGCGGCCTTGGTCTCCGGCCACTCGTTGTCGAGCATGGCGAACCAGGCGGTGTCGCGGCTGCGGCCCTTGATGATCATGTGCTGGCGGAACAGGCCCTCGTAGGTGAAGCCGAAGCGGGCCGCCGCGGCGCGCGACGGCGCGTTCCGGGCGTTGCACTTCCACTCCAGGCGGCGATAGCCCCAGCGGTCGAACACTTCCCGCATCTGCAGGAAGGTCGCCTCGGTTGCCTGCCGGGTCTTCTGAAGGATCGGGGCGAACCAGATGTTGCCGATCTCGATCGCGCCGGACTTCGCATCGATGCGCATGAAGCTGGTCATGCCGACGGCGCGCCCCGTCGCCTGGTCGACGATGGCGAAGTAGAGCGGGTCCGGCGAGGCGGCGCAGCTATCGAGCCAAGTGCGCATCGCACCCAGGTCGGCGAAGGGGCCATAGCCCATGTAGTTCCAGATGGTGTCGTCGTCCTTCGACAGTTCGTAGAGGTCGGCGACGTGCCAGGCCGGGTCGATCGGCTCGAGCCGCGCCGACTGGCCTTGGATCGCCGTCTTCGGCGGCGCCTTCGCCCCCGGATAGTTGAGGTCGGGTCCGAGGATCTGGTCGAGGTCGAGGGGCATGCGCGATGGCTCCGGCTGACGAGGAGCACCGAGGCTAGCAGCCACGCCTCCGCCGCGCATGGACCAGTTCCGGGGAAGCTTCCTGGTCCGCTTCCGGCGGCGGAGATTGGCAGACCCTCGATGCTTCGGGCATTCTCTCCCGGGCATGCGCATTCTCGGCCTCACCGGCTCGATCGGCATGGGCAAGTCGTCCGCGGCCCGGATCTTCCGGCGCCTCGGCATCCCCGTGCACGACGCCGACCACGAGGTCCATGCGTTGACCCGCGAGGGCGGCCGGGCGGTGCCGGCGATCGCGCGCGCGTTCCCCGGCACGGTGGCGAAGGGCGTGCTCGACCGGAAGGCGCTGGGCGCCAGGGTCTTCGCCGATACGCGCGAGCTGAAGCGGCTGGAGGCGATCCTGCATCCGCTGGTCCGCGCCTCCCAGCGCCGCTTCATCGCCGCCAACCGGCGGAAGAAGCTGGTGGTGCTGGACATCCCGCTTCTGTTCGAAGGGGGAAACGAGCGGCGCTGCCACGCGGTGATGGTGGTGACGGCGTCGAGGACCATCCAGCGCCAGCGGGTGCTGCGCCGCCCCGGCATGACCGAAGAGAAGATGGCCAACATCCTCGCCCACCAGATGCCGGACGGGAAGAAGCGCCGGCGGGCGGATTTCGTCGTGCCGACCGGCGCCGGCTTCAGGTCGACCTTGCGCCGCATCCGGATCATCGCCAAACATCTTGCCCGAGGGCATTGGCCGAGGAGACGACATGCGCGAGATCGTGCTCGACACGGAAACCACCGGGCTTGATCCGGTCGCCGGCCACCGGGTGGTGGAGATCGCCTGCGTCGAGCTCGAGAACCACGTCCAGACCGGGCGCTATTTCCACACCTACCTGAACCCCGAGCGCGAGATGCCGCTGGACGCCTATGCGATCCACGGGCTCTCGAGCGAGTTCCTGGCCCCGCACCCGCTGTTCTCGGACAAGGCGGGGGAGCTGCTGTCCTTCCTCGGCGATGCGGCGCTGGTCATCCACAACGCCGAGTTCGATCTGAAATTCCTCGATCACGAGCTGAGCCGGGCCGGCCGCGGCACGATCGCGCGCGAGCGCGGCATCGTCGACACGGTGATGCTGGCACGGCGCAAATATCCGGGCTCGCCGGCCAGCCTGGACGCGCTCTGCCGGCGCTTCGAGATCGACCTCACCGCCCGCGAAAAGCACGGCGCCAAGCTCGACTGCGAGCTGCTGGCCCTGGTCTACCTGGAGCTGATCGGCGGCCGCGAGCCGGGATTCGACCTCGCGGCGTCCGCCCGCCGCCGGGCCCAGGCCGCCGGCATGGCGGTGATCCGCCCGCCCCGCCCGCACGCGCCCAGCGAGGCCGAGCTCGCCGCACATACGGAATTCCTGAAGAAGCTCAAGGAACCGGCCTGGCTGAGCTGATCCGAGGCGGGCGCGGCCGGGGACGGCGGAGGGGTTCCGACGGACGGCCTCAGGCGTCGGCCTGGCCGTTGCCTTGGCCGAGGATGCGCCGGCGGTAGAACTCGGTGAAGTCGATCGGCTGCAGCAGCACCGGCGGGAAGCCGCCGTCGCGCGTGCAGTTGGCGATGATCTGGCGGGCGAAAGGGAAGAGGAGCCGGGGCGCCTCGGTGTAGCTGAACGGGCGGATCACCTCGTCCGGCATCTGGCCAAGATTGAAGATGCCGGCATAGACCAGCTCGCAGATGAACAGCGTCCGGTCCTCGTAGCGTGCCTGGGTCTTGATCGCGAGGTCGATCTCGTAGATGCCCTCGGCGATCTTGATCGGCGACACGTCGATGTCGAGCTCGATCTCCGGCGCGTCCTTCATCTGGGCGAGGCCGAGCGGGCCGTCCGGGCTCTCGAACGACAAGTCCTTGATGAACTGGGCCCCGATCATGATCGGGGCGCCACGGCCGCCGCCGGCCTGGGTCTCGTCGCTCATTGGGTCGGATCCTTCGGCAAAAGGGCGCCGCTGGCTATCATGGATCGAGGGGATGCACAATCTCGGCAGCGCCGCGCCGGACGATGCGCAGCACCGTGCAGTTGGGCACCGTCAGGCCGGTCGAGGCGCGGATGAAGCCCCAATGGGTGACGACGGCGGTCTCGGCCCGCTCCGGGTGCGGATCCCAGTCGTCGTGGAACTCCCGGGCGCGGACCGCCAGCCCCTCTTCCGACTCCTCCATGCGCGGCCACCACTGCTCGTCCAGGTGGTCGAGCGTGAGCTTGGGCCAGGCCTGCTTCAGGCGGGAGAGCGGCGTGCCGACGTCGCAGACGAAGGCGGCGCGCTCGCCGACCCGGCGGTCGATCTCGATCGGCAGCCCGCCCAGCGTGTCGGCGAGGATGTGCGCGGTCTCGAGCGCGCGGGTGTAGGGGCTGGAGATCAGGCGCCGGAGCCGGCTCGACGAGCGCAGGGCCCGGCCCGCGGCCTCCGCCTGGCGCTTGCCTTCGTCGGTCAGCTTCGGGTCTTCGATGCCGGGATCGACGCGGGTCTTGTTGAAGACGGCGTTGAACTCGGACTGGCCGTGGCGGATGAGCAGCATGTTGCCCTTTATTCCCCAAGCGCCTACATACGGCAAGATGGCCGTCGCGCGACGGCGGCCGCTAGTGACACGGATCTGGCCAGGATGGACGGCTTTCCTTTCCTCGACATCGTCTTCTTCGCCATGCTGGCGATTTTCCTCGGGCTTCGCCTGAGGAGCGTGCTGGGACGGCGCACGGGCACGGAGAAGCGCCGCCCCGACCCGTTCAAGCCGGCGGAGCCCGCCCCGCAGGCGCCGGACAACGTCGTAAGGCTGCCCGAGCGCGACCGCAAGGCCCTGGAGTCCCTGGCCGCCGAGACCGATACGCCGCTCGCCCGCGGCATCAAGGCGATCAAGCAGGCGGATCCCGGCTTCGACGAGGCCGGATTCCTCGGCGGCGCCCGCGGCGCCTTCGAGATGATCGTCACGTCCTTCGCCAAGGGCGACGTGGCGAGCCTCCGCCCGCTTCTGGCCGACGGCGTCTTCGACAACTTCAAGCGCGCCGTCGACGACCGCACCTCCCGCGGCGAGACCCACGAGACCACGCTGGTCGGCATCACCGCGACCGAGCTGGCCGACGTCGATCTCGACGGCTCGACCGCCAAGGTGACGATCCGCTTCGTCTCCGAGCAGGTGAACGCCACCAAGGCGGCCGACGGCAAGGTGGTCGACGGCGACGCCAGCAAGGTGGTGACCATCACCGACATCTGGACCTTCGCCCGCGACGTGCGTTCGAGCGATCCCAACTGGATGCTCGTCGAGACCCGCTCGCCCTGATGATGCGGCGCCTCGGCGCGCTGGCGCTCCTGGTCCTTCTCGCCGCCTGCGCCGCCCCCGAACGCAAGGTCGAGCCGGTCGGTTTCGGCGATCTTCCGGGCTGGGCCGCGGACGATCCGGCGGCCGCCCTTCCGGCGCTGAGGCGCTCCTGCCCCCGTATGCCGGAGGCGTGGCACGCGGTCTGTGCCGCTCTGCCTCAGGATCCGGCGATGGCCCGGGCCTTCTTCGAGGCTGAATTCCAGCCCTACCGGGTGACCGCGCCGGCCTTCGTCACCGGCTACTACGAGCCCGAGCTGAACGGCGCGACCGGGCGGAGCGCCCGCTTTCCCGTGCCGCTCCATCGCGTGCCCGGCGACCTGGTCCAGGTCGATCTGGGCGAGTTCCGCGACACCCTGAAGGGCGAGCGAATTGCCGGACGGGTCGAGAACGGCCGCCTCAAGCCCTACTTCCCCCGCGCGGACATCGCCAAGGGGGCGCTGGACGGCCGCGAGCTCGAGCTGATCTGGGTCGACGACCCGGTCGAGGCCTTCTTCCTCGAGATCCAGGGTTCCGGCCGGGTGCGCCTGGAGGATGGCCGCCTGCTCCGCCTCGGCTTCGCCGGCCAGAACGGCTGGCGCTACGTCGCCATCGGCCGGGTGCTGATCGACCAGGGCGGCCTCAATGCGGACGACGTGTCGATGCAGTCGATCAAGGCCTGGCTCGCCGCCAATCCCGACAAGGCGCGCGCCATCCTCGACCGCAACCCCTCCTATGTGTTCTTCCGCTTCCTCGAGGGCGATGGCCCCATCGGCGCCCAGGGGGTCGCGCTCACCCCCGGGCGCAGCCTCGCCGTCGACCGGACCCACATACCCTATGGCACGCCGGTCTTCCTCGACCTGGCGCACCCGGATTCGCCGGGCGGCATCCTCCGCCGGCTGGTGGTGGCCCAGGACACCGGCGGCGCCATTCGCGGCGCCGGCCGCGGCGACTTCTTCCTCGGGCCCGGCCGCGAGGCGGGCGAGATCGCCGGGCGGATGAAGGCACGCGGCACCTTCTATCTGCTGGTGCCCCACGGCGTCGCGCCGCCGTCGTGAGAATGACAAAGTTGAGCGCGACCTTCCCCTGATGCCGAAGAAGAAGACCATCCTCGTCCTCCACTTCTCCGGACGCATGCCGGTCGCCGGCGTCGGCTGGGAGGGGATGAACTGGGTGCTGGGCTTGCGCAAGCTCGGCCACGACGTCTGGTACGTCGAGGACAACGGCGTCAACCCGTATTCCTTCGTGCAGAACTCCGTGCACTGGGACTCGACCGAGAACATCGGCTTCGTCAAAGCCATGATGGAGCGCTACGGGCTCGGCGACCGCTGGGCCTATTGGGACCCGGTCACCGAGTACTCCTGGCACGGCGTCTCCAGGGAGCGCGCCATGCGCCTCTACAAGGAGGCCGACGCCATCGTCAATCTCTGCGGGGCGACCAAGCTTCGCGAAGAGCACATGGCGTGCCCGGTGCGCATCCTCATCGACACCGACCCGATCTACGAGCAGATCAAGCTCGCCAAAGGCGACGCGGACTCGATCGCCTATGTCGACGCGCACACGCACCTGTTCACCATCGGCGAGAACTTAGGAGCCGCCGACTGCCCGGTGCCGCTGAATCGGACCTGGCTGAAGGTGCGCCCGCCGATCAACCTCGACGCCTGGCCGGCCGATTTCGGCTCGTCGCCGCAGAATTTCTCCAGCCTCGCGACCTGGGCGCATTCGTCGAAGAACATCGAGTTCGAGGGCGAGTCTTACCAGTGGTCGAAGCACATGAACTTCCTCCGCTTCCTCGACCTGCCGAAGCGGACGGCGCAGCCGCTCGATCTGGCGCTGCGCCCGCCGACGCCCGCCGTCGACAAGATCGTGCGCGACAACGGCTGGAACCTGATCGACCCGGTGCCGGTCTCCAACGGGCTCGGCGTCTATGCCGACTTCCTCTACCGCTCGCGGGGCGAGCTGTCGGTCGCCAAGGACATCTATGTGCGCCCGCGCTCGGGCTGGTTCTCCGACCGCAGCGTCTGCTATCTCGCCGCCGGCCGGCCGGTGATCACCCAGGACACGGCGTTCGGAAAATACATCCCGACCGGCGAGGGCCTGTTCGCCTTCTCGAACCACGAAGAAGCGCTGGATGCGATCGAGCGCATCAACAAGGATTACCGGCGCCACCAGAAGGCCGCGCGCGCCATCGCCGAGGACTACTTCGAGGCGGCAAGCCAGATGAAGCGCGTCTGCGACGCGGCCGGGCTGTAGCCGAGGTTCAGGCCGCGCGCTTCAGGACCAGCTCGAAGACGAAGGTCTTGCCGTTGTCGGTGATCGGCAGCGTCGTGACGATGGCGCGGCCGCCGTCGAACCGGCAGTTGCGGGTCATCTCGGCGCCGACCCAGTTCGGAAACATCGACAGCTCGACGTTATGGATGAGGCGGTCGCCGTCCATCCGCCAGCGCCCGCAATAGCTGAGACCGGTGGACATGGCCCGGTGGGTCTCTTCCGGCGAGCCGCCCATCGGATCGGTGCCGGCGAAGGGCGCGCGGTTCGCCCCCATCAGGGTCGCGAACATGAAGCCGTCGGCGGTGTAGGTGATCAGCCCGGTAGCGCCGGGAAGGGGCGGCGTGCGCTTGCCATCGGCGTCGACACGGGCCCAGTCGTCTAAACGCCAGGTTCCGACCAGCCGCTCGGCGTGCGCAGTCATTGATCCTCCCAAATCAGGCTTTCACCCGTGTCCATGTTAGCTCGGCAATGCCCGATGCGCCTTTGCGCGTCATCGGCGGCGTCTTCAAGATGACGCGATCACCGTCGAAGCGGTAGTGGCGCACCTGCTCGGTCCCGACCATGTTGGGCCACAGCGCCCCCTCGACCGTGTGCACCAGGCTGTCGCCGTCGATCCGCCAGCGCCCGCAATAGCTGTGGCAGGTCGACATGGCCCGCTGCGCCTCCTCCGGCGTTCCGGCCAGCGGATCCGATCCGGCGAAGCGCGCACGGGTGGACGGGTCCGCTCCCAGCATCGCGAACATGTAGCCGTCGGCGGCATAGGTGAGCAGCCCCCAGGGCGCCGGCCCCATCGGCTCGGTTTTCTTGCCCTCACCGTCGGTGATCACCCAGCTGAGCAGGCGCCAGGTGCCGATGAAGGTCTCAGGCGTCGCGGTCATGTCTCGTCCTTCGGGGCGTTAAGGTCAGGCGCGGCGCCAGGTCAGCTCGGCATGGCCGGTGCTGCCGCGCCGCCCGGTCGGCGGGGTCTTCAGGATCATATGGTCGCCCTCGAAGCGGACATAGCGGATCTGCTCGGAGCCGACCCAGTTCGGGAAAACCGACAGCTCGACGTCGTGGATGATCGCTTCGCCCTCGATCCGCCAGCGCCCGCAATAGCTGTGGCCGGTCGACATCGCCGCCCGGCATTCCTCCGCCGTGCCGCCATAAGGATCGGGACCGGCGAAGGGCGTCCGGCCGCCATCCATCAGCGAAGCGGACATGAATCCGTCGGCCGCGTGGATGAGCAGCCCCGAGGCGCCAGGGCCGAACCGCGGTTGCCGGGCGCCGTCGTCCTCGATGCGGTCCCAGCTCTCCAGCCGCCAGGTGCCGACCAGTTGCTGAGACGGCGTGGTCATGACTTGTTCCTCATTACAGCGGGCGCCGGCGCGCCGTACTCGGCGACGAACCGGCGGAAGGCCCGCTCCAGCTTCGGCCGGCTCGCGATCTCGTCCAGGTTCTCCAGCAGTATGGTCAGCAGATAGTTGTTGCCGAGGCCGTGTTCGGCGTTCAGCGCCCTGAGCCGTGCATAGGCGGGGGCCGACAGCGCGACGGCGAACCGCCTTGGCAGCGGGTAGCGCTTCTTGCCGGAGGCGATCGTTGCCCCCTCCCTGGCGGCCTTGCTGTAGGCGAGGGCGTCTTCCAGTCCGGCCCGAATACCTGATGCCGCCTTTTTCGCCATGATCCAAGGCTCCGCCGATCTATTGGCCATGCTTGGCGGGCCGGGACGGGGCGGTCAAGCGCCCCCTTCCCTTCCTCCCTTGCCGGCCCTATAAGAACGGCCAATTCCCGTAATTTTTCACCGAGATACCGGCATGCCCGAGAGGGCGTGATGCCGGGCTGGTACCTGTCGGTAAGGAGAGATTTCATGAGCCAGCTTCTGATGCCCCGCGCCACCGCCGTCTGGCTGGTCGCCAGCACCTCGCTCACCTTCGAGCAGATCGCCGAGTTCTGCGGCCTGCACGTGCTCGAGGTCCAGGCCATCGCCGACGAAGAAGTGGCGATCGGCATGCACGGGCTCGATCCCGTCGCCAACGGCCAGCTGACCCAGGAGGAGCTCGACCGCGTCCAGAAGGACCCGAAGGCGCGCCTGAAGATCGTCAGCACCGACAACCTGCCGCAGCCGATCTCGCGCAACAAAGGCCCGCGCTACACGCCCATCGCCAAGCGCGGCGACAAGCCCGACGCCATCGCCTGGCTGGTCAAGAACTACCCGGAGATGACCGACGGCCAGATCGGCAAGCTGCTCGGCACCACCAAGTCGACCATCGCCGCCGTCCGCGACCGCACCCACTGGAACCACCAGAACATCCGCCCGCGCAGCCCGGTGGCGCTGGGGCTCTGCATCCAGGCCGATCTCGACCAGGCGGTGACCAAGACCGGGGCGATGCCGCTCCCGACTTTGGGTGTCCGCTACATGACCGCCGAGGAGGCCGCGACCATCCCGGCGCCGAAGCCGCTCGAGCCGGCGCTCGCAGGCCAGCCCCTCTCGCCGTTCGGTGATCGTGACCGCGACCGCGATCGCGACCGTGACCGCGATCGCGACCGGGGCAGCGACCGCGGCCGGTAGGCCGCTCTCCTTCGAGCCCTTCCCTCGGCAGAGCCGAGGGAAGGGCGTGCCTCTCTAGGCGCCCTTGGCGTAGCCGACCGTCTTCAGGCCTTCGGCGATCTCGGCCAGCACGGCGGGATCGTCGATGGTGGCCGGCATCTTCCAGCCCTGGTCGTCGGCGATCTTCTGCATGGTGCCCCTGAGGATCTTGCCCGAGCGGGTCTTGGGCAGGCGCTTCACCACCACCGCGGTCTTGAAGGCGGCGACCGGGCCGATCGCGTCCCGCACCATCTGCACGATCTCCTTGATGATGGTCTCCGCCGGCTTGGTGACGCCCGCCTTCAGCACCAGCAATCCCAGCGGCAGCTGGCCCTTGAGCTCGTCGGCGACGCCGATGACGGCGCATTCGGCCACGTCCGGATGGTTCGCCAGCACCTCCTCCATGCCGCCGGTCGAGAGCCGGGGGCCGGCGACGTTGATGATGTCGTCGGTGCGGGTCATGACGAAGACATAGCCGTCCTCGTCCAGGTAACCGGCGTCGCCGGTCTTATAGTAGCCCGGGAACTCCTGGAGGTAGGATTTGAGGTAGCCGGCGTCGTTTTTCCACAGGGTCGGCAGGCTGCCCGGCGGCAGCGGCAGCTTGATTGCCAGCGCGCCGACGTCGCCGGCCTTCACCTGATGCCCGTCGGTTCCCAGCGCCTGCACGTCCCAGCCCGGCACCGCCCGGGTCGAGGAGCCCGGCTTCACCGGCAGCCGCTCAAGTCCCAGGCAGTTGGAGGTGATCGGCCATCCGGTCTCGGTCTGCCACCAGTGATCGATCACCGGCACCTTCAGCTTCTCTTCCGCCCAATGCAGCGTGTTCGGATCGCAGCGCTCGCCGGCGAGAAACAGCGTGCGGAAGCGGGTGAGGTCGTAGTTCTTCATCAGCAGCCCGTCCGGGTCGTCGCGCTTGATGGCGCGGAACGCGGTCGGCGCGGTGAACAGGGCGACGGCCTTGTGCTGGGAGATCACCCGCCAGAAGGCGCCGGCATCGGGCGTGCCCACGGGCTTGCCCTCGTAGAGCAGCGTGGCGGCACCCTGCAGCAGCGGCGCATAGACGATGTAGGAATGCCCGACCACCCAGCCGACGTCGGAGGCGGTCCACCACACCTCGCCCGGCTTGATCGCGTAGATGTTCGTCATCGACCAGGTGAGCGCCACCGCATAGCCGCCGCCGTCGCGCACCACGCCCTTGGGGATGCCGGTGGTGCCGGAGGTATAGAGAATGTAAAGCGGGTCGGTCGCTGCCATCTCGACCGGCTCGACTGGTGCGCTTTTCGCCTCAAGCTCGGCGAAGTCGACGTCGCGGCCGGCGACGGGCTCGGCCCGGAGCTGCGGGCGCTGGAAGACGACGCAGGTCTTTGGCTTGTGGTTGGCGATCGCGATCGCCTGGTCGACCAGCGCCTTGTAGGCGACGATGCGGCCGGGCTCGAGGCCGCAGGAGCCGAAGATGATGAGCTTCGGCGTGGCGTCGTCGAGGCGGGTCGCCAGCTCGGGCGCGGCGAAGCCGCCGAAGACGACGCCGTGGATGGCGCCGATGCGGGCACAGGCCAGCATGGCGATCACCGCCTCCGGCACCATCGGCATATAGATGATGACCCGGTCGCCGGTCTCGACGCCGAGCGAGCGGAGACCGCCGGCGAACTTGGCCACGCGTTCGGTGAGCTGGCGATAGGTGAAGCTCTCGACCTTCCCCGCCATCGGGCTGTCGTAGATCAGCGCCGGCTGGTCGCCGCGCCCGGCGGCGACGTGACGGTCGAGGCAGTTGGATGCCACGTTCAGCCGCCCGTCCGGAAACCAGCGGTAGAAGGGCGGCTTGGAGGCATCCAGCGCGCGGGTCGGCGGCCGGGTCCAGGTGACGGCCTTGGCCGCCTCCAGCCAGAATCCCTCCTTGTCCTCCAGCGAGCGGCGATGAGTCTCGGCGTGACGGCCGGTCATGGGCGTTCCTCTCGGCTTTTCCTTTAAGCGGAAGGATGATCTCTCTTTCGCCCGCTTGCCAAGGGCGTCGGCGATTTCGTGAACCCTCGCCCACCGGGAGAGGGTGGCGAGGGCACGCGCCGGAGGGAGAGGGTTTGCAGAGCGATCGCGGCTTGCCTTATGAAAGTCCGATGACCTCGCCCTACGACACCGATCTCGACAAGAACCCGGCGAACCACGTGGCCCTCTCGCCTCTGGGATTCCTGGAGCGCGCCGCCGCGGTCTATCCGAAGCGACTTTCCGTCGTGCACGGGAAGACGCGCTACACCTGGGCCGACACCTATGCCCGCTGCCGGCGCCTCGCCTCGGCCTTGAAGCGGCGCGGCATCGTGCGCGGCGACACGGTGGCGATCATGGCGCCGAACGTTCCGGCGATGGTCGAGGCGCATTTCGGCGTGCCCATGTGCGGCGCGGTGCTGAACGCGCTGAACTACCGGCTCGACGCCGCGACCATCGCCTTCATCCTGGAGCACGGCGAGGCGAAGCTGCTGATCGCCGACACTGAGTTCTCCCCGGTGGTGAAGGACGCCCTCAAGCTGTGCAAGCGCGAGATCACGGTGATCGACATCGCCGACGATCTCGGCCCCGGCGGCGAGCGCCTCGGCAAGATCGACTACGAAACCTTCCTCGCCGAGGGCGATCCCGACGCCGCCTGGGAGTATCCGGCCGACGAGTGGCAGGCGATCGCGCTCAACTACACCTCCGGCACCACCGGCAACCCCAAGGGCGTCGTCTATCACCATCGCGGCGCTTATCTGAACGCGCTCGGCAACATCCTGGTGTGGAGCCTGCCCTCGAAGCCCACATACCTCTGGACCCTGCCGCTGTTCCACTGCAACGGCTGGTGCTTCCCGTGGACGCTGGCGGCGCTGGCCGGAACCAATGTCTGCCTGCGTCGGGTCGAGGCCAAGGCGATCTTCGATGCCATCGCCGACGAGGGTGTCACCCATCTCTGCGGCGCGCCGATCGTCATGGGCCTGTTGCTGAACGCCAAGGCGGAGCAGAAGCGCGACTTCGCCGGCCGCCGCATCAAGATGATGACCGCCGCCTCGGCGCCGCCGGCGGCCGTGATCGAGGGCATGGAAAAACTCGGCTTCGACATCACCCATGTCTACGGGCTGACGGAAGTCTATGGCCCGGCCGTCGTCTGCGCCTGGCACGAGGAGTGGAACGATCTCCCGGCAGAAGAGCAGGCACGGATCAAGGCGCGCCAGGGCGTGCGCTATCCGGTGCTCGAAGGCCTGATGGTGGCGAACGCCGAGACGCTGGAGCCGGTGCCGGCCGACGGCAAGACCATCGGCGAGGTCTTCATGCGCGGCAACGTGGTGATGAAGGGCTATCTGAAAAACAGGAAGGCGACCGACGAGGCCTTCTCCGGCGGCTGGTTCCACACCGGCGATCTCGGCGTCTGCCATCCCGACGGCTACATCGAGCTCAAGGACCGCTCCAAGGACATCATCATCTCCGGCGGCGAGAACGTCTCGACCATCGAGATCGAGGGCGTGCTCTATCGCCATCCCGCGGTCCTCGAAGCCGCCGTGGTCGCGCGGCCCGACGACAAATGGGGCGAGACCCCCTGCGCCTTCGTCACGCTGAAGGACGGCAAGGCGGCGACGGCGGACGAGATCATCGCCTTCTGCAAATCAAACATGGCGAGCTTCAAGGTGCCGCGCACGGTGGTCTTCGGCCCGCTGGCGAAGACATCGACCGGAAAGATCCAGAAATATGTGCTGCGGGAGAGAGCGAGAGCGCTATAGCACCGACACCCTCGCTGCGCTCAGGCCCCCACCCTAACCCTCCCCCGCGCTTCGCACGGGAGAGGGAACTCGAGATCGGAACCCTCTCCCGCCAGCGGCCCGAGCGCGCGACATCGGCTATGCCGTCAGGCCGCCTTGATCGCCGTGAGGAAGCTGTCGACCTGGGCCTTGAGGACCTCGGTCTGCCCGGAGAGCGTGGAGGAGGCGCTGAGGACTTCGCTCGCGGCCGAGTCGGTGTCCTCCGCCGCCTGGGTCACGCCGGCGATGTTGGAGGAGACCTCGGTGGTGCCGATGGCAGCCCGCTGGGCGTTGCGGGCGATCTCTTGAGTGGCTGCCCCTTGTTCCTCGATGGCGGCGGCGATGTTGTTGGAGATTTCGCTGATGCGTCCGATGGTGCCGCCGATCGTCTTGATCGCGGTCACGGTCTCGCCGGTCGCGGTCTGGATCGTCTTGACCTGGATGCCGATCTCCTCGGTCGCCTTGGCCGTCTGGTTGGCCAGCGCCTTGACCTCGGAGGCGACGACGGCGAAGCCCCTGCCGGCCTCGCCGGCGCGCGCCGCTTCGATCGTGGCGTTGAGGGCGAGAAGATTGGTCTGGCCGGCGATGTCGGCGATCAGCTTCACCACCTCGCCGATCTTCTGCGCCGCCTGGGCCAGGCCCTCGACGGTGAAGTTGGTGGTCTCCGCCTCCTTGACCGCCTGGCGGGAGATCAGGCTCGACTCGGTGACCTGGCGGCCGATCTCGAGGATCGAGCTCGACAGCTCCTCCGAGGCGGAGGCGACGGCCTGGACGTTGCTCGAGGCCTGCTCGGTCGCTGCCGCCACCGCGCTCGACTGGCGGCTGGCCTCCTCGGCCGTCGCCGTCATCGAGGTCGAGGTCGCCTGCAGCTCGGCCGACGCCGAGGCGACGGTCTTCAGCACGTGCCCGACCTCGGCGTCGAACCGCAGAGTCAGCTCATCGATGTGCCGGGCGCGCATGTCGTGCAGCTTCAGCGTCTCCGCTTCCTTGGCAGCGAGGTCGACGGCGCGGATCATGCCGTCGCGGAACACCTCGACCGCGTTGGCCATCGCCCCGATCTCGTCTCGGCGGTCGCGGTAGGGGACGCTCGACGTTGAGTCGCCCTTGGCCAGCAGATCCATCGCTTCGCACATCCTGACCAGAGGACGCGCGACGCCGAAGACGGAGAGCCATCCCATGAAAGTGAGAATGGCGAGTCCGATCAGCAGCGCCGCCGCCGCCGCCGTCCGGAAGAGCAGGGTCGCGGATTCCTCCGCGGCGAGGCGTGCGGTGACGCCGGCGTCGAGCATCGCGGTGATGCTCGCGGCCCCCTTGGCGAGGACCGGACGGATGTCCAGCCAGTCGTCGTAGACCGGCGGCACCTTCTTGTCGGCCTTGAGCGTCTGGTGCAGGCGGACGCCGAGGTCTTTCGCCGCCTCCGTCGCCTTCTGCATCGCGTCCCGGACCTCGCCGTCGATCTCGTCGCCGAGCAACTGCGCAAGCGCATTCCAGCTCTGCTCGGCCGTCGCGAACAGCGGCGGAATCTTGTCGGCGATTCCCGGTGCCGAGTAGATCTTGGCCATGACGCCCATCATGCGGGCTTCGATCTCGTCGACCGCCCCGGCCAGCTCGGTCATGAGGCGCCGGGCCGGGACGTCGACGGCGGATTGACGCACCAGGAAGTCCTGGCTGTGTTGCGTCGAAACCAAGAGCAGGGCGACCAGCAGGAGGACGAAGGCGCTGACGATCGCGACCCCGACCGACAGTCTGACGCCGATGGACCGCCACAGAGTCTTCAACTTACTCATCGCCTTCGCCCCCCACTTTTTTTGTTGTTCGCCAACCGATTCTGCGATCCCTACTTCTCGATCGGCAGGCTGGCGGCGGCCCAGTCGCGATAGCCGACGCGCATCCAGTTGACGTTGGTGAAGCCGGCCTTCACGGCGGACTCGACGGCATAGACGGCCGACCAGCCGTCGGAGCCGTGCCCGTAGATGACCAGGGCGGCGGCCTTGTTGCTGCCGAACACCGACACGTCGGCGGTCTTCGCCTCGGCATCGACCGACGAGCCGACCGACTTCGCCTTGGGCAGGCGGCCCTCGACATAGGAGGCCTTCTTGCGGACGTCGTAGACCTGGGCGCCGCTGTCGATCAGCGCCTTCGCCTCCTGCGGGCTCACGGTCTTGGCGCCGGGCAGCGTCGGCGGCGACTCCGCCGACCAGGCATTGGCCGAAACGAACAAGGCAGCCGCGAGGGCGACCGCCGTAAGCGCGTGCTTGAACATGGCTTGAATCCTTCCGAAAGATGGTTGACGTGACGACAACTAGCCGAAGCTGAGCTCCATGGAGACAGAGCCGCTGCGCCGAAACCATCCATCGAAAGTATCAAGTGGCCAGAACGACCCGTATTTCGCCGGGCCGGGCCCGACCCGGATCGTCGGTTCAGGCGGCTCGGGTTCGGTCGAAGCCCCCCCCCCCCGGACCTCGCGCCGCAGCATCTCGGCCGAGATCGGCGGCGTGCTCTATCGCCGCCCGGCGGTGCTCGAAGCCGCGGTGGTTGCCCGCCCCAGGCGTGGGCGAGACCCCGTGCGCCTTCGTCACGCCGAAGGCGGGCAGGGCGGGGACGGCGAACGAGATCATCGCCTTCTACAAGGCCAACATGGCGAGCTTCAAGGTGCCCTCACCGCCGTCTCAGGTGCGCTGGCGAAAACCTCGACCGGCAAGATCCAGAAATACGTACTTTGCGACGAGGCGCGGGCGCTCTAAGAGCCCCCACCCCGGTCCTCCCCCGCGCTGACGCACAGAAGAGGGGCATGGGGTCGGAACCCTCTCCCGCCGAAGGCGGAGGGATCGCCCCTCACCCGCTCGCTATCGCGACGACGCTGCGCGTCGCGCGTAGCTCGCACCCTCTCCCGGTGGGCGAGGGATATGATGGCGATATGTCTGAGACCCCCACCGTCCTTACCCTCGGCCATTCCAACCATGCTTGGCCTGAGTTCCTGGCGCTGCTGCAGGCGAAGGAGGTCGGCTGCATCGTCGACGTGCGCTCGATGCCGGCGTCCAGGCGCTATCCGCAGTTCAACCGCGATGCGTTCGAGCGCGCGCTGGGCGATGCCGGGATCGGTTACCGCTTCCTCGGCGACCGCCTCGGCGGCCGGCCGAAGGACTCGGTCTGCTACGCCGGCGGCGCTGTCGACTATGCGCGGGTCGCGGCCACGTCGGCGTTCCGCGAGGGGCTCGACGAGCTCGCGACCCTTGCCCGGTCGATGCGCTGCTGCCTGCTTTGCGCCGAGCGCGATCCGCTCGATTGCCATCGTGCCATCCTGGTCGCCCGGCATCTGGCGCCGAAGGGCTTTTCCATTTCGCACATCCACGGCGACGGGCGGATCGAGACCCAGGGCGAGTTCGAGAAACGATTGATCGACGCCGACGAGGCACCGCTGCTCGCCGACGTCGAGGATGGCCGCGCGCTGCTTCAGCTCGCCTACAACCGCCGCGGCCGCAGGATCGCGTTCAGGGCCTAAACCAGCGGCGCCTTCAGTCCTTCCTGGTCGAAGGCGCGCTTGACCGCGGGGCGCTCCAGCATGCGGGTCATGAAGGCGCCGACCTGAGGGAGCGTGCGCGCCGGGCGCTTCATTCCGCGGGTCCAGCGGCCCAGCATCAAGAGATAGGGGTCGAGGAGGGTGTACTGCGATCCCAGCAGATACGGCCCGCCATGCTCGGCCAGCGCCGCCTCGATGGTGTCGAACATGCCGCCGACGCGGGCCTCCTCGCTCGCCTTGATCTCGGCGCGGGCGGCCTCGTTGCCGGCGATCTTCTCCGGATAGAAATAGAAGATGAGCTCGGCCTGGACGGTGTTGGTGAGATACATCAGCCAGGAGTAGAAGCGTCCGCGCTCGGCCGAGCCGAGATCGGGCGCGAGCCTCGCCTCCGGATGCCGGTCGGCGAGATGCAGGCAGATCGCCGCGGTCTCCGAGATCACCAGGCCGCCGTCGACCAGGGTCGGGATGCGGCCCATCGGGTTGAGCTTCATGTACTCGGCGCTCTTGTGAGCGTTCTTGCTGCGGTCGACCAGCACCAGCTCGTAAGGGCAGCCGATCTCCTCCAGCAGCATGTGCGGTGCCAGGTTGGCATTGCCCGGATAGTAGAAGAGCTTGTACATCCCCCGTCCTTTTCTGCTTCAGCGTTCGCGGTGCTCGAGCCCGTCGTCGATCCAGAGCCAGGGCATCTGGCTCGAGGTCCAGCCATGCGTCGCAGGCGGCACCCGCTCGGGCTCGTCCAGCGTCGGGATGGTGAGCGCGACGCGTTCGGAGTCGGCGCTCATGGTGGCCAGTGATGACCCGCAATTCGGACAGAAGCAACGATGCGTGCCGGGCGAGGATTCGTACGCCTTCATCTCGCCGGCGAAGCGGACGGCGGCTGTCGGGAAGCGGACCCAGGCGGTCACCGGCGCGCCGGTGGCGCGCTGGCACATCCGGCAATGGCAATAGGCTGCGGCCTTCGGCTCACCGACGGCGCGGTAGCGCACCTGGCCGCAGAGGCATCCGCCTTCGAATGCCCTGGCCATGACTCAGACCTTGTCGAGCGGGATGTGACCGGGCTGGGCCTTGACCCGCCCGATCCAGGCGAGGATCGCCGGGTATTTCCTGAGGTCGAAGCCGCCCTCGCCGGCGACGTGGGTGTAGGCGTAGAGCGCGATGTCGGCGATGGTGTATCGGCCGGCGGCGAAGTAGGGCTCGCGCGCCAGATGCTCGTCCATCACCGCGAGCGCGCGCTCGCCGCGCTTCTGCAGATCGGGCACGCGGGCCTGCTGCTCGGGCGTGATCGAATCCAGGTGATGCAGCCAGTTCCTCAAGACCGCGATATAGGGCTCGTGGCTGTACTGCTCGAAGAACATCCAGCGCAGCGCCTGGGCGCGGTCGAGCTTCTTCTCCGGCAGGTAGGGCGTGCCCTCGGCGAAGTAGTAGAGGATGGCGTTCGATTCCGGCAGCACGTTGCCGTCGTCCAGCACTACGGTCGGGATCTTGCCGTTGGCGTTCAGCTTCAGGAACTCGGGCGTCTGCGTGCCGCCGGCATTGGAGTCGACCTCGATGCGCTCGTAACTGATCCCGAGATGGGCGAGCAGCAGGCGAACCTTGTAGCCGTTGCCGGACGGCGCGTAGTCGTAGAGCTTCACGATGCCTCTCTGTCCTCGTCGCTGCCATGCTGGTGGCGGTAGCGCGGCAATCGGTCGGTGAGCTTGAGCCAGCGCACGCGGCTTTCGGTCCAGATGTGCTCGCTGGGGCTGAGCGCATCGGGATCGTCGAAGGATGCCACGGCGAGATCGAGCGTTGTCCCGCCCGGGCGCTGCCACAAGAGCGCCGAGCCGCACTCGCCGCAGAAGCCGCGCTCGGCCCTGGCGGAGGATTTGCGGATGCGGGGTTGCATCTTCGGAAACGCCACCTTGTCCCGGGCGTAGGTCGCCCAGGCCATCATCGGCGCGCCGGAGGCCTTCTGGCACATCCGGCAATGGCAGAAATTGACATGGGCGGGGGCGCCGTCCACTCGGAAGCGGACGGCGCCGCAGAGACAACCACCCTCGCCTGTGGCCGTAAGGCTCACGCGCGCCAGAACGGCTTCGTGACCTCGAGATCGACGTCGGCGCGGCTGATGCCCATGTCGCGCAGCATGCGGTCGTCGAGGCGGCCGAGAAGCACGCGCGAGCGGGCCCGCTCCTGCCAGTCGATCACGCGGTCGACGATGGCGGCGATGAGCCCGGAGCGGGCGGGGAGGAACCCGATCCGGGAAGCGAGCGGCGAACGGGGGGCGGTGTGGCAAGCGGCTGACTGACGGGTCATGGGGAGGACTCCTTCGCGTCTGATGGTTGGAAGATGATCCCGGGAGTCGTCTCCGACAAACGATCTTTTCGCATCTGCACCATGAAGCGAACTAATCCGTGGGCGCACCGCGGACGGTGGCCTCGCACCGCACGGGAAAATTCACGGAGTTGGCGATGAAGCACTTCTCGTGCGCCTGGTGGTGCAGCCCCTCGATCTTCGCCGCGTCGACCGGGCCCTTCACGGTGACGGCCGGGGCCAGCACCACTTCGGTGAATCGGCCGGCGCCCGACGCCTCCTCGATCATGGTGCCGGAGGCTTCGTCGACATAGGCGGTGACCACCAGCTTCGACGCGGCGGCCAGGTGCAGGAACCACAGCATGTGACAGGTCGAAAGCGAGGCGACCAGCAGATCCTCGGGATTGTAGCGCGCAGGATCGCCGCGGAAGGCGGGGTCGGAGGAGCCCGGGATCGGCGGCTTGCCTGCGATGCGGATCTCGTGCGCGCGCTCGTAGCTCTTGTAGGAGGCGGTGCCCGAGCCGGTATTGCCGGTCCATTCGACGGTGGATTGGTAGCGGTGGGTGGGCATAGGCGACGTCTCCCGAATGAGAGGCGGGCCGGCCAAGGTGCGGCGGCGAGGCCGGGCCGACAAATGAGCTTTGTGCATTGCGTCGATGAGCGGAGCTAATGCATAGTCGTCCGGCCATGAGCCGCCGCCTGCCCCCCTTGTCCGCGCTCCGCGCCTTCGAGGCCGCGGCGCGGCATCTGAGCTTCACCCGCGCCTCGGCCGAGCTCGGCGTCACCCAGGCGGCGATCAGCCACCAGGTGAAGCTGCTCGAAGACCAGCTGGGCCAGCCGCTGTTCCGGAGGCTGACCCGCCGTCTCCTCTTGACCGATGCCGGGCAGACCCTGTGGCCGGGCGTCCGCGACGGCTTCGACCGCCTGGCCCAGGCGGTGCAGAAGGTGCAGTCGAACCGCGACGGCGGTGTGTTGACGCTCAGCCTCACCGTGTCGTTCGCCGCCCGCTGGCTGGTGCCGCGGCTCGGCGGCTTCCTGAAGGCGCACCCGGAGATCGACGTCAAGCTGACCACAACCGACCGCATGGTCGACTTCACCCGCGAGGACGTCGACGCCGCCATCCGCCACGGCGACGGCACCTGGTCCGGGCTCGACTCCTGGCGCGTGATCTGCCCGGTCTACACCGCGCTGTTGAACCCGCGGCTGACCAAGGGCGAGCCGCTGGAGGCGCCGGGCGACCTGCAGCGCCTGCCGCTGCTGGTCGAGAGTGACGACAATGTCGACTGGCGGGCCTGGTTCAAGGCCGCGGGATGCGCCTTGCGGCCGCAGCGGCGGATGGTCGAGTTCGACACCACGCAGATGGCGGTGCAGGCGGCGATCGAGGGGCTCGGCGTGGCGCTGGGGCCGCCGGAATATTTCGCCGACGAGCTCGACAGCGGAAAGCTGATCCAGCCCTTCGAGGTCTACATCCAGACCGACGAGGCGTTCTTCCTGGTCTGCCCCACCGGCCGCGCCGAGGAGCCGAAGATCAAGGCCTTCCGCGAGTGGATCCTGGCTGAGGCGGCGAAGAGCGAGGCCGAGAAAACGAACGCGCCCCGCACCCGGTCAAGGGCACGAGGCGCGGCCTGATCAGAGAGTCGCGCTGCTCGGGCGCGTCAGTGTCGGGTGATCTCGGCGATCTGATCCTTGACCTTCAGCTTCTGACGCTTGAGGTCGGTGATCAGCACCTCGTCCGGATGCGGACGGTTGCTCTCCTGCTCGAGCTCATGCTCGAGCGAAGCGTGCTTGGCCTTCAAGTCTTCGAGGCTAGTGTGCGTCGTTGGCATTCCCTTGCTCCGAGTGATTGGCGGGCAGCCCTCCCATCGACTTTGAAATGCTACGCCCGGGGCCCCGCCCTGCCAAGCCGGAACAGTTGCCGAACCGGACCCGTGCCGCTATGTTCCGCCGCCGCGAAGCCGGGCGCCGAAGTAGCTCAGTGGTAGAGCAACTGATTCGTAATCAGTAGGTCGGGAGTTCGATCCTCCCCTTCGGCACCAGCGTTTTCAAAAGCTTGGCATGCGGTATCCTGATACACAGCGGGCTCGTGAGCCGCTCGGCAGGTCGCTCCGGCGGCCGCCGGCCGGCGCTCGCCCCCGCCTGCTGCCGATCCTGCTTTTGGTGGATGTCGAGCCCGGGCATGGGCTCCGCTACCGGCTGATCGGGACGGAGTTCGTCACCGTCGCCCATCGCGACGTCACCGGACGCAGCTTCGCCGAGGTGTTCCCGCTCGGCAGCTATCGCGACTATATCTTCGCCCTCTATGACGAGCTGATCGAGCGGCGCCGGCCGGTCTATACCGAAGGCGTCTCGCCGATCGCGGGATCCAGCCGGCGGCGCTATACCCGCCGGCTGATGCTGCCGCTCTCCACCGACGGCGAGCGGGCCGACATGGTGCTGGGCGGCCAGATCTATGAAATGAAGAGCGACCCGGCGCGCCTCGAGTATCGGGACGGCTCCGAGCCCTATGTCGAGACGGTCAGGCGGACGATCGCGGCGGCTTCCGCTTGAGTGACCGCCCGACGGACCGCTAACGTCTCCCTCCCCGCCCCTCCCGCCCGATCGGAGCCCCCATGCGCGTGTTCACTGCCTCGCTCGCCGTCGAGACCAACACCTTCTCGCCGATGCTGACGGGCAAGGAGGCATTCTTCGAGCGCAGCCACTTCCCGCCGGGCCAGCATCCGAACCATCCGATCCTGACCGCCTCGCCGCTGTGGATCCTCCGCCGGGTCGCGCGCGAGAAGGGCTGGACGGTGGTCGAGGGGCTGGTCACCTCGGCGCAGCCGGCCGGCACCATCGTGCGCAAGGTCTACGAGGAGTTCCGCGACGACATCCTCTCCCAGCTGAAGGCCGCGATGCCGGTCGACATGGTGATCCTCGGGCTCCACGGCGCCATGGTCGCCGACGGCTATGACGACTGCGAGGGCGACGTGCTGAAGCGCGTCCGCGACATCGTCGGGCCCAAGGTCGTCGTCTCCTCGGAGCTCGACCCGCACTGCCACCTGAGCGAGCTGATGGTGAAATCGGCCGACCTGCTCATCTGCTACAAGGAATTCCCGCACACCGACTATCTGGAACGCGCCGAGGAGCTGGTCGAGATCTCCGCCCGCATCGCCGAGAAGAAGGTGAAGCCGACGGCCGGCGTCTATGACTGCCGCATGATCAACTCGTACCCGACCTCGCGCGAGCCGATGCGGAGCTACGTCGATCGCATCATGGCGATGGAGGGCAAGAACGGCATCGTCTCGATCTCGGTGGCGCATTGCTACCCTTATGCCGACGTCGCCGATCTCGGCACCAAGATCCTGGTCTACACCGACAACGACCCGGCCAAGGCGGCTGCGCTGGCGAAGACGCTCGGCCAGGAGCTGATCGGCCTGCGCGATACCGTTCGCCCGCCCTTCCTGTCGATCGACGAGGCGCTCGACAAGGGCGTCGCCGCCAACTCTGGGCCGGTGGTGATCGCCGAGCCGTCCGACAATGCCGGCGGCGGCGCGCCGTCGGATTCCACCTTCGTCTTGAAGCGCATGATCGAGCGCGGCATCCGCGACGCGGCGATCGCGCCGCTCTGGGATCCGATCGCGGTCAAGATGTGCTTCGCCGCCGGCGACGGCGCGGAGTTCCAGCTTCGCTTCGGCGGCAAGATGGGCCCATTCTCGGGCACGCCCGTCGACGGCAAAGTGCGGGTGATCAAGTGCGTCAAGAACGCGACCCAGTCCCAGGGCTCGTCGATCCACTATCTCGGCGATGCGGCTTCGATCGAGATCGAGGGCATCGCCGTGGTGCTCATCACCAACCGCCAGCAGGCCTGGGGGCCCGACCTCTTCTCCAACATGGGCGTCGATCCGACCAAGCGGAAGATCGTGGTGGTGAAGTCGACCAACCACTTCTTCGCCGAATATTCCAAGATCGCCGCCGACGTCCTCTACATGGACGGACCCGGCGCGCTTCCCCGCAACTTCAACCTGGTGCCCTACACCAAGATCAAGCGCCCGATCTGGCCGCTGGATGCCAATCCGTGGGCGTAGATCCGGACGCTTACGCCAGCAGCGCGAACTTCTTCGCCTCGCCGTCGTAGCCCCAGAGCTCGCCCTTCTGCAGGTCGAACCACCAGCCGTGCACGGCGAGCGTGCCGGCGGCGAGGCCGTCCGAGACCCAGGGGAACGTGGCGATGTTCTCGAGCGAGATCTCGATCGCGGCGCGCTCGATCGGGCCGTTGTCGCCGTCCTCCGACACCAGCTCGCAGGCGCGCATGCCGAGCGAGACCCAGGGGCCGATGAACTCGCGCTCGCGCAAGGGGTCGCCGGCGCAGCAGCGGCGCAGCGCCTGGATGCCGCCGCAGCCGGAATGGCCGAGCACGATGAGCTGGCGGACCTTCAGATCGCGGATGCCGAATTCGAGCGCCGCCGAGGTGCCGTGCAGCCGCCCGTCCGGCTGGTAGGGCGGGATCAGGTTGGCGACGTTGCGGATGACGAACAGCTCGCCCGGCTCCGCGCCTAAGAGGATCGCCGGATCGACGCGGCTGTCGGAGC
Source organism: Rhizobium sp. Q54 (assembly GCA_945871425.1). Taxonomy (GTDB): domain Bacteria; phylum Pseudomonadota; class Alphaproteobacteria; order SHVZ01; family SHVZ01; genus SHVZ01. Next base: position 19,385 of record CAMBVS010000013.1, on the reverse strand, counting down.
AGGCGACCACCATCACCTCGGGGTTCTGGCCCAAGGTGCGGAGGCTCTCATAGAGCTCCGGGCGGTGCTCGTAGTAGCGGGCCTTGAAGACCTTGAAGCCGGAGACGAGTTGGTTGATCGCTGCCATGGGCCGGGTCTAGCCTTTGAGGAGCCGGGAACGCAAGCCTTGTCGCGCGGCTCCACCCCCACCCCACCCTCCCCCATCAAGGGGGAGGGTTTGGGTGGGGGGCGAGACTCGATCTCTACGGCAGCAGCACCGTCGATCCCGTCGTCTTGCGGCCTTCGAGGTCCTGATGCGCGCGGACGGCTTCGGAGAGTGGGTAGGTCTGGTTGACGCGGATCTTGACCGCGCCCTTCTTCACCACGCTGAACAGGGCATTGGCCGACTTCACCAGGTCTTCCCGTGCCGCGACATAGGTCATCAGGGTCGGGCGGGTGAGGAACAGCGAGCCCTTGGCGGAGAGGATCGCCGGGCCGAAGGGGGCGACCGGGCCCGAGGCGTTGCCGTAGGAGACCATCAGGCCGAGCGGCCTCAGGCTGTCGAGTGAGCCCATGAAGGTGTCCTTGCCGATGCCGTCATAGACCACCGGCACGCCCTTGCCCTTGGTGATCTCGCGCACCGTCTTCGCGAAGTTATCGCCCGGCTTGACCACGATCGGGTGGTGGCAGCCGTGCTTCTTCGCCAGCTGAGCCTTCTCCTCGTTGCCGACGGTGCCGATCACCTTGGCGCCGAGATGCTTCCCCCACTGGCAGAGGATGAGGCCGACGCCGCCGGCGGCGGCATGGACCAGGATGGTGTCGCCTTCCTTCACCTTGTAGGTGCGGCGGATCAGGTATTCGGCGGTCATGCCCTTCAGCATCATCGCCGCCGCGGTCCGGTCGTCGATGCCGGACGGGATCTTGACCATGCGCTCGGCCGGCACGATCCGGCGTTCGGCATAGGCGCCGATCGGCTGCGCATAGGCGACGCGGTCGCCGACCTTGAAGTCCTTTACCTTCGGCCCGAGCTTCTCGACCACGCCCGCCCCTTCCATGCCGATCACCGACGGCATCGGCAGCGGGTAGAGGCCGGAGCGGTGATAGGTGTCGATGTAGTTGAGGCCGACGGCGGTGTTGCGGATGAGCATCTCGCCGGGGCCGGGTGCCCCGAGCTCGATCTCTTCCCACTTCATCGCCTCGGGCCCGCCGGGCTGATGGATGCGGATCGCGTGCGTGGTCGCCATGGTCGGTTTCCCCTGCGTCTAACGAAGGTTGGAACGGAAGAAAGCGTCGCTGCGCTCGTTGGCCAGCTTGGCTGCCGCAGCGTCGTAGTGCTCGCCGCCGACACGGGCGAAGGCATGGTCGCAGGTCTCGTAAACATGCACGGTCGCCGCCGGCACGCGGGCGAGCATGGCCTTGACCTGCGCTTGAGCCGCCGGCGGCACGAACTTGTCCTTGGCGGCGATATGGCAGAGATAGGGCTTGGTGATTGCCGTCGCCTCGCCGAGCGCCCCCTCGATGCCGACGCCGTAATAGCTGACGTTGCAGTCGGCATCCGAGCGCGTCGCCATCAGGTAGGCCAGCTTGCCGCCGAGGCAGAAGCCGACCGTGCCGACGCGGCCGGAGCAGCCGGGGTACTTCCTCAGCGCTTCCAGGCTCGCCACCAGGTCGGCGACGCCCTTGGCCTCGTCGAAGCCCTTGTAGAGCGAGAAGGCCCTGGCCCATTCGGCCTCGGTCTTGTCGGTGATCTGGATGCCCGGCTCCTGGCGCCAGAAGAGATCGGGGCACATCGCGATGTAACCCTGCTTCGCAAAGCCGTCGCAGAGATCGCGCATCACCTTGTTGACGCCGAAGATCTCCTGGATGACCAGGATGCCCGACCCGCCGGTGCCCGACGCGGGCGTGGCGACATAGGCTCCGAACGAGCCGGTATCGCGGGCGGCGATCTTGATGTCGGTCATGGGAGGCTCCGTCCGAAGGAGAAGCGGCGAGCCTAACGCGAAGACCGCGGCGGAGGCTAGCCATGCCGGCTCGCTTGCGGCTATTCTCCGCCCCGACGGTCAACCACCGAGCGCGGGAGGGATGTATGAGAGCCTATAATCAGTATCACCCGCGCGGGTCTGATTCCGCCCCACGACACATCGTCGTCGTGGGGCCGACCAGACGCCGGACCTGACGCTTCCGTCCCATTATCAGTCCGACCTGATCTGCCCCGAACGACGCTCCGCGCCTGCAGCGACCAGCTGTGCGGCGCCCGACCGTCCTTCGTCTTCAGTCTTCGGGTGAGATCATCATGGGTTCGATCAGTCTCCGCGACATCAGCGTCGTCGCCTCAGTCCCTCTCTTCAAGAACCTGACCCTGGTCATCGGCGAGACCGACCGCCTCGGCCTCGTCGCCGGCAACGGCGCCGGCAAGACCACGCTGTTGAAGTGCCTCGCCGGCCTGGCCGAGCCGACGGCCGGCGAGATCACGCGCTCGTGCGGGCTTCGCGTCGGCATGGTCGAGCAGGACATGCCGGCCAACCTGGCAGACCTCACGCTGGCGGAAGCGGTCCGCCGCGCGCTGCCGCCGGCCGGCCGCGAGGCCGAAAGCTGGCGCGTCGACGTGGTGCTGGACGAGTTCGAGACTCCGGCGGAGCTTCGCGACCGGCCGGTCAAGGCGCTCAGCGGCGGCTGGCAGAGGCTGGCGCTGATCGCGCGCGCCTGGATCACCGAGCCGGATGCGCTGCTGCTGGACGAGCCGACCAACCATCTGGACCTGGCGAAGATCCAGCTTCTGGAGCGCTGGATCGCCGGCACCGGGCGCGTGCCGATGGTGATCGCCAGCCACGACCGGCAATTCCTCGATGCCGCCACCACGCGCACGCTGTTCCTCCGCCCCGAGATCTCGCGCAGCTTCGCCCATCCCTTCACCGTTGCGCGGAGGCTGCTGGCTGATGAGGATGCAGCCGAGGAGGCGAGGCAGGCCAAGGAGGCGAAGGAGGCCGTGCGTCTTCGCCGCAACGCCGCGGAGCTCAAGAACATCGGCGTCAACAGCGGCAGCGACCTCTTGCAGAAGAAGTCGATGCAGCTGAAGGACCGCGCCGAGAAGATCGAGCAGCGCCTCAAGCCGGGGCACGTCGAGCGCTCCGGCGACATCAGGCTCGCCAACCGCGGCACCCATGCGAAGGTGCTGATCCAGCTCGACGACGTCGCCGTGACGACACCCGACGGCCGGCCGCTGTTTCGCACCGGCAAGCTGTCGGTGCTGCAGGGCGACCGCGTCGTGCTGCTGGGCCGGAACGGTGTCGGCAAGTCGCAGCTGGTGAAGCTGCTGCACCGGGCGGCGCTGGCCGGCGAGGCCGGGCTTCCCGGCATCCGCATCAGCCCCTCGGTGGTGCTGGCCTATGTCGACCAGCACATGTCGCAGCTGCCGGCGAAGGAGACGCCCTTCGACTTCATCGCCGGCACCTTTCGCTTAGGGGACCAGCGGAGCCGCAGCCTCTTGGCCGGTGCCGGGTTTCCGGTCGATCGCCAGGACAGGCTGATTTCGAACTTCTCGCCGGGGCAGAAGGCGCGGCTCGGATTGCTGGCGCTGCGCCTCGCCGAACCCAACCTCTACCTGATGGACGAGCCCACCACCCATGTCGACATCCCCGGCCAGGAGACGCTGGAGGCCGAGATCCTGGCGCATGAGGCGACCTGCGTGGTCGTCTCGCATGACCGCAGCTTCGTCGCCGCCATCGGCACGCGGTTCCTCCTGATCGACAAGGAGAAGCTGAAGGAGATCGACGGGCCTGAGGCGTTCTACCGAACGCTGACGGTGTAGCGGGAAGTCCTAGGACGCGAAGCGGTTGGTGGCGGCGACGACGCTCTCGGTCATGCCGGGGTCGCGCGCGTCGTGGCCGGCGCCTCCGACGACGATGAGTTCGCTGCCGGGCCATGCGTTGGCGAGCCGCCAAGGCGTGACGAGCGGACCGCCGAGGTCGAGCCTCCCGTGGATCAGGATGCCGGGGATGCCGGCGAGGCGGCCGGCGTCGCGCAGGAGCGCGCCGTCTTCGAGCCAAGCCCCATGGCGCCAGTAATGCGTGACCAGGCGGGCAAAGCCGAGGCGGAACGCCGGATTCTCGTATCTGGGGTTTGGCTTGTGGCTGGGATGCACGTCGACCAGAGTCATCTCCCAGTCGCACCAGTCGCGCGCCGCCGTCTCGCACACGGCCGGATCTGGGTGCATCAGGAGGCGATGATAGGCGTCGACCAGGCTGCCGCCGCGGTCGCTCTCGGGCGCGCCGCCTTGAAACCGTGCCCAGGCTTCAGGGAAGAACATGCCGACGCCGCGGGTGATCCAGTCGATTTCGGCGGGTGTGGTGGTGGCGATGCTGACCAGGACCATTTCGGTCACGCGCCCAGGGTGGCGCTCGGCATAGGCGAGCGCCAGGGTCGAGCCCCAGGAGCCGCCGAACACCAGCCAGCGTTCGATGCCGATATGCGTCCGCAGCCGCTCGATATCCGCCAGCAGGTGCGCGGTCGTATTGGTGGAGAGGTCGATGCCGGGCGCGCTCGCATGTGGCGTGCTGCGCCCGGACCCGCGTTGGTCGAACAGGACGATCCGGTAGACCCGCGGGTCGAAGGAGCGCCGCGCGCCCGGCGTGCAGCCGGAGCCCGGGCCGCCATGGAGGACGAGGGCCGGCTTGCCCGCGGGATTGCCGCAGACTTCCCAATAGACCCGATGGCCGTCGCCGACGTCGAGCAAGCCGTGGTCGTAGGGCTCGATGGGCGCGAAGAGATCAGCCATGCTGATCGCCGGACGGTTGTTCGCGTCTTGCCGTCATGTGTGTCGCAGATCAGCGGATGGCATCGAGCGCCGAGGGCGGCTCGATCGGAAAGGCTTCGCGCTCGTACTTCTCGACGAGAGTGGCGAGGATCGACAGTTCGGCGATGTCGTCCGATCGCTCGGCATTCATAAGGCGGTCGATCCGCCGAAGCGCAGCCTTGTGTTCGGTCTTCGTCTTGATCTGTCTCGGCATGGCCTGTCGCTCGGCGAAAGCGGTGGATGCGTCGATCTTACCGTACTCGCTAGTATGTTCCGGAAATTGGAACAAGAGGCCGCCATGATGAAAGCGCATTTCGACATGTTCGCCGGCTACAACGCCTGGGCCAACCGGCGGCTCTACGAGGCGGCGACCGGTCTCTCCGATGCGCAGTACCGGGAAGACCGCGGCGCCTTCTTCAAGTCGGTGCACGGCACGCTGAACCACCTTCTGGTCGGCGACCGCGTGTGGATGCACCGCTTCACCGGCGAGGGCACGCCGCCGGCGCGCCTCGACCTGATCCTGTTCGAGGACCTCGCGGGCTTACGCGCCGCGCGCGAGGCCGAGGACCGTCACATCGTCGACTATGTGATGGGCCTCGATGAAGGGAAGCTCGCCGGCCTGATCCGCTATCGCCGGGTGACTTCCCCCGAAACCGTCGAGCAGCCGCTGGCCCTCGCCCTCGCCCACGTCTTCAACCACCAGACCCATCACCGCGGCCAGGCGCATGCGCTGCTGACCCAGCTCACCGGCCGCGCGCCGGAACTCGACCTCTTGTACTTCCAGCGAAGCTAGACCCGGCGGCGGAGATAGATGAACCAGTAGACGCCGCCGACCAGCACGGCGCCGCCGATGATGTTGCCGAGGGTGACGGGGATCAGGCTCCAGAGGAAGGCGGGCCAGGTCAGCGCCGCATAGGCGGAAGGATCGGCGCCGAGCTCGGCCCACATCGCCGCCGGTCCCCAGGCCTTGGCGAACAGGCCGAGCGGGACGAGGTACATGTTGGCGACGGAGTGCTCGAAACCGGCGACGACGAAGGCCGACACCGGGAAGAGGATGGCCAGCACCTTGTCGGTGGTGGTCCTGGCGCCGAGCGCCAGCCACACCGCGAGACAGACCAGCACGTTGCAGAGGATGCCGAGGAACAGCGCCTGGTCGAAAGGCAGGGTCGTCTTGGCCAGCGCGAGCGAGAGGACGACCTCGGCCACCGCGCCCTTGCCGGTGAGGTACTGGCCGGAGAGGAAGACCAGCAGCGCCGTGCCGATGGCGCCGATGAAGTTGCCGACATAGACGATCGCCCATACGCGCAGCATCTGTCGCAGCCGCACCTTTCCGGCCGCCCATGCCATGACGATGAGCGCGTTGCCGGTGAACAGCTCGGCGCCGCCGAGGATGACGAGGATGAGCCCGAGGCAGAACACCGTGCCGGCGAGGAGTCGGGCGACGCCGAAGGGAAGGACGCCGTCGGTGCCGGCGAGCACGGTGGTGGCGAACATCGCGCCGAGCCCGATGAACGCGCCGGCCAGCACGGCGAGCAGGGTCAGCGTCAGGGCGTCGAGCTTGGACTTCTGGACGCCGACGGCTTCGGCCTTGAGGGCGATTTCCGCCGGCAGCAGCGCATCGACGCCGTGATCGTCGGGGGATGCGGGGCCGGTCGTCATGTCGGGGGCTCCTCGGTCGCGGGGACGTCCCGCTGTTCATAGATCGCGCTGGGCCGGCCCCAGACTGCGGCCCATTCGCGATCGCCATAGGAGAAGTGCCACCACTCGCCGGTGAACGGCGCAAAGCCGGCCTCGATCATCACCTGGCGCAGCAGCATGCGATTGGCGCGCTGGGCCTCGGACGTTCCTTCGGCGAAGGCGTGATAGAGCGGCGTCGAGAAGTCGCCATAGGCGCTGCCCATGTCGAGCGGGCCGGCTTCGTCGGCCAGGGTCAGATCGATGGCGCCGCCGGTCGGATGGCCGGCCACGTCGGGCACCGCCACATGCAGGTGGACATATTCCATCAGCGCCGCGCGATCGAGCTCCGGGCGACTCCGGCCGAACTCGGCGAGGTAGTGCTCGTAGCCCTGGCGCTGGCGGGTGAGCGACCGGTAGGTCTCCAGGACCAGGAGATGCAGGCGAGGCTCGCGGCGGCGGAGCGTCTGGCCGGCGAGGCGCAGCCGATCGAGCGCGCCGGAGCGGATCCAGGGTAGCGCGAGCGTGCCGGTCTGGATGGCGGATGCGGGGTCGGCGTTCATCGCCACCAAGGGCTCGCCGCATTCGGCGACGGGCACGGCGGTGAGTTCGCGATAGGTGAAGAGGCGGCGATCGTCGAAGACGCGCCGCGCGGCCTCATCCATCCTAGACTCCGAGCCTTGCCTGGCCGCGCTCGAGGTCGAGCAGCGCCTGCTTGGTCTCGACGCCCTTGCCGCCGGAGAAGCCGGTGAGGCCGGCCGAGCCGATCACCCGATGGCAGGGGATGACGATGGCGATCGGATTGGAGCCGCAGGCGCCGCCGACCGCGCGTGCGACGCCGCCGGCCGTCCTCGCGATGTCGTTGTAGCGCAGCACCTCTCCATAGGGGATGGCGAGCAGCGCCTCCCAGACGCGGTGCTGGAACGACGTTCCGCGCGCCGCCAAAGGCAGGTCGAAGGCGCGGAGCTGGCCTTGGAAGTAGAGGTCGAGCTGGCGCCGCGCCTCGACCAGCAGCGACGTCTCCTCGGACCCGCCCTCTCCCCAGCCGAGCGAGACCAGCGCGCCGTCCTCCTCGGCGAGAAGGAGCGGCCCGAGCGGGCTCGCCACCGTGAGCTCGGCCTTCACGTGCGCAGCAGCACGGCGGGAAGCGCCGCCGCGTCGGTGACCGGCGGCGAGCAGGTGGTACCGCGGCAGACATAGGCGGTGGCGCGGCCGTCGACCTGGCCCTTGCCATGGGCGGGATGGCCCGTCGGCAACGCCGTGTCCGGCGCGATCACCTGCAGCACGCGGTTGGGCAGGCTGAGCTCGGCGATCGCGTCGATCAGCGCCTTGGCATCGTGCTGGCCGCGCGCACCGACGATGACGACCTGCACCGCCGACTGCAGCAATTCGGCGGCGTTGAGCAGAGTCGAGAAGGCCATGACGCTGCGCTCAACGTCGCCCGAGAATGCGGCGATCACCGCCTCGGCGCGGTCGCGGTAGGCGGCCTCGCCGGTGAGGTAGTGGAGCCGCGCCAGGTTGGCCGCCTGGGTGCCGTTGCCGGATGGGGTGGCGTTGTCATGCGCGTTGCGCGTGCGGGTGATCAGGGCCTCGCCGTCATCGGGGGTGAGGAAGTATCCGCCGGCCCTGGCGTCCCAGAAATGCCGGTCGAGGACGGCTGTCCAGGCGCGGGCGCGGGCGAGGTAGGCCGCCTCGCCGCCGGCTTCGTAGAGCGCCAGCGCCGCCCGAGTCATCTGGGCGTAGTCGTCGAGCAGGCCGGAATGCTGGGCCTTGCCGAGGCGCGCGCTGTGCAGCAGGCGGTCTTCACGTCCATGCACGCGTTCGACATAGGCGAAGGCGGCACGCGCCTTCTCGAGCCAGTCCGGGCGCCGGAAGGCGAGCGCAGCATTGGCGAGGGCCGCGATCATCAGCCCGTTCCAGTCGGCCGGGGTCTTGTCGTCGAAGCCGGGGCGAACGCGGCCGGCGCGCACGGCGAGGAGGCGCTCGCGGGCGCGGGCGAGGAGTCCCTCCTCCGCGTCCGACAGCGCGTCGGGCGAGCGGGAGCGGTTGAGGATGGTGTGATGCTCCCAGTTGCCGAGAGCGGTCACGTCATAGGCACGCTTGAATACCGGGCTCGCCTCGCCGAGGACGGCGTCGATCTCCGTCTCCGTCCAGACGTAGAAGCGCCCCTCCTCGCCCTCGCTGTCGGCGTCGAGCGAGGAGGCGAAGCCGCCATCCTCGACGATCATCTCGCGGAACAGCCAGCCCACGGTCTCCTCGACCCGATGCCGGTAGAGCGGTGTCTTCAAGTCCTGCCAGGCGAGCGTCAAGAGCTCGATCAGCTCGGCGTTGTCGTAGAGCATCTTCTCGAAATGCGGGACCAGCCACTCCTCGTCGACCGAGTAGCGGGAGAAGCCGCCACCGAGATGGTCGTAGATGCCGCCCTGGCACATGCGGTTCAGCGTCGTGGTGACCGCTTCCAGGAATGGCCGCTGACCCGTACGCACCCAGGCCCGCCAGAGGAGAAGAAATCCGGCGACGTTGGGGAATTTCGGCGCCGAGCCGAAGCCGCCGAAGAAAGGGTCGACCTCGCGGGCGAGCCGCCGGGCGGCGCGGTCGAGATCGGTCGGCGACGGCAGGTCGCCGGGGCGGGAGATCGACAGCTTGCCGAGCGCCTCCTTCAGCGCGCCGACATTCTTGGCGACGGTCTCGGGCTGGCGCTTGTAGGTGCCGTGGATGCTGCGCAGCACGTCGACGAAGCCGGGGCGGCCGTAACGCGCCGCCGGCGGGAAATAGGTCCCACCCCAGAACGGCTCCCCCGCGGGGGTCAGGAACATGGTGAGCGGCCAGCCGCCGGATTCACCCAGCAGTGACAGGGCCGACTGGTAGATGGTGTCGACGTCCGGCCGCTCCTCGCGGTCGACCTTGATGTTGACGAACAGCTCGTTCATCACCGCGGCGGTGGCTTCGTCCTCGAAGCTCTCATGGGCCATGACATGGCACCAATGGCAGGCGGCATAGCCGACGGACAGCAGCACCGGCACGTCCCGGCGTCTCGCCTCGGCGAAGGCCTCGGGGTTCCAGGTCTGCCAATGGACGGGGTTCTCCCGGTGCTGTAGCAGGTACGGGCTGGTCGCTTCGGCGAGACGGTTCAACGCGGGCTCCTGGACATGGCCGGAGATCATAAGGGAAAGGCGCCGCCCCAGCAGCCGGGCATCTATGCGCTGGCGACGCCGGCCGGCCGGTCGGCGGTCGCGGTGCTGCGCCTCTCCGGCCTCGGCGTGAAGGCGGCGGTCGAGGCGCTGGTCGGCCATTTGCCGGCGCCTCGGCGGGCGGTTTTGGCCGACCTCTCCGATCGTCCCGGTGACGGGACGATCGGAGAGGTCGTCGATCGGGGGCTCTGTCTCTGGTTTCCGGCCCCCCACAGCTATACCGGCGAGGATGTCGCCGAGTTCCACCTGCATGGCGGCCGGGCGACCGTCGCGGCGATGACCGAGATGCTCGGCCGGCGCGGTCTCCGGGCGGCGGCGCCGGGGGAGTTCACCCGCCGCGCCTTCCACAACGGCAAGATGGATCTGACCCAGGCCGAAGCGATCGCCGATCTGGTCGATGCCGAGACCTCCGGGCAGCGCCGGCAGGCCCTCCGGCAGATGGAAGGGGGGCTCGGGGCGCAGTTCGAGGGCTGGCGGCAACGTTTGATCGCCGCCATGGCGTTGACCGAGGCGGTTCTCGACTTTGCCGACGAGGAGCTACCGGCGGGGGTCGAGGAGCGCGTGGCCCGCGAGCTGTTGTTGTTAAGAAGTGATATATCGAGTTTTTTGGGGGTCCAGGGCCGCGGCGAGCGCCTCCGGGAGGGGGTCCGGGTGGCGATTTTGGGCCCTCCCAACGCCGGAAAGTCGAGTCTGCTAAACGTCCTCGCCCAACGCGACGCGGCGATCGTTTCGACCGTCGCTGGGACCACGCGCGACGTCATCGAGGTCCATCTGGACCTGGGCGGGGTGCCGGCCATCCTCGCCGACACCGCCGGCCTTCGCCGGGCGGCGGACGCGCTGGAGGCGGAGGGGGTCCGCCGGGCGACCGCCTGGGCCGGGGGGGCCGACCTCAAGATCCTGGTCGGGGCGGTCGGCGACTGGACCGCTCTCTATACCCCGGAGGTCCGATCGGTGGTCAGCCCGGGCATCATCGTGGTCGGTAACAAGTCGGACCTGGGACCGGTCCCTCCGGTCTGGGACGGGCTGCCGGTCCTACCCGTTTCGGTCAGGTCGGGCGAGGGCCTCGAGGCGTTGATCGAGCGGCTGACCGACGCGGTCGGTCGCCTGGCCGGGGAGAGCGAGGCCCCGCAGCTGACCCGGGCCAGGCATCGGGAAGGCCTTTTTGACTGTATCGGAGCGATAGATCGGGCCTTGGAGGGGGGTGAGGCGGAGCTTCGGGCCGAGGAATTACGCATTGCAGCTCAAGCACTTGGCCGTCTGACGGGGCGGATCGACGTCGAGGATGTCCTCGACGCGCTGTTCCGGACTTTCTGCATCGGCAAGTGAGCGTGGATGTTCCACGTGAAACATTCGAAGAGTAAAGTCGGGTCATGAAGTTCGACGTGGTGGTCATCGGCGGCGGTCATGCGGGGACGGAAGCGGCGGCCGCGGCGGCCCGCATGGGTGCCCGGACGGCGCTGGTCACCCATCGCCGCGACACCATCGGCGCCATGTCCTGCAACCCGGCGATCGGGGGTCTCGGCAAGGGACACCTGGTCCGGGAGATCGATGCGCTGGACGGGATCATGGGCCGGGCGATTGATCGCGGTGGCATCCAGTTCCGGGTCCTCAATCGCAGCAAGGGGCCGGCTGTCCGCGGCCCCCGTGCCCAGGCCGACCGCCGGCTCTATCGCGACGCCGTCCAGGCGCTGCTGGCCGAGCAGCCGAATCTCGAGATCGTCGAGGGCGGCGTCGAGGGCATTCTGGCCGAGAATGGCCGGATTGCCGCTGTGGTCCTCGGCGATGGCCGGGAGATCCGGACCGGGGCCGTGGTCGTCACCACCGGAACCTTCCTCCGGGGCCTGATCCATCGTGGCGAGACGACAGAATCGGCCGGACGGATCGGCGAGCCCCCTGCCCTCGGCCTTTCGGCGGCGCTGGCCCGGCTCGGCTTCGGTCTTGGTCGGCTGAAGACCGGAACCCCGCCCCGCCTCGACGGCCGCACCATCGACTGGGCCGGCCTCGAGGTACAGCGTGGGGACGATCCACCCGAGCCTTTCTCGGCCCTGACCGAGCGGATCACCACGCCGCAGATCCCCTGCCACATCACCGCGACGACGCCCGCGACCCATGCCCTGATCCGGGCCAATCTGCACCGGGCGCCGATGTATTCGGGCCAGATCGAAAGCGTCGGCCCCCGCTATTGCCCTTCGATCGAGGACAAGGTGGTGCGGTTCGGCGACCGTGACCGGCATCAGATCTTCCTCGAGCCCGAGGGCCTGGACGACCCGACGGTCTATCCGAACGGGATTTCGACGTCCCTCCCGGCCGAGGTCCAGGCCGAGCTGGTGCGGACCATCCCCGGGCTCGAGCGGGCGGCCATCCTGCAGGCCGGCTATGCCATCGAATATGACCATGTCGACCCGCGGGAGCTGCGGCCGACCCTTGAGGCCCGGCAGATTTCCGGGCTTTTCATGGCTGGGCAGATCAACGGGACGACCGGCTACGAGGAGGCCGCCGCCCAGGGACTGATCGCCGGCATCAATGCGGCGCTTTCAGTCGGGAGCCCTGGCCGGACCTTCGCTTTGAGCCGCGCCGATGCCTATGCCGGCGTCATGGTCGACGACCTGGTGAGCCGCGGCGTGACCGAGCCCTATCGCATGTTCACCTCGCGGGCCGAGTATCGCCTCAGCCTCCGGGCCGACAATGCCGATCTTCGCCTGACGCCACGGGGACTCGAGATCGGATGTGTGGGCGGCGTGCGGCGGCTGGCCTTCGAGACACGCGCGGCCGCGCTCACAGCGGCCCGGCGTCTGCTCGATCGCCTGGCCGCCAGCCCTTCGGCCCTGCTCCGCCAGGGTCTGCAGGTCACCCAGGACGGTCAGATCCGCTCGGCCTTCGCGCTTTTGTCGTTTCCCGAGGTGACGCTGGATCGCCTGACCGCGATTTGGCCTGAAATCGGGCTTTTGGCCCCGGAGATTTGGGGCCAGCTGGAGATCGATGGCCGCTATGCCGGCTATCTTCAGCGCCAGGAAGCGGACATCGAGGCGTTTCGCCGTGATGAAAACCTGGTTCTTCCCGATGATCTCGACGTGAACGCCATCGGTGGCCTGTCGACGGAGGTCAGGACGATCCTCAGCAGGGCCCGGCCGGCGACGATCGGGGCAGCGGCGCGGCTTTCCGGGGTCACGCCGGCAGCGGTCGTGGCCCTTTTGCGCCACGCCCGGGCATGAAGCCGGAGGATTTCGCGGTCGCGACCGGTGTTTCACGTGAAACACTCGACCGCTTTCGCCTTTACGCCTCGCTTCTGATCCGCTGGCAGCGGGCCGTCAACCTGATCGGCAAGTCCACCGCTGCCGATATCTGGGAACGGCACTTTCTCGATTCCGCCCAACTGCGTCGCCATCTGCCGGAGGGACCGGGTTTGGTCGACTTCGGCAGCGGTGCCGGCTTTCCGGGGGCGGTTCTGGCCGTGATGGGCGTCGCCGATGTCCATCTCGTCGAGTCCGACAGTCGAAAATGCGCCTTCCTCCGCGAGCTCGACCGCCAGCTCGTCCTCGGTATGACGATCCATGAGGCTCGGGCAGAGTCGCTGACCCCGTGGAAGGCCCGGAGTGTGACCTCGAGAGCCCTCGCGCCCCTGCCGCGCCTCCTCGACTTGACCGGGGAGTTCCTGGGCCCGGAGACGGTAGCGCTCTTTCTCAAAGGAGAGACGGCCGATGAGGAATTGACGGAGGCCCGGAAAGGGTGGAATATGACCGTGGAACGCCTCCCAAGTCGGACAAGTCCTACCGGCGTAATCCTCAGGCTGACCAGGGTGGAGCGAAAGACATGATCGAATTGGCGGACATCGTGTCCGATCGACCGCGAATCATTGCTGTCGCCAATCAAAAGGGCGGTGTCGGCAAGACGACCACCACCATCAACCTGGCGACCGCCCTCGCCGCCTGCGACAAGCGGGTCCTGATCATCGACCTCGATCCGCAGGGCAACGCCTCCACCGGCCTCGGTATTGCCCGGACCGCGCGCGAGCGCGACACCTATGCCGTGCTCTGCGAGGGCCTGCCGATCTCGAAGGCGGTCCAGCCGACGGCGATCCCGCGGCTGTCGATCGTGCCGGCATCGGTGGATCTCTCCGGCGCCGAGATCGAGCTGGTCGAACAGGGCCGCCGCGAATTCAAGCTTGCCGACGTGCTGAGCGACGCGCATGGCACCGACTACATTCTCATCGACTGCCCGCCCTCGCTCGGCCTGCTCACCTTGAATGCGCTGGTCGCGGCGGATGCCGTGCTGGTGCCGCTGCAGTGCGAGTTCTACGCACTCGAGGGCCTCAGCCACCTGATCAAGACCATCGAGCGGGTAAAGCGGGCGCTGAACCCGCGGCTCGAGATCCAGGGCGTCGTGCTGACCATGTACGACAAGCGCAACAACCTCTCCGACATGGTCGCCGCCGACGTCCGCGGATATCTCGGCGAGAAGGTCTACGAAACCGTGATTCCGCGCAATGTGCGGGTTTCCGAGGCGCCGTCGCACGGCAAGCCGGTCCTGGTCTACGACCTGAAATGCGTCGGTTCCCAGGCCTATCTGCACCTGGCCGGGGAGGTCATGCGCCGCGAACGCCGGATCGCGGCGTGATCGAGGAGCAGGAAGGCCAGGGCCGCCGGCGCGGCCTCGGGCGGGGCCTCGGCCAGCTGTTCGGCGAGGAGGCGCAGGACTACGCCGAGCTCGACAAGCTGCGCCAGTCCAAGAGCGTCCCGATCGACCAGATCTACCCAGGACGCTTCCAGCCGCGCAAGCATTTCGACGAGGAGGCGCTCGCCACCCTGGTCGACTCGATCCGGGCCCAGGGCATACTGCAGCCGATCCTGGTCCGGCGGCATCCCGAGTCATCCAACGCCTACGAGATCATCGCCGGCGAGCGTCGCTGGCGGGCTGCCCAGCTGGCTCAGCTCCACGAGGTGCCGATCCTCATCAAGGACCTTCCCGACCGCGACGCCCTCGAAGTGGCGCTGGTCGAGAACATCCAGCGGCAGGATCTGAACGCGGTCGAAGAGGCGGAGGGCTACCGCCGGCTGGTCGAGGAATTCGGCCATACCCAGGAGGACCTGGCCAAGGTCGTGGGCAAGAGCCGAAGCCATGTGGCCAATCTGATGCGTCTCCTGACCCTTCCGGAGCCGGTCCGAAGGCTGGTTGAGACCGGTCAGCTGACCGCAGGACATGCCCGCGCCCTGGTCGGGCATGACGATGCGGAAGTGCTGGCGAAGCGGATCGTCGACAAAGGTCTTACCGTCCGGCAAGTGGAACGACTGGTATCACCGGAGAAGCCTGCCGGCCCTACCGCAAAACCCGCCACTCCCGCGGATCCCAATACCGCCGCGCTGGAGCGAGACCTCGAAACCTTGCTCGGTCTTCGGGTCAAAGTCTCCTATGACGGGAAGACGGGCTCGCTGACGATTTACTACGGCACCCTCGAGCAACTCGACGGTCTGCTCTCCCGGATCACGCAGGGCAACCCGCCAGCCGTCTGACTGCGGCTGGAACCAGCCACTTAAAGCATTGATCTAGTTGAGTATCGACTCGATATACCGCGCGCGGCGGCATCCGGCGCGGTTTTTTGACTGGGCAGCGCATCTGCCGCCAGGGTGAGCCTCGGCCCGGCCGTCCCCCTCGACGCTCTCCTACGCCCGTCTGGCGAGGCCGGCTATCGCCTGAAGGGCCTGGCCCGCGAGCGCCTGGGCCGGCGAACCCGTCGAACGGACGCGCAGGTCGGCCTCGGTCAGGAGCCCGATCGCGCGACCGACCATGGCCACGCTCCAGCGCCGGGCCTGGCGCTCGAAGCTGGCCGCGGTGTCAAAGTAGACCGGGGGGCGCAAGGCGCGGACGGCCGAAGCGGGCGGCGCCCCTCCGGCCACTGCCTGTGCGACCAGCTGCAGCCGCTGGCCGTGACGCTGGGCGGCGATGAGGATCGCAACCGGCGACATGCCCTCGCCGCGAAGCCGGGCCAGCGCCCGCGACAGCCGAACCGGGTCGCCGTCGAAGGCACCGAGCACGGCATCGTCGAGCCCGACCGCGGCGCTGTCGCCGATGGCGGCGACCGCATCCGCGCGGCTGACGGTCTTCTGCCCGGCGCAATAGAGCGCCAGCTTCTCCGCCTCGGCCCGCGTCATGCCGCGATCGCCGCCGAGATGCTCGGAGAGAAAGGCAAGCGCATCGGGGGCGATCTCGAGCCCGCGCGCCGCCAGCGTCTCCTCGACCACGCGCTCGATCGCCTCCTCGCGATCCGGATAGCAGCCGATCGCGGCGGCGGCGTCGTCATCCTCGAACGCATCGACCAGCTTCGAACGCCGGGCGAGCTCGGGCGCCTCGACGATGACCAGCGCCTCCCAACCCGTCTGCGCCAACAGCGATCGTACCGCCTCGGCGAGTCCGTCGCCGCCGTCCCTCACCCACACCACCTTGCGACCGCCGGTGAAGGCGATCGCCGCCGCCTCGTCGGAGAGCCGCGCCGGATCCTCGCGCACGGTCTTGGCGGCAAGCTCGACGACACGGAACGGATCGCCGAGATCCTCGACCACGCTCCTGGCCACCGCCTTGGCGCGCTCGCGCATCAGCCCGATGTCGCTGCCATAGAAGAGGACGGCGCGAACCTTCGGATCGGGTCGACGGAGAAACCCCTCGATCGAGCGCTCGGCGATCTTCACGACGCCGGCTTGGAGAAGTGCAGCCCGAGCTGCTGGCGGATGTCGTCGGCGATCTCGCGCAAGCCCCGGCTTCGTGCCCCGGCCTCGGAGGCGAGGTTGGCGAAATGCGAGACGACGACGGTGTAGCCGTTGACCCAGCGGCTCTGCCCGCTCAGCACCGTCTGGCCCGAGGCGATATCGCGAAGCGTGAAGCCCGCAGTGAGCGAAACCCGGCCATAGGTCGCCGAGTCGTCGAGCGCGATGCCGAGCCGGTCCAGGCGCTCTGAAAGCGAGACCACCAGCTCGTAGCGCGGCTTCGCCGGCTGGCCTCGCGGCGTCAGACGGTCGAGCAGGTTGTTGCGCAGCTCCTGCCCGGGACGATCGGCGATGAGCGCGATGCGCGTCCCCGCCATCGCCTCCACCGCGACACTCGGCACGCCGCCGCCACCGCTGCCGTAGAGCGGCTGGAAACCGCAGGCTGAGAGGAGGAGAGCGAAGGCGAGAATGCTGCTGCGCAGAATCCACCGTGCCCCGGCTCCGCCGGGAGTGGGTTCCGGAACGCGGTCGCGCTGCTTCTCAGAGCACCACATTGACGATCCGGTTCGGCACGACGATCACCTTCTTCGGCGCGCGGCCGGCGATGAACTTGGCGACGTCGGCCTGCCCCAGCGCAGCAGCCTCGGCGGCGGATTTGTCGGCGTCGCGCGGCAGCTCGACGGTGCCGCGGAGCCTGCCGTTGATCTGGACCGCGATCGTCACCGTCTCGTCGACGATCAGGCGCGGGTCGGCGGCGGGCCAGCTCTCATCGACCAGCAGCTCGGCATATCCCAGCGCCCGCCACAGGCTCTCGCCGAGATGCGGCATCATCGGGCCGATCAGCTTGACCAGCGCCTCCCAGCCGAAGCGCCGAACCCAAGCGGCGTCGGCGCCCTCGCCGTCGAAATCCTCGAGCGCGTTCGACAGCTCGCGGATGCGGGCGACCGCGCGGTTGAAGTGGAACTTCTCCAGGTCGTCGGTGACGAAGTGGATGGTCTTGTGGATCTTGCGCTCGATCTCGGTCGCCGCAGGACCGAGTTCGCTCGGCCGCCGCGTGCCCTTCGCCGCCAGCGTCTTCGCCGGCTCAACGATGGCGCGATGCAGGCGCTGGGTGTAGCGCCAGGCGCCGTCGATCCCGGCATCGGTCCATTCGAGGTCGCGCTCGGGCGGGCTGTCGGAGAGCATGAACAGTCGCGCGGTGTCGGCGCCGTAGGTGTCGATGATGTGCGCCGGATCGACCACGTTCTTCTTCGATTTCGACATCTTCTCCGAGCGACCGGCGGTGACCGGGCTGCCGTCGTCGACCTTGACCCAGTGATCGCCTTCTTTCCTCACCTGGTCCGGCTGGACCCATTTGCCGTCGTGGTCGCGATAGGTCTGATGGCAGACCATGCCCTGGGTCATCAGGCCGGCGAAGGGCTCCTCGACGCCGATGTAGCCGCAGCGCTTCAGCGCGCGCATGAAAAAGCGCGAGTAGAGCAGGTGCAGGACCGCATGCTCGACACCGCCGATGTACTGGTCGACCGGCATCCAGTGGTCGACCTTCCTGCGCGAGAAGGCCTCCTGCGCGTTCTGCGCATCGCAGAAGCGCGCGAAGTACCATGAGCTCTCGAAGAAGGTATCGAAGGTGTCGGTCTCGCGCCGGGCCGGCTTGCCGCAGGTCGGGCAGGCGACGTTCTTCCAGGTCGGGTGATGGTCCAGCGGGTTGCCGGGCTTGTCGAAGGTGACGTCGGCCGGCAGCTCGACCGGCAGGTCCGCCACCGGCACCGGCACGATGCCGCAGGCGCCGCAATGGATCACCGGGATCGGGCAGCCCCAGTAGCGCTGGCGCGACACGCCCCAGTCGCGCAATCGATAGGTGATCGAGCGCGTGCCGACGGCCTCCGTCTCCAGCCGGTCGATCGCCGCCTTCTTCGCTTCCGCGGTCGGCATTCCGTCCATGAACTTGGAATTGAAGGCGACGCCGTCGTCGGTGAAGGCATCCATGGCGATCACGATCGTCGCCTCGTCCCTCGGCCGCACCACCGGCACCACCGGCAGCTTGTACTTGCGGGCGAAGTCCAGGTCGCGCTGGTCGTGCGCCGGGCAGCCGAAGATGGCGCCGGTGCCGTATTCCATCAGCACGAAGTTGGCGACGTAGACCGGCAGCTCCCATGTCGGATCGAAGGGATGCACAGCCTTCAGCGTCGTCAGGTGGCCCTTCTTCTCGGCCTGCTCCAGCGTCGCCTCGCTGGTGCCCATCCGGTTGCACTCGCGGATGAACTCCTCCAGGGCCGGATCACCTTTCGCCAGTGCCTGCGCCAGCGGATGGTTGGCGGCGATGGCGACGAAAGAGGCGCCGAACAGCGTGTCCGGCCGCGTCGTGAAGACCTCCACGGCATCGCTACGCCCGGCCAGCGGGAACTTGACGCGCGCGCCCTCGGAGCGGCCGATCCAGTTCTCCTGCATCAGCCGGACCTTGTCCGGCCAGCGGTCGAGCGTCTTCAGCGCCTCCAGCAGGTCGTCGGAGAACTCGGTGATCTTCAGGTTCCACTGGGACAGCAGGCGCTTCTCGACCGGCGCGCCCGAACGCCAGCCGCGGCCGTCGACCACCTGCTCGTTGGCCAGCACGGTGTTCTCGACCGGGTCCCAGTTGACCCAGCTCTCCTTCCGGTAGGCGAGGCCTGCCTTCAGGAAATCCAGGAACATCTTCTGCTCGTGCTTGTAGTAGTCAGGCTCGCAGGCGGTGACCTCGCGCTCCCAGTCGTAGGAAAATCCCATCGCCTTCTGCTGCGCCTTCATCGTCGCGATGTTGGCCTTGGTCCACTTGGCCGGATGGACCTTGGCCTCGATCGCGGCGTTCTCGGCCGGCAGCCCGAAGGCATCCCAGCCCATCGGGTGCAGGACGTTGAAGCCCCGGGCGCGCTTGTAGCGGGCGACGACGTCGCCGAGCGTGTAGTTGCGCACATGCCCCATGTGCAGCCGCCCCGACGGGTACGGAAACATCTCGAGCACATAATATTTGGGGCGCGAGGAGCCCTCGGCCGCGCGGAAGGAGCCGCGCTCCTCCCACAG
>CAMBVS010000012.1 GCA_945871425.1 Rhizobium sp. Q54 | reverse complement strand
CTGGCCGGCATGGGTGTCGAACAGGCGAAGGCCGACATAGGCGTCCGGCGGCAGCCCGGTCATGGCGCGGACGCCGTCGGAGACGAAGGTGTAGCGCATCTCCCGGTCCAGCTCCCACAGCCAGTGGGAGGAGGACTCGGCGAAGTCGCGGAAGCGCTGCTCGCTTTGGCGAAGGCGCGACTGGGTGTCGACCAGGGCCTTCTCCGCCTCCTTCAGCGGCGAGATGTCCATGCCGACGGTGAGCACGCGCGTGGTCGCACCGGTGCCGTCGCGGAGCGGCACCTTGCGGACCAGGAACATCCGCGAGGGTCCGGCCGCGGTCGGAAAGTCCCGCTGGAAGACCTCGCTCGGCACGCCCGAGGCCAGCACCGCCTCGTCCGCCGTGCGCCCGACGGCCGCCGCCGCCTCGCCGAGGAACGTGCCGCTGACCTTTCCCGCGCCGACCGCCGCCGTCGTCCCCAGCAGGCCGGCGTAGTAGTCGTTCATCATCACGTAACGCTGCTCGGCGTCCTTGACCATGATGACGGCCGGAACCGCGTCGATGACGTCTCTGAGGAACCGCTCGGCGTCTACCAGCGCGGTGATCTCGCGGCCGGTGCCGCGGTATCCGGCGAAGGTGCCGTCGGCATCGAAGATCGGCTTGGCGTTGATGCTGAAATGGCGGAGCCGGCCGGTCATGTCGCGGCGGGCAAAGCGGAAATCGACGATCGGGCGGCGCTGCGCGAGATCCGCGATATGGGCCACCCAGGCTTCGTCGCTGACATTCTCGAGCCCTTCTTTCGCGGGCATCTGTCCGATCAGGGCCGACGGATCCTCGCCCGTCCTGGCCGAGGAGCCGGACGACAGCAGCGAGAACTTGAGATCGCGGTCGAGCTCGTAGAACCAGTCCGAGGAGACTTCGGCGAAATCGCGAAGACGCCGCTCCTCGGCAGTCAGCCGGTCCTCCGCGGCCGCAGAGCGGCTCGCCTCTTCTGCCCGGTCAGCAACGGGACGGCCCTCGTCCGCCATCGGCTCCACCTGGTCTCGCATCGACTCGTCGATCTCCAAGCCTCCGGCGTCCCCTCCAGGGAACCTCGGGCCGGTCCTAGCCGACGCGGGCTTAAAGGGACGTCAATTCCTCTATCCGGACAAGCCGGAATTCGCTGAGCGAAACGGTACCGTCCGGCCTCCTCCCTGACAATGTGCGGCCTCGACCTCAGGCTCGGGCGGGCGCATTCTCTGGCCCCTCGCCACCCGCCCGCCCGGTCATGCTCGCAAGCACCCTCTGGATCGCCCTCGGCGGCGCCCTCGGCAGCGTCAGCCGGTTCTGGCTGTCGGTCGCCTTCGAGGCGCTGTTCCGGTCCAGCTTTCCCTGGGCGACGGTGGTCACCAACATCACCGGGTCGTTCGCGATCGGCCTGGTGGCGGCGCTGCCGATGGGGTCGCCGGCCAAGCAGTTCCTGATGGTCGGCGTGCTCGGCGGCTATACGACCTTTTCCGCCTTCAGCCTGCAGACGCTGGTCCTGGTCCAGGACGGCGAATGGCCGAAGGCGGCGGCGAACGTTCTGGCATCGGTCAGTCTCTGCCTCGTCGCGGTGTGGCTCGGCCACCTGGCGGCGGGCAGCTTTCGAGGAGGCACGGCATGAGCGACGGCAAGGCAGGGGCGAAGGTCGACGAGGCGCGGCTGTGGCAGCGCCACATGGACATGGCGGAGCTGGGGAAGACGCCGAAGGGCGGGGTCAGGCGCCTGGCGCTGACCGACCTCGACGCGGACGCGCGGGCCTTGCTGATGGCCTGGGGGGCCAAGCGCGGCTTCAAGAGCTACATCGACCCGATCGGCAACTTCTTCGTCCGCCGCGAGGGCACCGATCCGAGCTTGGCGCCGGTGATGAGCGGCTCGCACACCGACACCCAGCCCTCGGGCGGCCGCTTCGACGGCATCTACGGCGTGCTGGCGGCGCTGGAGGCGCTGGAGGCGATCGACGATGCCGGGCTCGAGACCAAACGCGCGATCGAGGCGGCGGTGTGGACTTGCGAGGAGGGCGGCGCCCGCTTCCCGCTGGGCACCATGGGCTCCTCGGTCTTCGCCGGCACCAACAAGCTCGATGACGTCCTCAAGATGAAGGACCACGAAGGCGTCACCGTCGCCGCGGCGCTGGAGCGGACGCGGGCGCGGGTGCCGGGCGCCATCGAACGCCCGCTCGGGATAAAGGTCGCCTCATTCGTCGAGGCCCATATCGAGCAAGGGCCGGAGCTGGAGGCCCTCGGCAAGACCATCGGCGTGGTGACCGCGATCCAAGGCTCGCGCCGCTTCGCCGTCGAGGTGACCGGCGAGGACGGCCATGCCGGCACGGTGACGCGGGCCCGGCGCAAGGACGCGCTGTTCGCCGCCACCGACATGGTCCAGGCGCTCCGCAAGCACTTCATGGATGCCGAGGACCGCATCCGGTTCACCGTCGGACGCTTCGCGGTCGAGCCGAATGCGATGGCGGTGATCCCCGGCAAGGTCACCTTCACCATCGATTTCCGCCATCCCGACGAGGCCGTCATCGTCAAGCTGGGCGACGGGGTCGAGCCGCTATGCCAGTCGCTGCGCGGACCGTGCCAGGTGAAGGTGACGCAGTTCATGCGCTCGCAGCCCGTGCCGTTCTCTGGCCTTCTGCCCGAGCTGATCCAGTCGGCGGCCGACCGGCTCGGCCTCTCCTCGATGCCGATCCTGTCTGGCGCCGGGCATGATTCGATCTACCTCGCCAAGGTCTGCCCGACGGCGATGATCTTCGTCCCCTGCGAGAAGGGCATCAGCCACAACGAGATCGAGAACGCGACGCCCTACGACCTGGCCTCCGGCGCCCGCGTGCTGGCGGAAGTGCTGGCCGACCTGGCGAACCGGTAGACGAGGCGTGACCTTCGGCAGGGCGGCGGCAAGGGTCGACGAGACCCGACTCTGGCGGCGTCACATGGACATGGCGGAGCTGGGGCGGACGCCGAGGGGCGGCGTGCGCCGTCTGGCGCTGACCGATCTCGACAACGAAGCCCGCGCCCTGCTCGCCCGCTGGGGTGCCGCCCGCGGCTTCAGGAGCTTCATCGACCCGATCGGCAACCTCTTCGTCCGTCGCGAGGGCAACGAGCCAAGCTTGGCCCCGGTGATGAGCGGCTCGCACACCGACACCCAGCCCTCCGGCGGACGCTTCGACGGAATCTATGGCGTGCTCGCCGCGCTCGAGGCCCTGGAGGCGATGGAGGACGCCGGGATCGCGACGAAGCGAGCGATCGAATGCACGGTCTGGACCTGCGAGGAAAGCGCCGGCGGGCAGTGGCCAGGGACGCTCGGCTCCTCGGTCTTCGCCGGGGCGCGACCGCTCGCCGACATGCTGGCCCTGGCCGGTTTCGACGGCCTCACCGTCGGCGAGGCGCTGAAGCGCACCAGGGCGCATTTGCCGATCGCGGCCGACCGCCCGCTCGGCGTTCCCGTCAGCGCCTTCGTCGAGGCCCATATCGAGCAGGGGCCGGAGCTGGAGGCGCGCGGCAAGGCCATCGGCGTGGTCACCGCCATCCAGGGCGTTCGCCGATTCCAGGTCGAGGTCACCGGCGAGGACGGCCACTCGGGCACGCTCCGGCATGCGTGGCGCAAGGATGCCTTCGCCGCCGGCGCCCGCATGGCCGTTGCGCTCCAGGCGCATTTTCACGATCCGCTCGATGTCGTCCGCTTCACCATCGGCCGCTTCGTCGTCGAGCCCAACGCACCCGCGGTGGTTCCCGGAAAGGTCACCTTCGGCATCGACTTCCGCCACCCGGACGACTCCGTCCTGGCCCGGCTCGGCGACGGCGTCGATGCCGTCTGCCAGGCCCATCGCGGACCCTGCGAGGTCAAGGCGACGGAGACGCTCTGGGTTAAGCCGACGGCATTCACCGGCCTGCTGCCCGGCCTCATCCAGGCGGCGGCCGATCGTCTCGGGATTTCGTCGATGCCGATCCTCTCCGGCGCCGGGCACGACGCGATCTACCTCGCCCGGGTCTGTCCGACGGCGATGATCTTCGTTCCCTGCGAGAAGGGCATCAGCCACAACGAAGCCGAGAACGCGACGCCGCACGACCTGGCATCCGGTGCCCGCGTGCTCGCGGAAGTGCTGGCCGACCTGGCGAACCGGTAGATGAATCCGGTGCGAACAAGACGCACTGCCTGGTCGGCATTCGCCCCCACCCTAGCCCTCCCCCGACGACGTCGGGAGAGGGGACACGAGCGCTAGGAGCGCTTTCAAGATGCAGTTCGGCAGCCGCGCCGCCCATCGCCGCGCGCTGGCGCTGGCCTGGCCGATGATCGCGGCCAACGTCACCGTGCCGCTGGTCGGCGCGGTGAACACGGCCGTGCTCGGCCATCTGCCCGAGGCGCATTTCCTCGGCGCCTCGGCTCTCGGCGCGGTGGTGTTCTCTTTCGTCTACTTCAGCCTGGCGTTCTTGAGGACCGGCACCACCGGCCCGGTCGCTCAGGCGCAAGGCGCAGGCGACGGCGCCGAGGTGAAGGCGACGCTCTACCGCGCGCTGCTGCTGGCCGGCATCGCCGGGGTCGCGATGATCATCCTCCAGGTGCCGATCCGCTGGGCCGCCTTCGAGGTCCTGCACGCGAGCCCGGAGATCATCGAGAACGCCAGGATCTACGTCTCCATCCGCATCTGGGGCGCGCCGGCGGTCCTGGTGAACTTCGTGCTGCTGGGCTGGTTCATGGGCCTGCAGAACGCCCGCATCGGGCTCCTGCTGCAGATCGTCATCAACCTGGTCAATCTCTGCCTCGACCTCCTGTTCGTTCTCGGCCTCGGCTGGACCATCGCCGGCGTCGCCTTCGCCAACGTCATCGCCGAGTACTCCGGCGCGATCGTCGGGCTCGGCTTCGCGCTCCGCCGGCTCCCGTCGCTCAAGGGCACCGTCGACCGCGCCCGGCTGCTCGATCCGGCCAAGCTCTGGCGCCTGTTCGCGCTCAACCGCGACATCTTCATCCGCACGCTGGTGCTGATCTCCTGCCTTTCGTCGTTCACCGCGATCGGTGCCCGCTTCGGCGACCTCACGGTGGCCGCCAACGCCATCCTCTGGACCTTCCATGCGTTCATGGCCTATGCGCTGGATGGCTTCGCCAACGCCGCCGAATCCCTGGTCGGCGACGCCATCGGCGCCCGCGATCGAAAGCAGCTCGACGACCGTCTCGCCGCCACCACCGTCTGGTCGGCCGGCGTGGCCCTGGCCTTCAGCACCGCCTACTGGTTCGCCGGACCTTGGATCGTCGCCGGCCTCACCGACATCCCCGAGGTCCGGGCGGAGGCGCTGAAATATCTGCCCTGGGCGGCGATCAGCCCGCTGATCGCGGTCTGGAGCTTCCAGCTCGACGGCATCTACTGGGGCGCCGCCCGCGGCCGCGAGATGCGGAACTCGATGATCCTGGCCGGCCTCTGCTTCGCCGCCACTGCCTGGCTCCTGGTCCCCTACTTCGGCAACCACGGCCTCTGGCTCGCCATGATGGCGCTGATGGTGGTTCGCGCCGCAACGCTGGGCGCCCGCCTGCCGGCGCTGCTCCGTTCGGTCGATGCCTGAGTCGGTGGACAACCCCGCCGGGCCTTGCTACTGCCGGGGAACACCGTCCCGAGGATGCTCCCCTTGAGCACGCGAAAGCCGCTGGTCGTCGTCACCCGCAAGCTGCCGGACGCGATCGAGACGCGGATGATGGAGCTGTTCCAGACCCAGCTCAATCTCGACGACCGGGCGCTCGCCCATGACGACCTGCTCGCCGCCGTCGGCCGGGCCGAGGTGCTGGTGCCGACGGTCACCGACCGCATCGACAAGGAGGTGATCGCCGCGGCCGGCCCGCAGCTGAAGCTGATCGCCTCGTTCGGCACCGGCGTCGACCATATCGACCTGGCGGCGGCCCAGGCCCGCGACGTCATCGTCACCAACACGCCGGGTGTGCTGACCGACGACACCGCCGACATGGCGATGGCGCTGATCCTTGCCGTCTCGCGACGGATCGGCGCCGGCGAGAAGCTGGCGCGCTCGGGCGAGTGGCGGGGCTGGTCGCCGACCTCGATGCTGGGGACGCGGCTGACCGGCAAGCGGCTCGGCATCGTCGGCATGGGCCGCATCGGCCAGGCGATCGCCAGGCGCGCCCGCGCCTTCGGCATGTCGATCCACTATCACAATCGGAAGCGCGTCTATCCGGACGTCGAGGCGGGGCTGGAGGCGACATACTGGGAGAGCCTGGACCAGATGCTGGCGCGGATGGACGTGATCTCGGTCAACTGCCCGCACACGCCGGCAACCTACCACCTGCTCTCCGCCCGCCGGATCAAGCTGATCAAGCCCGGCGCCATCCTGGTCAACACCTCGCGCGGCGAGGTTGTCGACGAGGCGGCGCTGGTGCATGCGCTGGCCGCCCACAGCCTCGGCGGCGCCGGCCTCGACGTCTTCGAGCACGAGCCCGCGATCCATCCGAAGCTGCTGGAGCTCGACAACGCCGTCTTGCTTCCGCACATGGGTTCGGCGACCCTGGAGGGCCGCCTCGCCATGGGCGAGCGCGTCATCATCAACATCAAGACCTGGGTCGACGGCCACAGCCCGCCCGACCGGGTCATCGAGCAGCTTCTCTAGAAACCCAACCGCGAAAGACCCGGGGGAAACATGCGTCCGAACAATGTGCGTGCGATGTGGAAAGCCGGCCAATGCGTGGTCAACGGCTGGCTGTCGATCCCGAGCGGCTTCGCCGCCGAGGTGATGGCGCATCAGGGCTGGGACTCGCTCACCGTCGACATGCAGCACGGCGTCGTCGACTACCAGGCGATGGTCTCGATGTTCCAAGGCATCTCGACCACGTCGGTGGTGCCGATGGCGCGGGTGCCGTGGAACGACCCGGCGCATGTGATGAAGGCGCTCGATGCCGGCGCCTACGGCATCATCTGCCCGATGGTGAACAACCGCGAGGAGGCCGAGAAATTCGTCGGCGCCTGCCGCTACGCGCCCCGGGGATACCGCAGCTCCGGCCCGATCCGCGCCACGCTCTATGGCGGCCCCGACTACCACATGAAGGCCGACGACGAGATCCTGGCGATCGCCATGATCGAAACCAAGGACGCGGTGAAGAACATCGACAAGATCCTGTCGACGCCCGGCCTCGACGGCATCTATGTCGGTCCCTCCGACCTCTCGATCTCCTACGGCATGGGCCCGGGCATGGACCATCCGGACGAGAAGCGCATCGACCTGCTGATGAAGATCCTCAAGGCCGCCAAGAAGCACGGCATCCATGCCGGCATCCACACCGGCTCGACCGCCTACGCCAAGCGCATGCGGGAGGCGGGATACCAGCTGGTCACGCTGCTCAACGACTCACGCATCATGGCGGCGGCCGCCAAGGCCATCGTCGACGACATGCGGGGGCCCAGGCCGGCCGAGGCGAAGCCTAAGGCGAAGTCGGTCTACTAGGAGCGTTCAATCGATGCCGAAGATCGTTCTGGCCCGGCCCCTGGTCGAGGCCGGCATGAAGGTGCTCGCCGCGCGCAAGGACGTCACCCTCGAGATCGTCGAGGACGTGACGCCCGCCAATATCCGGGCAGCGCTGAAGGATGCGGAAGCGATCATCTTCCGCCCGGCCAACTACCCCTTCTCCGATCCCGAGCTGGACGTAGCGCCGAAGCTGAAGGTGGTCTGCCGGGTCGGCGTCGGCTACGACTCGATCGACGTGCCGGCGCTCACCAGGCGCGGCGTGCAGATGGCGACGGTGGGCATGGCCAACGCCGTCACCGTCGCCGAGCACGCGATCGCGCTGATGATGGGCGTCGGCCGCAAGCTCGTCCTGTTCGACAAGGCGATGCGCGACGGCAGCGGCTACACCGTCCGCTTCGACGAGCTGCTGCTCGAATATGCCGGGAAGACCCTGGTGGTGGTGGGCTTCGGGCGCATCGGCACCCGCGTCGTCCGCCGCATGCAGGGCTGGGACATGCGGATCGTCGTCGTCGATCCGCTGATCGACCCGGCCCGCATCCGCGCGGCCGGCGCCGAGCCGATGGAGCTGGACGCCGCGCTGAAGATCGCCGACATCGTGACCTTGCATTGCCCGCTGGGGGCGGAGACTCGCGGGTTGATCAATGAGCGGCGCCTCAAGCTGATGAAGCCCTCGGCGATCCTGATCAACACCGCCCGCGGTCCGATCATCGACGAGAAAGCCTTGATCGCCGCCCTCAAGGCCAAGGTCATCGCCGGCTGCGGCCTCGACGTCACCGAGATCGAGCCGCCGGCGGCGACGAACGAGCTGCTGAAGCTTCCGACCGCCCTGCTTTCCCCGCACAACTCGGCGCAGTCGCCCGAATGCGTCGACCGCATGAACGTGGCGGCCGCCGAGAACGCGCTCCAGGGCATCGCCGGCCGCGTCGCACCCGACTGCCTGGTCAATCCGGAGGTGTTAAGCCGCTAGCGGCGCGGCAAAGCCGGCACGCCGGATCCTTCGCCGCCTTGAACGAGCGCATCGGCTCGGAGGCCAGCGCGTCGTAAAGGACGAGGCGGCCGGAGAGCGAGTCGCCGAGTCCGAGGATCTCCTTCAGCACCTCGACCGCCTGCAAGGTGCCCATGACGCCGGCGACGGCGCCGAGGATGCCGGCCTCCTCGCAGCGGGGCACGAGGCCGGGGGGCGGCGCCTCGGGGAAGAGGCAGCGGTAGCAGGGGCCGCCGGTCCAGGGCTTGAACACCGAGAGCTGGCCCTCGAAGCGCAGCAGCGAGGCCCAGACCATCGGCTTCCTCAGGGCGAAGCAGGCATCGGCCAGCACGTAGCGCGTGTCGAAATTGTCGGAGCCGTCGACGACGAGGTCGTAGCCGGCGAGCAGGTCGGCGGCGTTCGCGGCGGTGATCCGCATCCTGTGCCGGTTCACCTGCACATGCGGGTTGATCGCGCCGATCGAGCGCGCGGCCGAGTCGACCTTGGCCCAGCCGACGGTGTCGGTCGCATGCGCGACCTGGCGCTGAAGGTTGGTGAGGTCGACCTTGTCGTCGTCGACGATGCCGAGCGTGCCGATGCCGGCGGCGGCGAGATAGAGCAGCGCCGGCGATCCCAGGCCGCCGGCGCCGATCACCAGCACGCGCGCGGATCTGAGCTTAGCCTGCCCCTCCTCGCCCACCTCGTCGAGGATCAGATGGCGGGCGTAGCGGTGGAACTCGGCTTCGGAAAGATCGTCAGTGGCGTCGTCGGCCATGGCACCAAGTCTACGCCAGCGGCCGGCCCCGCCTACAGCCCCTCGAACAGCGCCGTCGACAGGTAGCGCTCGGCGAAGGAGGGGATGATGACGAGGATGCGCTTGCCCTTCGATCCCGGGCGCTTCGCCACCTCGATCGCGGCGGCGACGGCGGCGCCAGAGGAGATGCCGACCGGGATGCCCTCGGTCCTCGCCACCAGGCGGGCGGTGTCGAAGGCGGTCTGGTTGGCGATTGGCAGGATCTCGTCGATGAGGTCCTTGTTGAGGATGTCGGGGACGAAGCCGGCGCCGATGCCCTGGATCTTGTGCGGGCCCGGCGGGCGTCCGGAGAGGAAGGCGGAATCCTCGGGCTCGACCGCGACGATCTTGAGGTCGGGCAGCCGCGGCTTCAGCACCTCGCCGACGCCGGTCACGGTGCCGCCGGTGCCGACGCCGGCGACGAAGACGTCGAGCCTGCCGTCGGTGTCCTTCCAGATCTCCTCGGCCGTGGCGCGGCGGTGGACGGCCGGGTTGGCGGCGTTCTTGAACTGCTGGGGCATGATCGAGCCCGGGATCTCCTTCAAGAGCTCCTCGGCGCGGCTGATGGCGCCCCGCATACCGGTCGCCGCCGGCGTCAGTTCGAGCTCGGCGCCCAGCAGCTTCAGCATGCGCCGGCGCTCGATCGACATGCTCTCCGGCATGGTCAGGATCAGGCGATAGCCCTTGGCGGCGGCGACGAAAGCGAGCGCGATGCCGGTGTTGCCGGAGGTCGGCTCGACCAGCGTCCCGCCTGGCTTGAGCTGGCCCGACGCCTCGGCCGCCTGGATCATGGCGAGCCCGATGCGGTCCTTGACCGAGGCCAGCGGGTTGAAGAACTCGAGCTTGCCGATGATCTCGGCCTCGAGCCCGAGATGGGTTTCAAGACGCGAGAACCGCACCAGCGGCGTGGCGCCGATGGTGTCGATGACGCTGTCATAGATGCGGCCCCGGAATTCAGGGGCGGCGGCGGGGGGAATGGCGCGGGCGGCGGTCATATACGTGTCTCCATTGTGATTTCTAAGAAATCACATCACGAATATGACCTAGGCTTCCGGGCGGCGGGCGTCAACCCCCTCTAGATCGAGAAGTCGCAGTCCGGCCCGCCCCGCTTCGGCACGTCCTCCTGGAAGGCCTTCTGGCAGAGGTCGTCGAGGGTGAGTCCGTCGAGCCGGCGCATGACCTCGCCATCCAGATCGCCGAACAGCGGGTGGACGACCTTGCGCCCGAGCGCACTCTTCGCCTCTTCCTCCGGGTCCTCGACCGACGCGACGGCGCGGCAGAGATCGCCAAGCGTGATGCGCCGGCGCTCGCGGGCGAGCCGGTAACCGCCGCGGGGCCCGCGCTCGCTGGCGAGGATGCCGGCGCGCGAAAGCGCCTGAAGCGCCGGTTCGAGGAACCTCGGCGGCACGCCCTGGCGCTTGGTCAGCTCCTGGCCGGAGACCGGCTGGTCGGTCGCGGCATAAGCGATGTCGAGAACCGCCTCGATGGCAGCGAGCAGCTTGCGGGACGGTTGCAGGATGCCGCTCAACTCGCCTTCCCTCCGCGCCCGGTCGAGCCGTAGCCGCCGGCGCCGCGCTCGGTATCGTCGAGCGTCGTCTGCTCCCGCCAGGCGACGCGCGTCACCGGCGCCACCACCAGCTGGGCGATGCGTTCGCCGCGTGCGATCCGCACCGGCCGATCTCCGTGATTCACCAGCAGCACCGACACCTCTCCGCGATAGTCCGAGTCGACCGTGCCCGGCGCGTTGAGCACGGTGATGCCGTGCTTGAGAGCCAGCCCCGAGCGGGGTCGTATCTGCGCCTCGTAGCCTTCCGGAAGCGCCATCGCAAGCCCGGTCGGAATCAGCGCGCGGCCGCCGGGCGGAAGTTCGACCGGGACGTCGAGCGCCGCCACCAGGTCGAGGCCGGCCGAGCCGGGGGTCGCATAGGCGGGAAGCGGCAGATCCGCGCCATGGGAGAGACGCCGGAGCGCGATCACGAGATCGGTCACGCGACCGCCGCTCCGGCTTTCTTGCGGGCAAGGACCGAGGCGATGCGCCGGGCCAGCCGCGCCGCCACCTCGGTCTTGGTCGCGCGCGGCCAGTCTTCGACGCCGCTCGAGTCGATCAGATGGATCGTATTGGCATCGCCGCCGAAGGTGCCGCTGCCGGCGGAGACATCGTTTGCGAGAATCCAGTCACAGCCCTTCTTCTTCAGCTTGGCCCTCGCGTGCTCAACCACCTTTTCGGTCTCGGCAGCGAAGCCCACGACCAGGCGCGGCCGGCGCGGACCGGCGATCGAGAGCGTCGCCAGGATGTCCGGATTCTCGGCCAGCGTCAGCGCCGGCGGTCCGCCTGCGGTCTTCTTCAGCTTCTCGGACGCCGTGCTCGCGACCCGCCAGTCGGCGACCGCGGCGGCGCAGACGGCGACGTCTACCGGAAGTGCCGCCTCGGCCGCCGCCAGCATCTCGCGCGCGGTCTCGACATGGACGACGCGGGCACCGGCCGGGTCGAGCTCGCGGGTGGGGCCGCTGACCAGGGTCACGGATGCGCCCGCTTCGACCAGGGCTGCGGCGATCGCATGGCCCTGCTTGCCCGACGAGCGGTTGGCGATGTAGCGGACCGGATCGATCGGCTCGTAGGTGGGACCGGAGGTGACGAGGGCGGAGACGCCGGCGAGCAGCTTCTCTCCCGCCAGCCGGTCGATGATCGCCTTCAGGATCTCGTGCGGCTCCGACATGCGGCCTTCCCCGGCCTCGCCGCGCTCGGCCATCGCGCCCGAATTGGGACCGACGCGACGGATACCGCGGGAGGCCAGCGTCGCCAGGTTCGCCTGGGTCGCGAGGTTGCGCCACATATAGGGATTCATCGCAGGCGCGATCATCACCGGCTTGTCGGTCGCGAGCAGCACCGACGTCGCGAGATCGTCGGCGATGCCATGAGCCATCTTCGCCAAGATGTTGGCGGTCGCCGGCGCCACCACCACCAGATCGCAATCGCGGGCGAGACGGATGTGGCCGATCTCCGCCTCGTCGGTCAGCGAGAACAGATCCTGGTAGACCTTGTCGCCGGAGAGTGCCGCGAGCGACAGCGGCGTCACGAATTCCTGCCCAGCGCGGGTCAGGATACAGCGGACGTCCGCACCGTGATCCTTCAAGCGTCGCACCAGCTCCAGCACCTTGTAGGCGGCGATGCCGCCGGCGACGATCAGGAGGATGCGCTTGGCCGCAAGCATGGACGCCATTCTGCCAGAGGCGGACCGATCCGTCACCGCGCCAGCGCGAGTGCCGCGACCGCTGCGGCGAGCAGAACGACGGCAGCCCAGAGCGCGCGATGAGCGCCGGTCGGCCGCGCCGGCATGTCTCTAAGCTGCTTCACCGTCTCCGGATGCAGACGGACACCGTCGACCAGCGATGTTGCTGCCGTCTCGGCCTCGGCGAGCAGGCGCGGCAGGCGCTCGATCGCCCGCATGAGGTCCGAGGCCGCTTCGCCGATGCGGGCCTCGGGGCCGCGGTTCTCTCGCATCCATTCGGCGATCAGCGGCTCGGCCAGCTGCCACATGTTGACGGTCGGGTTGAGCTTCCGCCCGACGCCCTCGGCGACGACCATGGTCTTCTGCAGAAGAAGCAGCTGCGGCTGCGTCTCCATCTCGAAGGTCTCGGTCACCCGGAAGAGCTGGGCGAGCAGCCGGCCGACCGAGATCTCGTTCAGCGGCTTCCCCATCAGCGGCTCGCCGATCGACCGGCAGGCCTGGGCGAAGGCGTCCAGCGACTTGTGCTTGGGCACGTAGCCGGCGCGGAAATGCACCAGCGCCACCTCGCGATAGTCGCCGGTGAGGAATCCCCGAAGCATCTCGGCGAGGAAGATGCGCGTCGGCCGGTCGAGCCGGCCCATGATGCCGAAATCGACCGGCGCCAGCGCGCCGTCGGAGGTCACGAACATGTTGCCGGGATGCATGTCGGCGTGAAAGAAGCCGTCACGGAACACCTGGCGGAAGAAGGCCTGCGCCGACTTCGCCAGGATCACGTCGGGGTCGTGCCCAGCCGCGGCCAGGGCGGCGACGTCGTCGATGCGGACTCCGGCGACGCGCTCGATGACCAGCACGCGCCTCGCCGTCCTGGCCCAGTCGACGGCGGGCACGCGGAAATCCGGATCGCCTTCGAAATTCTCCTTCAGCTCGGCTGCTGCCGCGCCCTCGAGGCGGAGATCCATCTCCATCCGCACCGTGTCGGCGAAGGTGTCGACGATCTCGATCGGCTTGAGACGCCGCAAGCTCGGCATCACGCTCTCGACCCATTCGGCGATCCAGCGGAAGAGATCGAGGTCGCGCGCGAACGCTTGCTCGATTCCCGGCCGGAGGATCTTCACCGCGACCTCGCGACCCTCGGCGGTGACCGCGAAATGCACCTGCGCAATCGAGGCGGCGGCGACCGGCGTGTCGTCGAAGGCGGAGAACATCGCCTCGACCGGGCTGCCGAGCTCGGCCGCGACCGTCGCCCGCGCGACGGCGGCCGGGAACGGCGGCAGGCGGTCCTGCAGCTCCGAGAGGTCGTCGGCGACTTCTTCGCCCAACAGATCGGAGCGGGTGGCGAGCGCCTGACCGAGCTTGATGAAGGAGGGTCCCAGCGCCGCCAGCGCGTGAGCCAGCCGCTGGCCGGGACGGCCCGGCGCCCGCCGATGGAACAGGCGGACCGCAAGCCGCACCGTCGCCGGCAGGTTCGGCACCCGGTCGGCGAAAAAGAACGCATCGTGCCGGGCGAGGATGCGCGCGATTCCGCCAAGCCTCAGCAGATGACGGATCGCACGCAGCATCAGAGGCGGGTGGCGCCGTGCAGCTGGGCGATGCCGCAGCTCAAGGACCGGTGGCGATGGCCGCCGAAGCCGGCCGCGCGGATCATCCGCGCCAGAGCCTCGGGATCGGGGAAGCGGCGGATGCTCTCGGCGAGGTAGACATAGGCCTCGCGGTCGGCAGCGACCTTCTCGCCGAGCCAGGGAAGCACCGAGAAAGAATAGAGATCGTAGAGGTCGTTGAGGCCGGCGGCGGCCCGAGGCGCGAACTCGAGAGCGAGGAAGCGTCCGCCAGGCTTGAGCACCCGCCTCGCCTCGGCCAGAGCGCGATCGAGATGCGTCACGTTCCGCAAGCCGAAGGCGACTGTATAGGCATCGAAGGTGCGATCGGGCAGCGGCAGCGCCTCTGCATTGCCGGCGACCCACTCGATGCCGGAGAGGCGCCCGCCATCGACGGTCCGGGCCCGGCCCTCGGCCAGCATCGCCGGGGTCAGGTCGACGACGGTGACGCCGGCGACGCCCGCGTCGAGCACGGCGCGCGCGATATCGCCGGTGCCGCCGGCGACGTCGACCACGCGCCAGCCCGGCCGCGGGCGCAGCCAGTCGACCATCTCCGCCTTCCACAGGCGGTGGATGCCGAGGCTCATCAGGTCGTTCATCAGGTCGTAGCGGCCGGCAACCTGGGTGAACAGGTCCTGGACCAGCCCGGCCTTGGCCTCGGCCGGCACCTCGCGGTAGCCGAAGGACGCGGTTTCCGACATGGGCGGACCATAGCGGCGGGCGTCCGCCTCCGCTACCTTCGGCCGCCATGCCCGAGCTTCCCGAGGTCGAGACCGTCCGCCGCGGCCTGGCGCTGGCCCTGGAGGGCAAACGCCTGGCGCGTGTCGAAGTGCGCCGACCGGACCTTCGCCGCCCCTTCCCCGAGCGCTTCGCCGAGCGCCTTGAGGGGCGGCGCATCCAGGCTTTCCGCCGCCGCGCCAAGTACCTGCTGATCCGCCTCGACTCCGACGAGGATTGGCTGATCCATCTCGGCATGTCCGGGCGCATGCTGGTCGGCCAGGGCTGGCCCAACGAGCTGGACGCCCACGACCATGTCGTCGTCGGTGCCGAGGACGGCACCGTCGTCCGCTTCAACGACGCCCGGCGTTTCGGCGTCATGGACCTGATGGCGGCATCCGAGACCGACACCCATCCGCTGATCGCGGGCATCGGGCCGGAGCCGCTGGAGGCCGGTTTCGACGGACCGGCGCTGGCCCGGCGGCTCGCCGGCAAGTCGACGCCGATCAAGGCGGCGCTGCTCGACCAGCGGGTGGTCGCCGGCATCGGCAACATCTATGCGAGCGAGGCCTTGTTCCGCGCCGGCATCTCGCCGACCCGCGAGGCCGGCACCATCACCGGAGCCAAGGCGGACAAGCTGGTCGCCGCGGTGAAGTCGGTTCTGGCGGAGGCGATCGAGGCCGGCGGCTCGAGCCTTCGCGACCACCGCCAGACCTCGGGCGAGCTGGGCTATTTCCAGCACAGCTTCGCCGTCTATGGGCGCGAAGGCGAACGCTGCCCCGCCTGCAAGTCGAAGGCGGGCATCAGGCAGCTGGTGCAATCCGGCCGATCGACCTTCTATTGCGCCAAGTGCCAGCGCTGACCTAAGAGACCGTTCCCTCCACGGAGACTCCCATGGCTTACGAGAACATCCTGGTCGAGAAGACCGGCGCCGTCGCCGTCATCCGGCTCAACCGGCCGCAGGCGATGAATGCGCTGAACGCCAAGCTGATGGCCGAACTGGCCCAGGCGCTGGGCGAACTCGAGGCCGACGACGGCGTCCGCTGCCTGGTCTTGACCGGCAACGACAAGGCCTTCGCCGCCGGCGCCGACATCAAGGAGATGAAGGACCGGACGTTCATGGACGTCTACAAGACCGACTTCATCACCGCGACCTGGGAGCAGCTGTCCAAGACCCGGAAGCCGGTGATCGCCGCGGTGGCCGGCTATGCGCTGGGCGGTGGCTGCGAGATCGCGATGATGTGCGACTTCATCATCGCCGCCGACAACGCCCGGTTCGGCCAGCCGGAGATCACCATCGGCACCATCCCGGGCTCGGGCGGGACCCAGCGCCTCACCCGCTTCGTCGGCAAGTCGAAGGCGATGGAGATGTGCCTGACCGGCCGGATGATGGACGCGGCCGAGGCCGAGCGCTCGGGCCTGGTCAGCCGGGTGGTGCCGCTCGCCGACCTGATGGCGGAGGCGATGAAAGCGGCCGAGAAGATCGCCGGCCTCTCGCTCCCCATGGTGATGCTGGCCAAGGAGGCGGTCAACCGAGCCTACGAGACCACCATGGCCGAGGGCGTCCGCTTCGAGCGCCGGCTGTTCCACGCCACCTTCGCGACCGAGGACCAGAAGGAAGGCATGAGCGCCTTCGCCGAGAAGCGGCCGCCCAAGTTCAAGGACCGCTAGGCCGGGCCGCGGCTCCCGGCTTGACGGGGGGTGTGGCCCCCCCTATAACGCCGCCTCTTTCGAGACACTCCGTTTTCAAGGTTTGCAGGCTATGGCGAACACCAAGTCGGCTGAGAAGGCCGCACGCAAGACGCAGCGGCGCTACGTGATCAACCGGGCGCGGACCAGCCGCGTGCGCACGTATATGAAGAAGGTCGAGGAGGCGATCGCCTCCGGCGACAAGACCGTTGCGGCAGCCGCCTTCAAGGAAGCGCAGCCGATCCTGCAGTCGGGCGTCAACAAGGGCACGCTCCGCAAGAACACGGTCTCACGCAAGCTGTCGCGTCTGTCCAAGCGCATCAAGGCGCTCGGCTAGTCTCTTCCACCGTCGTCTCGTGATCGTCGGCCAAACCGCGGTGTTCGCACCGCGGAACTGAAGGCGTGTGGCCAAGGAGCCACGATGCGAGAAATCGAGCCTTTCGTCGGAAAATCGAGGCGTTCTGTTTTCGGACCGGTTGCAACCGCCAAGCGCGATGGCTAGTGTTGCAAGACAACGAACAACGGGAGGCTGACAACTTGAATTCCAGGCTAATTCCAAGTTAATCTCCCAAGAAATCAACTAAATCGTTCGGCCTACATAGTAAAAAATGTGTCACAGGGCACTTCTCTTTTAGGGCCGTCGATATTGGTATTTTGAAACCTAAGCAAACCGCGGGTTTCAACGCGGTGTAACGGCTTTTGTCGCGGGGGCAATCGGGCGTGGCGCAATCGGTCGGAGCCAAGGCGGGCCAAGGGGCAGGCCTCTCGTCGGGACATGACCCGGCGGAGTGGACGAAGGTGCGAGAGCGCCTGCGCGCCGAGTATGGCGAAGGCACCTTCCGCAGTTGGTTCAAGCTGATCTCTTACGGCGACACGCGCGCGGGCACGATGATCTTCTCGGTGCCCACCCGCTTCATGCGCGATTGGATCCGCAGCAACTACGCCGACCGCATCCTGGCGCTCATCGCGGCCGAGAATCCCGATGTCCGCGCCATCGACTTCGTCGTCGGCAAGGTCGCGCAGTCGCTGCCGGCGCAGGCACCGGTGCCGCCGCCGGCCCCGGCCCGCGCCGGTCAGATGCTGCGTCCGGCCAGCATGGCCGTCCGCGTCAGCGAGTCGGCCGAGCCGGCCGGCGAGATTTCGGCGCCGACCGAGCGACTCGACCCGTCGACCGGCCTCGACCCCCGCTTCACCTTCGAGAACTTCGTCGTCGGCAAGCCGAACGAGCTCGCCTTCCATGCGGCCAAACGCGTCGCCGACTCGACCGCGGTGCCCTTCAACCCGCTGTTCCTCTATGGCGGCGTCGGCCTCGGCAAGACTCACCTGATGCACGCGATCGCCTGGGCGATCCTCAAGCGCCATCCGTCCCGGCGGGTCCTCTACCTCTCCGCCGAGAAGTTCATGTACCAGTTCATCCGGGCGCTTCGGTACAAGGACACGATGGCGTTCAAGGAGCAGTTCCGCTCCGTCGACGTGCTGATGATCGACGACGTGCAGTTCATCTCAGGCAAGGACTCGACCCAGGAAGAATTCTTCCACACCTTCAATGCGCTGGTGGACCAGAACCGCCAGGTGGTGATCTCCGCCGACAAGTCGCCGTCCGACCTCGAGGGCCTGGAGGAGCGGCTGCGCTCGCGCCTGGGTTGGGGCCTGGTCGCCGACCTGCACCCGACGACCTACGAGCTGAGGCTCGGCATCCTGCAGTCCAAGGCCGAGAACCAGGGCGTCCGCGTGCCCTCCAAGGTGCTCGAGTTCCTCGCCCACAAGATCACCTCCAACGTCCGCGAGCTCGAAGGCGCGCTCACCCGCATCATCGCGCACGCGACCCTTGTCGGCCGCGAGATCTCGCTCGAGTCGACCCAGGAGCTGCTGCAGGACCTGCTGCGCGCCAACGACCGGCGGGTCACCATCGAGGAGATCCAGAAGCGGGTCGCCGAGCATTTCAACATCCGCGTCGCCGACATGCATTCCGCCCGCCGCGCCCGCGCCGTCGCACGGCCGAGGCAGGTCGCGATGTATCTGGCCAAGCAGCTGACCCAGCGCTCGCTGCCGGAGATCGGCCGCAAGTTCGGCGGCCGCGATCACACCACGGTGATGCACGCGGTCAAGAAGGTGGAGGAGCTGCGCCAGACCGATCGCGGCTTCGCCGAGAGCGTCGAGCTGCTGCGCCGGATGCTTGAGACCTGAGAAGTTTTCGGGGGGTGGACGTGGCCCGTGCGGGCGGTTCCGTAAGGAGCCGCCCGTTTTTTTCCGGCCGCCGCTGGGCTAGGGTACGAGAACGGCCGCGCCGGCGATCCGTCCCTCGCGGAGGTCGCCGAGAGCCCGGTCCGCACCCTCCAGCGCGTAAGCCGTCGTTTCCGTCCCGACCGGAATGGTCGGCGCCAGGGCGAGGAATTCCTCGCCATCCGCGCGCGTGAGGTTGGCGACCGAGACGATCCGCCGCTCTCCCCAGAGAAGCCGGTAGGGGAAGCTCGGGATGTCGCTCATGTGGATGCCGGCGGCGACGACCGTGCCGCCGGGCACGACGGCGGCGAGGGCCAGGGGAACCAGCGCGCCCACGGGCGCGAAGAGGATCGCGGCATCCAGCGGCTCCGGCGGCGGGTCTTCCGAGGCACCGGCCCATTCGGCGCCGAGCGCGCGGGCGAGATCCTGAGCCGGACGGTCGCCTCGGCGCGTGAAGGCGAAGACGCGGCGGCCCTGGTGGCGCGCCACCTGCGCGACGATGTGGGCGGCGGCGCCGAAGCCGTAGAGCCCGAGGCGCTTCGCCTCGCCGGCCATGCGCAGCGCGCGATAGCCGATGAGACCGGCGCAGAGCAGCGGCGCCTCGGCCACGTCGTCGCCATCTTCGCCGAGCGGAAAGCAGTAGCGCACGTCGGCGACAGCGAACTCGGCAAACCCGCCGTCGATCTGGTAGCCGGTGAAGCGCGCCTCGGCACAGAGGTTCTCGCGCCCGCTCCGGCAATAGTCGCAGCGCCCGCAAGTCCAGCCGAGCCAGGGCACGCCGACACGGGCGCCGAGGCTGAGCCGGTCGACGCCGGCGCCGAGCGCCACGACGCGACCGATGATCTCATGGCCCGGGATGACGTCGGGTTTCGGGCTCGGAAGCTCGCCGTCGACCACATGGAGGTCAGTGCGGCACACCCCGCAGGCGCCGACACGGATCAGCACCTGGCCGGGACCGGGCTCGGGCCGAGCGATCTCGCGGCAGACGAGCCGCCGATGTCCCGCATCGAGCGTCATGGCACGCATGGACGATAATCATCCCCAGTACCGGCTCACATCGCCATGACCTGAATCAAGTCGGCTGGGCTCGCAGCCGATGACCACGCCACAAACACCTGTGACGGAGATCACGTTCGAAACTCCGACTTTCTGTCAATGTTGCTTCCAAATGAACAGCGCCCAATTAGTCGTCACATTGACTAAAAAACGAGACATTAACCTTGTTGCCAAAGTCGAATTGATAGTCACTTGCAGAAATAGAGCGAGTCGCATCTACAGCCCACGAACGGAAACAGTCGCAGCCGGATACTCGGCGGCGCCTAACCTCACCTGACTCAAGGAGAGACCCATGGACAGCAAAACAGCGATCCAGATCTTGGTCAGAATTGCCCTATGCATCGGCGTGTCGATTCCCCTCGTCGCTCTGACTTTCGAAGCCGCGAGCGCAGCGAGCCAATCTCAGGCCGCGGCGACCAAAGGCAAGAACGGCCCATCGGCGACCCACGCCAGAACCTCGGCCGGCGAGGAGGACGAGGAAGACACCGAGGATACGGAAGACGACGAGGACGCCGAAGATCGCGACGACAGCCGGCGGGCGGCCAACCTGCCGATCAACGGCTGGTGGTGGGCACCCTCGCAGCCGGGCCGCGGCTACTCGATCGAGATCCGCCGCCGGCACCTCTTCCTCGGTGCCTATACCTACAATTCGCAGGGACAGGCAGTCTGGGTCATCTCTGCCGGGTCGATGCGCACGGCAACGACCTACAGGGGCGAGTTCGAATATCATCGCGAAGGTCCGACGCTGGAGAGCCGGGCCGGCGGGCGGGCATCGTCTGCTCCCAGCACGTCGCGCGACCCGGATGACGACGATGACGACGACAGCGGGTCCGGCTCGGACGACGAGTCCCGCGACAATGGATCAGCCGGGATCGTCGAGATCTCCTTCACCAGCCCGACGACGGCGACGCTGACCTGGGCCGGAACCTCGATCGAGATCGAGCGCTTCAGCATTGTCGCCGGCGGCGCCGCGACCGACTGGGATGCGGAGACCCCCACCCGTCCGTCGACCGGCTGGTACTGGGATCCGAGCCGCACCGGCAGCGGCTTCTTCGCCGAGATGCAGGGCGAGTCGCTGTTCCTGGTCGCCTTCTTCTATCGCACCGACGGCAGCCCGGTCTGGTACGTCGCCATGCAGGGCCTGGCGCCGGGATCCTCGAGCGGCAGCCTCACCTTCACCGGATCGCTCTACGAGTATGCCTCGGCGGCATCCGGGGGGGCGGCGAGCGGCGGAAGCGTCGACGTGACGACGCCCACGGATACGCTGGCGGTCTATGCCTTCGCGGAGGTGGGGACAGTGACGGTCCAGTTCCGAAGGGATCGCCGCGCCAGCATCACGATGCCGAACGGCGAGGTGATTTCGGTCAGGCGGTTCCGCTTCTAGGTCCTGCGTCGAGCAAATTCGCGGGCACGGCCGACGACCGTGCCCGCTGTTCGTTTCCAGGGCCGGCGGGAAGGACGTCCGGCTCCGGGCGCGCGAAGTCCCGGCCGGTCGCAGCGTCGCGCCTTGACCTGCATCAAGGAGGCGGCCGCGCCGACGCGCTAGAAGGCGCCAGCAACCGGAGACTATCGATGACTCACTATCATGCCGTCGTCTGGCTCGACCATCAGAAGGCCAGGGTCATTCATTTCAACGCCGCCGAGGCCGAGACCGTGAAGGTCGCGACCGACCAGCCCAACCACCTGGTCCGCCACCTGCACCAGGAACACAAGGTCGGCCTTCGGTCCGGTCGCCGCACGCCCGAGGATCGCCACTACTACGACGCGATCGTGGCCGCCCTCGGCGACACCAAGGCATGGCTGGTCATGGGCCCGGGCGAGGCCAAGCAGGAGTTCTCGAAGCACGTGGCCGAGCATGCGCCGCGGCTGAAGGAGCGGCTGGTCCACGTCGAACCAGCCGATCATCCGACGGATGCCCAGATCGTCGATCACGCCCGCCGGTACTTCAAGTCGGCGGACCGCATGCGACCGCAACGCGGCTAGTGTCGTGAATCCGAAGGTCGCCGGAAAAGCCGACGACCTTCGGAACCGGCGCGCG
The DNA here is from genome assembly GCA_945871425.1 of Rhizobium sp. Q54. Classification (GTDB taxonomy): domain Bacteria; phylum Pseudomonadota; class Alphaproteobacteria; order SHVZ01; family SHVZ01; genus SHVZ01. The sequence goes on along the minus strand of CAMBVS010000012.1, from coordinate 53,944 downwards.
CGGCTAGGCTGGCTTCCTGACCAGCGACTGGAAGTCGTCCCAGAGCGTCTGGGTGATCTTGCCCGGCGTGAACTTGTACTTGTCGATCTCGCCGACCGGCGTGATTTCCGCCGCCGTACCGGTGAGGAAGCACTCGCTCGCCTTGGCCATTTCCTCGGGCATGATCGCGCGCTCGATCACCTTGAGCTGACGCGCGCGGGCGATGTCGATCACCGTCCGCCGGGTGATGCCGTCGAGGAAGCAGTCGGGCTTCGGCGTATGGATCTCGCCGTCGATGACGAAGAAGACGTTGGCGCCGGTCGCCTCGGCGATCTGGCCGCGATAGTCGAGCATCATCGCGTCCTGGAAGCCCTGGCGCTCGGCCTGGTGCTTGGAGATGGTGCAGATCATGTAGAGGCCGGCGGCCTTGCTCGCGGTCGGCGCGGTGTCCGGCGCAGGCCGGCGGTATTGCGCCATGCAGAGCCGGATGCCCTTGGCGCGAAGCTCGGGCGAGAAATAGGAGGGCCAGGCCCAGGTGGCGACCGCCAGGTGGATCTTGTTGTGCTTGGCCGAGACGCCCATCATCTCCGAGCCCCGCCAGGCAATCGGCCGGACATAGCCGTCGGTGAGCTTGTTGGCGTTCAGCGTGTCAGCCTTGGCCCGGTCGATCTCCTCGGCCGTGTAGGGGATCTCGAAGTCGAGGATCTCGGCCGACCTCTTCAGCCGCTCCGAGTGCTCGCGCGACTTGAAGACGGCGCCGGAATAGGCCCGTTCGCCCTCGAAGACGGCCGAGGCATAATGGAGCGCGTGGGTCAGGACATGTACCTTCGCGTCCCGCCAGGGGGTCAGCTTGCCGTCGAGCCAGATCACGCCGTCACGGTCGTCGAAGGGGATCAGAGCGGGCGTCGCCGTGGACATATCTTCACCATTTAGTCAGAAAGTTTCGTTCAGATGCCAAGATTGATAACGTCACGCACGGTAATATGTCAACATGGCTGACGTAATTTCCCCCGGCGGCAAGCTTGCCGCCAACCCGATCTTCCTCCGTGACGAGGATCTGAGGCAGGGCATCGAGCTGCTGTTCTATGCCTATCGCGACTTCACCAGCGAGCCGGATGCGATCCTGGCGAAGCTCGGCCTCGGCCGCGCCCATCACCGCGCCATCTACTTCGTCGGACGCCATGCCGGCATCACCGTCTCGGAGCTTCTGGCGATCCTCAAGATCACCAAGCAGAGTCTGTCGCGGGTGCTCAGCCAGCTCGTGCAGGAAGGCTACATCCAGCAGCGGCCGGGCAAGCGCGACCGCCGCCAGCGGCTGCTCGAGCTCACCGAGAAGGGCAAGGAGCTGGAGCGCCAGCTCACCCGCACCCAGCGCGAGCGCATCGCGCGTGCCTATCGCGAGGCCGGCGCCGAGGCGGTCGCCGGATACCGGAAGGTCCTGCTCGGCCTGATCGACGAGACCGAGCGGCGGAAGATCCTCGCCCATCTCGACGGCTCGGCGAAGGCATCCGGTTGACCGCTTGCGAGCCCACGCGGTGACGCCGACCGGCATGGCACCGTCGCGCCGGGTGAGCCGCATCATCGCCGCGACCGGCGGGTTCCTCGCGTTGGGCGTCGCCCTCGTCGCCGCCGGCGATCTCTACCGGCGCCATGGCGAAGCGATCGGCGGCGCCGAACGGCGGGCGACGATCGTGACCCAGATCGTCACCGAGCACGTCGCCCGCACCTTCGATGCGATCGACCGGGTCCTGCTCGCCTCCGCCGACGCCTATGTCGACCGCCTGGCCGGACGGATCGCCTCGTCCGAGGCCGGGGAACAGAGGCTCCGCGCGATCAAGAGCGGCAGCCCGATGCTCCTCGGCCTCGCCTGGACCGATGCCGAGGGACGGCGGATCGCCAGCACCGACACGACCGCCCTGCCGCTGGCGAGCGCCGCGAGAGCGGAATCCTTCGCCGCATCCCCGCAGGTGGCGACCGCCGGACTGTTCATCGGCCACCCCTACCGCATGTCGGCGAGCGGCCCCTGGCTCCTTCCGGTTTCGCGGCGGATCACCAACCGGGCCGGCGCCTTCGTCGGAGTCACCGAGGGTGTCGTCGACGGCGGCTACTTCCTCGCGACATATTCCGGGATCGACGCCAGCGTCGGCGCCGCAGTGACGGTCTTCCGCGACGACGGCGTCTCGCTGATCCGCTCCGAGAAACGCGAGGAATTCATCGGCGAGAGCGCCGCCCGCGGGCCGCTCTTCAACATCTGGATGTCCGAGGCGCGAAACGGGACGATCCAGACCGAAAGCCCATTCGACCGCGAGACACGCATCCTCTCCTATCGCCACGTCCCCGACCTGCCGCTGATCGCCGCCGTCAGCTTCGACAAGAGCGCGGTGCTGAGGCCGTGGCTCGCCAGCCTGGTCATCACCGGCGGCCTGACGCTGGTGGTGGTCGTCGCCATCCTCATCTTCACCGGCTGGCTAATGGTGCTGGGCGCAGCCAACGAACGCACCCAGCTGGAGCTCGCCGCGCAGACCAAGCGGGCAGACGCGGCGAGCCGGGCGAAGTCCGACTTCCTCGCCACCATGAGCCACGAGGTACGAACGCCGATGACCGGGATCATCGGTTACGCGGACCTGCTGTTTCAGGCCGAGCCCGATCCCAAGCTTAAGGAATACGCCCGCGTCGTCGGTGATTCCGCCCGCGCACTGCTGTCGATCCTCGACGACATCCTCGACCTCTCGATCATCGAGGCCGGGCGCCTGATCCTGCGCGAGGGACCGGTCGATCCGGTCAAGACCGTCGCCGACGCGGTCGCGATCATCGCCGCCGTCGCCGGCGAGAAGGGTGTCGTCACCGCCACTCACATCGGCGAAGGCGTTCCACGGAACCTCGTCGGCGACCGCGATCGTCTGCGCCAGGTCGTCGCCAATCTGCTGGGCAACGCCGTCAAGTTCACCGAGCGCGGCCGCATCGACGTCACCGTCGAGCGGATCCGCACGGCCGACGCCGGCGAGGAGATCCGCATCTCGGTCGCCGACACCGGTATCGGCATTCCCAAGGAGGAGATCGGCCGCCTGTTCCAGAGGTTCACCCAGGTCGACAACTCGATCGCCAGGCGCTTCGGCGGCACCGGCCTCGGGCTCGCCATCTGCAAGAACCTGGTCGAGCGGATGGGCGGGCGGATCGGCGTCGAGTCCGAGCCCGGCCGCGGCAGCACGTTCTGGTTCACCGTCACGCTCCCCCTCGACCACACCGCCGCCGACGAGCCGGTCGAGGAAATGCCGTCCGAAGCGCCGGCGTCGGGACGCGTCCTGGTGGTCGACGACAACGCCGCCAACCTGAGCCTGGTCGAGGCCATGCTGGGCGCCGTCGGCCATCAGGTGGACACCGCCCGCAACGGCTCGATCGCGGTCGAGCGCGTCACCCAGGGCGACTACGACGTCGTGCTGATGGACCTCAGCATGCCGGTGATGGACGGCTTCGAGGCGACCAGCCGGATCCGGGCGCTGCCCCTGCCCAAGTCCAGCGTGGCGATCGTGGCATTGACCGCCAGCTCCTCGCCGGAGGAGATCGAGCGCTGCCGGCGCGCCGGCATGGACGGCCATGTCGCCAAGCCGATCGAGACCCTGGCGCTGATCACCGCCGTCGCCGACCACATCCGCCCTGCCGCCCCTCCGGGCTGAGGCCGCCCCCTGCTATACTCGGCGCCGATGGCCGACCCGACACCCGACATCCTGGTCGTCGACGACGACAAGCGCCTGGCCCAGCTCATCCGCCGCTATCTCGGCGACAACGGCTTTCGCGTCACCGTCGCCGCCAGCGCCGAGGAGGCGCGCGGCCTGCTGGCGACGCTCGCCTTCGACCTCCTGATCCTCGACGTGATGATGCCCGGCACCTCTGGCGTCGAGCTGACCCGCGAGCTTCGGCGCGCCAACGACGTGCCGATCCTGCTGCTGACCGCCATGAGCGAGATCGACGACCGCATCGCCGGCCTGGAAAGCGGCGCCGACGACTATCTGACCAAGCCCTTCGAGCCGCGCGAGCTGGTGCTCCGGCTCAACTCGATCCTCCGCCGTCGGCCGAAGGCGGCGGAGCCCGGCACGAACGAGCTTCGCTTCGGCCCGTTCCGCTTCGATGCGGCCCGCGGCGAGCTGCGGAAGGACGAGGCGCTGGTCAGGCTCGCCCAGGCCGAGGTCAGCCTGCTCCGCGCCTTCGCCAAACGGCCCAACGAGGCGATCGACCGGCTGGAGCTGGTCGACGGCGCCGTCGATCTCGGTCCCCGCACGGTCGACGTGCAGATCACCCGGCTCAGGCGCAAGATCGAGGCCGACCCCAAATTTCCCCGGCACCTGCAAACCATGCGGGGCAAGGGCTATCTGTTCAGGACGGACTGACGGAGCAAGATGAAGCTGAAGCGCCTCCTCCCGTTGAGCCTGTTCGGACGCTCGCTCCTGATCATGGTGACGCCGCTGGTCATCGTGCAGGTGGTCGCCGCCTGGGTGTTCTACGACCGCCACTGGGAGACGGTGTCCCGGCGTCTGGCGACGGCGCTCGCCGGCGAAGTGGGGCTCCTGGTCGAGATGCGCGAGCGCCCCGGCGAGGAGCCGGACGACCGCGAGCTGGAGCTGGCGGCGCTGCGCTACTTCGAGCTTCAGATCAACTTCGACGCGGACGCCGAGTTCGACGCCCAGGCGGCGGAGGCGAGCAACGCCGTCCAGACCCTGCTCACCAACGCCCTGGCCGAGCGGGTGCGGCGGCCCTTCATCGTCGACACCGAGACCCGCCCCCGCGACGTCGAGATCCAGGTCCAGCTCGACGACGGGGTAATGAGGGTGATCGCGCCCCGAAAGCGCCTCTACTCCTCGACCGCGCTTCTCTTCCTGATGTGGATGATCGGCACCGCGCTGGTCACCGCCGGCATCGCCATCCATTTCCTCCGGCGCCAGATCCGCCCCATCCTGAAGCTGGCGCACGCCGCCGACAGCTTCGGGCGCGGCGTCGACGTGCCGGAGTTCCATCCCGAGGGGGCCGCCGAGGTGCGCCAGGCCTCCCGCGCCTTCCTCCTGATGCGCGAGCGGCTCAGCCGTCAGATCACGCAGCGGACGGAGATGCTGGCCGGCGTCTCTCACGACTTGAGGACGCCGCTGACCCGCATGAAGCTCGAGCTCGCCATGCTCGGCGACAATCCGGACGCCAAGGGCATCGCCGACGACATCGCCGAGATGGAGCGGATGATCGAGGGCTATCTCGCCTTCGCCCGCGGCGAGGGCTCGGAGACGCCGACACCGACGGGCCTGGGTTCGCTGGTCGCCGAGGTCGTCGACGGCGCCCGACGCTCGGCCCAGGGGGTCACCATCACGCTGGATGCCGAGCCCGACGGCGAGCTCACCGTCCCCATCCGCCCCAACGCCTTCAAGCGCTGCCTCGCCAACCTGGTCGCCAACGCCTGCCGCCACGGCCGCCACGTCGCGGTCACCGCGAGGCGTCTCGCCGATTCGATCGAGATCCTGGTCGACGACGACGGCCCCGGCATCCCGGCGGTCAGCCGCGAGGAAGTGTTCCGGCCGTTCTTCCGCCTGGATCGCTCGCGCAACCCCACCACCGGTGGCACCGGCCTCGGCCTCACCATCGCCCGCGACGTGGCGCGCGGCCATGGCGGCGACGTGGTGCTGGAATCGGCCCCGGCCGGCGGGCTCCGCGCCCGCGTGACCGTCCCGGTCTAAACCCGCGTTTCGCGATTTGCGCTTTCCGAACTAGCGCCTCCCGCCGGCGCACGCTAGGCTTGCTTTCAATCAGCACTCGGAGGAGGAAGCGCGAAGCGCGTTGCCGGGAGGCGAGACCGCCAAGGTCCCGATCAACGGGCCGTAAGTCTCGACCGCGTGGAAGCCCGGCAAGGTGCAAGAGGGACGTGCGCGAGCATAGCTGTTTGCGACCGGAGCCGTGTGCCACCGGCTGCAACAGGTCTACCAACTCGTCGAACGAGCAACAGGAGAGGCGAATGAGCGTCATCGAAGACATGAGCAAGGACCCGGAAGCGTTCTCGCGCCGGGATTTGATCGGGCGGTCGACCGGCACTCTCGTCGCCGGCGCGGCCTTGGGCGCGGCGGCAATGGCCTCCATGCCGGTCCGCGAAGCGCGCGCGCAAGCCGCAGCCGGCGGCAAGCTTCAGGAGGTGCTCCGCCGCGGCAAGCTGATCGTCGGCACCGGCACCACCAACCCGCCCTGGCACTTCGAGGACGAGAAGGGCCAGCTGGTCGGCATGGACATCGACATGGCCCGCCTCTTCGCCAAGGGCCTGTTCGACGACCCGAACAAGGTCGAGTTCGTGCGTCAGGCGTCGGACGCCCGCATCCCCAACCTGGTCACCAACAAGATCGACATCGTCTGCCAGTTCATGACGATCACCGCCGGGCGGGCGCGCCAGGTGGACTTCACGCTGCCCTACTACCGCGAGGGCGTCGGCCTGATGCTGCCGAAGAACAGCAAGTTCAACACCTATGCCGAAATCAAGAAGGCCGGCAAGGACGCGACCATCGCCTGGATGCAGAACGTCTTCGTCGAGGAGATGACCCGCAAGGTGCTGCCGGACATCAAGATCCTGCAGTTCGACAGCGTCGATGCGACCTATCAGGCGATCCTGTCCGGCCGCGCCGACATGGCGGCATCCGACCTCTCGACGATCCGCTGGAACATGCTGAAGAATCCCGACAAGTACAAGGATTCGGGCTTCGGCTGGCTGCCCAACAGCTATGCCTTCGCGGTCCGGCAAGGCGATCCGACTTGGCTCAACTACGTCAACACTATGGTCAAGGAAGCCTGCATCGGCATCGACTTCGACGACTACCAGGCGATGTTCAAGCGCTGGTTCGGCCAGGAGCTGCCGATCCCGCCGACCGGATATCCGTCCGAGTACGGTCTGAAGATCTGACCCCGGGCAACCGGCCGCGCCCTTGATCGGGGCGCGGCCGCGCTTGCGCTTCTGACACTCTCAGGCGACGGGGGCGGCGTGCAGTATTTCTTCAATTGGGACGTCGTCTGGCGGGCGACCGACAAGCTCGCCTATGGGTTGGTGCTCGGACTCGGCATGGCGACCTTCGCGCTCGTCGTCGGATCGGTGATCGGCCTCGCCTCGGCGCTCGTCCTGACCTCGCCCAAGCTGAAGGCGCTGCATCGGCCGGTGCGCTGGTATGTCGAGATCATCCGCAACTCGCCGCTGCTGGTGCTGGTCTTCTTCGTCTATTTCGGCCTGCCGCAGGCCGGCATCCGCGGCCTCGACAACATCGGCTCTTTCGTGCTGACCCTGACGCTCTATGCCGGCGCCTACATGACCGAGGTGTTCCGCGGCGGCCTCGCCTCGATCCCCGCGCGCTACATCGAGTCCGGCATGGCGATCGGGCTCTCCGGCCGCCAGTGCTTCTTCTTCGTGACCTTGCCGGTGATGTTCCGGATCGTGCTGCCGTCGCTCACCAACAACCTGATCTCGTTGTTCAAGGACACGGCGCTGGCGTCGGCGATTGCCGTGCCCGAGCTGACGCACACCGCCCGCTGGATCAACGTCCAGACCTTCCAGGTGGTCGAGGCCTGGACCAGCGTCACCGTGCTCTATCTCGTCGTCTCCTATCTGATCGCCTTCGTGCTGCGCCGGGTCGAGCGGCGCTACGCCGTGATCCGCTAGGAGCGCGCCATGATGACGCTTTTCCAGCCCGGCCATTTCTTCTACGAGGTGTGGATCGCCCGCGGCGTGCTCTTGAGCGGCCTTGCGATCACCGTCGCCTCGGCGGCCTCGATCATCGCCATCGGCCTTTCCGTCGGCATCCTGGGCGGCCTCTGCCTGACCTACGCCGCCCGGCCCATCCGCTGGGTCATGCGGGCATATGTCGACGTCGTCCGCGGCACACCGGTGCTGGTGCTGATCTTCTTCGTCTTCTACGGCACCGCGATCATCGGCATCGACGTCTCGCCCTTCGTCGCCGGCGTGCTCGCGATCGGCGGCTTCTGCGTGGCACACACCGCCGAGACGGTGCGGGGCGCGCTGGAGTCGATCCCCCAGGCCCAGTCCGACGCCGCCAAGGCGATCGGCCTCGGATTCTGGGGCCGGCTCGTCCATGCGCTCGGGCCCCAGGCGGTGCGCCGCGCGCTGCCGCCCTGGATCAACACCGCGGTCGAGATGGTCAAGGGCACGACGCTGCTCTCCCTGATCGGCGTGGTCGACCTCCTGCTGGCGGCCCAGCAGGCGGTGTCGCGCTCGTTCATGGCGATGGAGTTCTACGGCGCCTGCCTCGTCGTCTACGTCGTGATCTGCCTCGGCATCTCGCAGCTCGGCGCCCTGGTCGAGCGGCGCCTCGCCTATATCCGCTACTGATCTCGGAAGGGACTTGCGGCCCATGAGCACGACCGCGGCATCGGCGAACGGACATGACGGCAGCCTCGTCCTGAGCGCCCGCGACATCCACAAGCGCTTCGGCGACGTCGAGGTGCTGAAGGGCATCGACATCGACGTGGCCAAGGGCGAGGTGGTGGCGCTGATCGGCGCCAGTGGCTCGGGCAAGACCACCTTCCTCCGCTGCGTCAACATGCTGGAGGAATACCAGGCCGGCACCATCCGCGTCGGCGGCGAGCCGATCGGCTATCACGAGGAGGGCGGCCGGCGGCTGCGGCTGCCGGAAGCGACCGTGGTCCGCCAGCGCGCCGACATCGGCATGGTGTTCCAGAGCTTCAATCTGTTCCCGCATCTGACCGCGCGCGCCAACATCATGCTCGGCCTGACCAAGGTGAGGGGGAAGAGCAAGGCCGAGGCCGGCGCCATCGCCGACCGCTGGCTCGAGCGCGTCGGACTCTCCGACCGCAAGGACCACTACCCCTACCAGCTCTCCGGCGGCCAGCAGCAGCGGGTCGCCATCGCGCGCGCGGTCTCGATGGATCCGAGGCTGGTGCTGTTCGACGAGGTGACCTCGGCGCTGGATCCCGAGCTGGTAGGCGAGGTGCTGACGGTGATGCAGGACCTGGCGAAGAGCGGCATGACCATGCTGGTGGTCAGCCACGAGATGCTGTTCGTCAGCTCGATCGCGACCCGCGTCGTCTTCATGGACGGCGGGCGCATCGCCGAGCAGGGCCCCCCGTCGGAGATCCTGAAGAACCCGAAGTCCGAGCGGCTCCGCAGCTTCCTCGGCCGCTTCCACGGCGTGCTGCGCTAAGGCAGCGGCCGGACCGGCCTCACCACTTCCGGTTTTCGGAGAGGAGCTTCTCGGCGGCCTCGGCATCGAGCGGCGGGGCGAAGAGATAGCCTTGGGCGTATTCGCAGTCGAGCGCGCGCAGCTGCGCCAGCTGCTCGATGGTCTCCACGCCCTCTGCGACCACGTCCATCTTCAGATTATGCGCGAGCAGCAGGATGGCGCGGACGATCTCCAGCTTGGACCGCTCGGCCATGCCGGCGACGAAGGACTTGTCGATCTTGAGCGTGTCGAAGGGCAGCGCGTGGAGATAGCTCAAGGACGAGTAGCCGGTGCCGAAGTCGTCGAGCGAGACGTCGATGTCCGCGGCCTTGAGCTGACGCAGGATGTGGGCGGCGCGGGTGGCGTTCTGCATCAGGGCGGTCTCGGTCAGCTCGAGCTTCAGCCGGCCGCCCCGCCAGCCCGAGCGTGCCAGCGTCTCGACGATCTCAGTCACCAGGTCGATCTGGTTGAACTGGCGGATCGAGAGGTTGACGCTGACGGTCAGCTGGGGATCTGAAGGGTAGCGCTTCTGCCAGTCGCGCAAGCGCCGGCACGCCTCCTCCAGCACCCAGGCACCGATCTGCCCGATCATGCCGGTCTCCTCGGCGAGCGTGATGAACTCGACGGGCCCCAGCAGGCCGCGCCTCGGATGGCGCCAGCGCACCAGCGCCTCGAAACCGGCGATGCGACCGGTCTTCAGGAAGATGATCGGCTGGAAGAACAGCTGCAGCTCGTTCCGGCCGATGGCGTGGCGGAGATCGTTCTCGAGGGTGAGCAGATGAACGGCATGGCTGTGCAGGCTCGGATGGAACAGCTCGGCCCTGGCCTTGCCCAGCGCCTTCGCCCGGTACATGGCGAGCTCGGCGTCCCGCATCATGTCCTCGGGCCGCTCGTAGACCTGGTCGAAGAGCGCGAGCCCGACCGAGCCGGTGACGACGAGGCTGCGGCCGTCGACGGCAATGGGCTTGCCGAGATCGGCCAGCAGGCGTTCCGCCAGGGCCCGCGCCTCGACCGGCCCTGCCACCTCGTCGACCAGGATGGCGAACTCGTCGCCGCCGAGCCGGGCCACCGTCTCGCCCGAGCCCACGATTTCGACCAGGCGCCGGCCGACCGCGGCCAGGAGCTCGTCGCCCTGGCGATGGCCGAGTGAATCGTTGACCAGCTTGAAGCGGTCGAGGTCGAGGCAGAGGACGGCGAAGCGTCCCATACCCGACCGCCTGGCGCGCGCCAGCGACTGGGCGACGCGGTCGAGGAACAGCGCGCGGTTCGAAAGCTGGGTCAGCGGGTCGTGCAGCGCGTCGTGGACCGCCTGCGCCTCCTGGTACTTGCGGTCGGTGACGTCGGTGAGCGAGCCGGCGAAGCGGGTGGCGCGCCCGAGGCCGTCGCGGACGGCGAGGCCCCGCGCCAGGACCCAGACATAGTCGTCGACGCCGCGGCGGATCCTGTGCTCGCATTCGAAATGCGGGGTCGTGCCCGTCAGGTGGCTTTCGAGCAGCGCCGACAGCCGTTCGATGTCGTCGGCATGGACGCGGTCGAGCCATTCGGACGGCTCGTCGCCGATCTCGTCCTCCGGCACCGCCAGCATCCGCTTCCAGCGCGAGGAGAAGTAGAGCCGGTTGGTCGAGAGATTCCAGTCCCAGAGCCCGTCATTGGCACCGGCCGAGGCCAGCGCATAGCGCTCCTCGCTCTCCATCAGCCTGAGCTCGGACTGGCGGCGCTCGGTCGCATCGCTCAGCGTCACGACGAAGCCGCCGACCGCCATCGGCGCCAGCAGGCGTTCGACCACGCGCCCGCCCGGCACCAAGTGGAAATGCGCCGGCTCCGGCGGCTGGAACAGCCGCTCGACCTCGCGCGCGAGGGTCTCCTCCGGTTCGCCCGGACCGAAGTCGCCGCGCTCGACCAGCGGACGGAAGAGATCGGCCAGCGCGATCCCGCGCCGGCGCAGATCCTCGGGCAGGTCCAGCAGCTCGAAGAATCGGCCGTTCCACACCTGCAGCGTCCGCGCCGCATCGAACACGGCGAAGCCCTGGGCGACGCTGTCGAGCGCCGCCTTGAGCAGCCGGCCGTCCGACGTCGAGTCGCTCGGAAGGATCTGGGTTGGGGTCATCGCGCCGGACTTTACGTCAGCCGACCGGCCGGCGGGAGACCTGGGCGAAACGCACGCCCAGCAGGACGGACGCGCAGGCGAGCCCGGCGACCAGACCCCAGAGAAGCCCGTCGGTGCCCCAGCCGCGAGAGAAGGCCCAGTAGTGCGCGATCGGCACCGTCACCACCCAGAAGCTGACGAGATGCATCGCCGACGGCCAGTTGACGTCGCCGAAGCCGCGGAGCGCGCCCATCAGCACGCCCTGGATTCCATCCGGAATCAGGATGAAGGCGGCGATCACGATCGCGACGCCCGCCGCCTCGACCAGGGCCGGATCGCTGGCGTAGAGGCCGGCGATGTCCTGGTGGAAGACCCAGAAGAAGACGCCGATGGCGGCCGTGTAGAGGATGACCATGGCGGTGCCGAGCCAGCCCGCCGACTCGGCCGCGGCACGGTTGCCAGCGCCATAGGCCATGCCGACATGGACCGAGGTCGCGGTCGCGAGCCCCAACGCCATCATAAACGCCATCGCCACCAGATTGAGCGCGATCTGGTAGCTGCCGAGCGCATGCGAGCCGAGCCAGCCGGCGAAGACCGTCATCGCGCCGAAGGCCGAGGACTCCAGCCCCTGCGAGAGGCCCGACGGCAGGCCGAGCTTGAGAAGAACCAGGGTGAGCCGCTTCTTGCCGACGACGCGGGTGTAGAGACCGAGGGGAGAGAACGCCGGCGTCAGCAGGATGTAGGCGAGCAGCGCCAGGTACATGCCCCAGCGCGCGATCGAGGTCGTGAGGTTGGCGGCGGCCGCACCGCCGGCTTCGAGCAGCCACCAGTTGAGGCCGACTTTAAGAATGAGACCGCCGATGACCGTCGCCAGCACGACGCGCGGACGGCCCATCGCTTCCAGCAAGGTCGAGGCGACCGCGGCGAGCAGGACCGCCGGCAGGCCGATGACGAAGGTCTCGACCGCCCGGCCGCCACCTGCTGCGATCTCCGGCGACTGGCCGAGCAGGAGGAGGACCCCTTCGCCCGGCATCAGGAGATAGGCGACGACGATGCTCAAGCCCACCGCCATCGCCGAGGCGATCTTGAAGACGTGGCCGATCTCCTCGAGCCGCCCGGCGCCGCGCGCCTGGGCGATCAGCACCAGCGTGCCGGAGAAGAGGCCGTAGCTGACGGTAATCACCGTCACCTGCGGCGGCACGCTGATGGCGAAGTAGGCCAGCTCCTCGGCCGAGAGCCGCCCCAGCATCAGCGTGTCGATGGTGGCGAACATCAGGATCCCGAGCCGGGTCAGCATGACCGGCACGGCAAGCCTGAAGATGGCGCCGGCGCGCGCCCAGGTCGTCGCAGGTAAGGGAGTCACAGCGGCTGCTTATAGACATGCCACAGGAGGTGCGCCACCGCGCCGCGCCAGGGACGCCAGGCCTCGGCCAGATCGGCCATCCGCTTCGGATCGGGGCGGATCTCGGCTCCCTTGATCCGCTGATAGGCGATCAGCAGCGCCAGGTCGGCAGCCGGAAAGACATCGGGCCGGCCGAGCGCGAACAGGAGGTAGACCTGCGCCGTCCACGGACCGATCCCCTTCATCCGGGTCAGCATCGCCATCGCCTCGTCGTCGGGGCTGCGATGAACGTGGTCGAGGTCGAGGCGTCCCTCGGCGATCTCGCGTGCCAGGGCGCGGCTGTAGACGATCTTGGAGCCGGAGAAACCGAATCCGCGCAGCTCCTCGTCGCTGGCACCGAGCAGCGCTTCCGCTGTCGGCGAAGGCCCGAGACGGTCGGTGGCCCGCCTCCATATCGCCGCCGCCGACTGGGTCGAGACCTGCTGGCCGACCAGGATGCGCAGCAGCGCGGCGTAGCCGGGCTCGATCCGGCGGAACGGCGGGCGTCCATGCGTCGCGAACGCACGTCCGACGTCCGGGTCTGAAGCGGCGATGCGCTTCAGGCCCGAGAGGAACGCACGATCGCTCTTGGGAGCGATCATCGACACGCCGTCATGCCGGATCGGCGACCTTCATCAGCGCCTTGCCGAGATTGGCGCCCTTGAGCATGGCGATGAAGGCGTCCGGCGTCTTCTCCAGGCCCTCGGTCACGTGCTCGGAATACTTGATCCGGCCGTCCTTCAGCCAGCCGGCGATGCGCTTGATCGCCTCGGGATAGCGGTCGCGCCAGTCGAACACCAGGAAACCCTCCATGCGGGCGCGGTTGACCAGCATGTAGCGGAGGTTCCGCGGCCCGAGGTCGGGCTTGTCGAGATTGTACTGGCTGATCTGGCCGCAGATGACGATGCGGGACTTGAAGGCCAGGTTGTTGAAGACGGCGTCGGTGACCGGCCCGCCGACATTGTCGAAATAGACGTCGACGCCGTTGGGACAGGCTGCTCGTACCGCCGCCGTCATATCGTTCGTGGTCTTGTAGTTGATGATCGCATCGAACCCGAGCTCGCGCTGGATGTAGGCCAGCTTGTCGTCGCCGCCGGCGATGCCGACGACCCGGCAGCCGTTGATCCTGGCGATCTGGCCGACGATCTGGCCGACCGCGCCGGCCGCGCCCGAGACCACGACGGTGTCGCCGGCCTTGGGCTGGCAGACCTCGAGCAGTGCGAAATAGGCGGTCATCCCCGGCATGCCCAGCACACCGAGCGCGGTCTGGATCGGCGCCAGCTTGGGGTCGATCTTGCGCAGGATCGCGCCATCGACGGCGGCGTAGTCCTGCCACCCCATCGAGCCCTCGACGATGTCGCCCGGCTTGAAGCCCGGGTGGTTCGACTTCGCCACCTGGCCGACCATGCCGCCGGTCATCACCTCGCCGATCTCGACCGGCTTGGCGTAGGACTTGGCGGCGCTCATGCGCCCGCGCATGTAGGGATCGACCGAGAGCCAGAGGGCGCGGACCAGCACCTCCTTCGGTCCCGGCTCCGGGATCGCCTCGGTCACGTGACGGAAGTTTGCGGGCTCCGGCCAGCCCACGGGACGCGAGGCGAGCAGGATGCGGCGGTTCTGGGATTGGGTCATGGGGCGAACGCTAGCACGCCTCTCTTCAGACTCAACCCCCGGCTCGGATTGCGGTCGCCCGGCGGCCCCGGCTGCCGACCGCGATGGCGAGCGCGCCGACGATCAAGGCCGCCGCGACGGCGAAGGCGATCCGCATCCCGGTCGCGGTATCGGTCGTCGCCGAGACGAATGCGAACACCGCGCCCATGGCTGATGCGCCGGTGATCAGCCCGAGATTGCGCGACAGGTTGAGCAGGCCGGAGACGACGCCCCGCCGGTCCGGCCCGACATCCGCCATGACGGCGGTGTTGTTGGCCGCCTGGAACAGCGCGTAGCCCGCGGTGACGACAACGAGAGGACCGACATATCCGGTTGTCCCGAGCGTCGCCGGCGACACGGACAGCATGAAGGAACCGGCCGCGATCCCGGTGAGCCCCACGACGGTCATGCGCTGCGTGCCGAAGCGATCCACGAGGCGACCGGCCGGCACGCCGGAGAGCGCCGCAACCAGCGGGCCGACCGACAGGACCAGTCCGACGAGCATGGCGTCCAGCCCGAGCGCATGAGAGAGGAAGAACGGCCCAACCACCAGCGTCGTCATCATTACCGTCGAGACGAGCGCGGTCGTGGCGAGGCCCGCCGTCAGCACCGGGTCGCGCAGCATCGCCAGTCGGACCAGGGGTGTTGCCGCCCTCGCCTCGGTTCGCACGAAGAGAGCGGCACCGATGGCGGCGGCCGCCAGAAGCACCCCGTTGAGCGCCCCGAAGCCGCCGCGCCCGAGTGTCATCGCCAGCGCATAGGCCGCGAGCGTCAAGGCGAGCAGGAGCATGCCGAGACTATCGAAGCCAGACCTATCGGTCTTCGGTCCCTGGCGATCGAGCGGCAGGTGGCGATGCGCGAGATACAGGGTCAGGAGGCCGAGCGGCACCTTGACCAGGAAGATCGCCTGCCAGCCGATCCCCGCGATCAGGAGGCCGCCGAGCGACGGGCCGAGCGCGGTGCCGATCGCGGACATGGTGCCGAGCAGCCCCATGGCGCTGCCGGTCTTGGCCTTCGGAACCGTCTCGCCGACGAGCGCCATAGCGAGGGCCATCATCACGGCCGCGCCGAGGCCCTGCGCCGCCCGGGTGGCAATCAGCAGCCCGAGCGTCGGCGCGAGGCCGCTCAACGCCGAGGCCAGCGTGAACAGGGCGATGCCTGCCAGCAGCAGGCGCCGGCGTCCGACCATGTCGCCGAGCCGTCCGACGCCGACGATCAGGGTGGTGACGGCGAGAAGATAGGCGATGACGATCCACTGGACCTCCTGGAAAGAGGCGTCGAACGCCTCCGCCAGGGTCGGCAGGCCGACATTGGCGATGCTGATGCCGAGCGAGGACAGCAGCACAGGGAGCGAGAGGGCGGCGAGGACCCGGCGGACCGAAGGCGCGCGATCCGAATTTCCGGCGACCGCCTCGGGGCCTCCCGCAGTGACTGGCTTCAACATGATCTCCGTTTCCTTCTGCGGCCCGCGAAGAACGGGCCTGCCGGAAACGTGGCTGATCCTCTCATAGGGCGGAAGACGCATCATTTGCATTCTATTCGTGCGTTAAACGCCATCTCAGTTATGCTCAAACCATGCCGGCGCTCGATCTCAACCTGCTCGTCACCCTCGACGTGCTGCTGGCCGAAGGCAGTGTCGCGCGTGCCGCCCAGCGGCTCCGGCTCAGCCCCTCGGCGATGAGCCGGGCGCTGGCGCGGTTGCGCCAGGCGACCGGCGATCCGCTGCTGGTCAGGGCCGGGCGCGGCCTGGTTCCGACGCCCCGGGCCCTTGAACTCCGCGAGCCGGTCGGGCGGCTCGTCGACGAGTCAAAGGCCGTTCTGCGTCCCGCCGAGAGGCTCGACCTCGCGCGCCTGGTCCGGACGTTCACGTTCCGGACCCGGGACGGTTTCGTCGAGAATTTCGGGCCTAAGCTGATCGTCCGCGTCGGCAAGGAGGCTCCCGGCGTGCGGCTGCGCTTCCTGCAGAAGACCGACAGGGAGAGCGGGCCGCTTCGCGACGGAACGGTCGACCTCGAGACCGGCATCGTCGGCAAGGAGATCGGCCCGGAGATGCGGGCGCAGGCCCTGTTCCGGGACCGCTTCATCGGCGTCGTGCGGAAGGGGCACCCGCTCTGCCGGGGCAAGATCACGCCAGCCCGCTATGCCGCCGGCCGGCACATCTCCGTCTCGCGGCAGGGCCTCGACAAGGGGCGGATAGACGACGCCCTGGAGCCGTTCGGGCTGGAACGGCAGATCGCCGCGACCGTCAGCGGCTTCGCGACCGCACTGGCGCTCGCCCGGGCGTCCGACCTGATCGCCAACGTGCCTGAGCGGCACACCGGCAACCTGCGCGCGGGCATGCACAGCTTCCCTCTTCCGGTCCCGGTGCCGGAGGTCACGGTCTCGCTGCTCTGGCACCCGCGGCTGGACGCCGATCCGGCGCATCGATGGCTCCGCGGCCATGTCCGGGACATCTGCACGGCCCGCCGGTGAGCGGGCCGCGCCGACTTTCTTGCTCCCCCCTCCTCCACCCCCGTAAGCTCCGGGCCACTTTCCCACCGCGAGGCTCCCATGCTGCTGCATCTCTGCACCTGGTTCGAGGTCGAGTCCTACCTGAAGAAGTCCACGGGCATCCTGATCCCGATCGGCTCGACCGAGCAGCACGGGCCGAACGGGCTGATCGGCACCGACGCCATCTGCCCGGAGTTCATCGGCAAGAAGGTCGGCGAGGAGATGGACATCCTGGTCGGCCCCACCATCTCGGTCGGCATGGCGCAGCATCATCTGGCCTTCGCCGGCTCGATCGCGCTGCGTCCATCGACGCTGATGATGGTGATCCAGGACTATATCGGCTCGCTCCGCCGCCACGGCTTCGAGCGCTTCTATTTCCTGAACGGCCATGGCGGCAACATCGCCACCACGACGGCCGCCTTCTCCGAGATCTACGCCGAGTCCAGCTACCAGCGCGGATCGAACGCGCCGCCGATCCGCTGTCTCTTGCGCGGCTGGTGGGAGGGCGAGCGCACCAAGAAGCTGGCGAGCGACCTGTTCGGCGAGAAGGACGGCAGCCACGCGACCGCTTCCGAAGTCTCAGTCACCCAATACGCCTATCCGGAGTTCATCAAGAAGGCGGAGATGCAGTGGACCGGCAAGGCCAAGCGCGGCTTCTACGACGCCGAGGACTATCGCCGCACCTTCCCCGACGGCCGCATCGGCTCCGACCCGTCGCTGGCCTCGCCCGAGCACGGCAAGAGGCTGACCGAGGCCTCGGTCGCCGACGTCATCGACGACTACAAGAAGTTCATGGCACAGGAGTAGACTCGGCACCGATGTCCATCGTCGACGATCTGATCGCCCTCTATGCGGACAAGGGCCGCAGCCAGTATGGCGGCGAGCCGGT
Source organism: Rhizobium sp. Q54 (assembly GCA_945871425.1). Classification (GTDB taxonomy): domain Bacteria; phylum Pseudomonadota; class Alphaproteobacteria; order SHVZ01; family SHVZ01; genus SHVZ01. The sequence continues at coordinate 36,266 of CAMBVS010000012.1, read as the reverse complement.
GAGCCAGCTGGAGCACGCGCTGCAATCGGCGGCGCTGGCGGAGGCAGAAGGGGCGGGCGAGGCGCTGGTCGCCGCGGCTCTGCTTCACGACGCCGGCCACCTGGTCGACAGGCACGCCGACGGCGCGGCCGAAGCCGGCATCGACCGCCAGCACGAGGACATCGCCGCAGGTTACCTCTCGCGCTGGTTCGTGCCTGAGGTGATCGAGCCGATCCGCCGCCACGTCGCCGCCAAGCGCTGCCTGGTCACCACCGAACGGGGATACTTCGAGACGCTGTCGGAGGCCTCGGTCCTGTCGCTGAAGCTGCAGGGCGGCGCCTTCTCGACCGGGGAGGCCCGCCTGTTCCTCGCCCTCCCCGGCGCCGAAGATGCGCTTCGCCTCCGCAAATGGGACGATCTCGCCAAGGTGCCGGACGCGAAGACGCCCGGCCTCGCGCACTACCGCCGGCACCTGGAAGCGGCGTTGAAGGCGTAGGGCGCGCTCACCTCGGAACCCTCTCCCATGTAGCGGGAGAGGGAGCACGAAAGAGGACTCACCCCTTCGTCGTCCTCACCTTCGCATCCTTCCGCTTCAGCAGATCCGGCTGCAGCTTGGTGCCGAGGCCGGGGCCGGTGAGCGGGTACATGAGGCCGTTCTCGAGCCTCGGCATTTCGGTGACGATGTCGCGATACCAGGTGGCGTAGTAGGAGCGCACCAGCTCCTGGATCAGGCCGTTCGGCGCGTTCATCACCACATGGTTGCCGGAGATCAGCGTCACCGGCCCGGTCGCATCGTGCGGCGCCACCGGCAAATGCTGGTTCTCGGCCATCACCGCAACCTTGCGCGCTTCCGAGATGCCGCCGACCCAGGAGGTGTCGAACATCACGATGCCGACGGCGCGGCGGTCGATCACGTCGCGGAAGTCGGCGCGCGTGCCCAGCGTCTCGCTGCCGCAGACGGTGAGGCGCGTCGACGCCGCGTAGTCGAGCAGCACGTCGACATTGTCCATCTTCACCGGATCTTCGAGCCAGTAGGGCTCGTACTCCTCCAGCGCCTGGGCGATGCGCTTGGCCTGGGTCAGGTTCCACAGCGAGTGGAAGTCGACCATGATGTCGATCCGGTCGCCGAGCCTGGCGCGCACCTTCCGGAACGGCTCCAGCGCCGTCTTCAGATCCGCCGACGACAGGTGCAATCCGCCCGAGGCCTCGGCGGCGGCGTTGAACGGATAGATCTTCATCGCCTTGATGCCTTCGGCGAGCAGGCTCTCGGCGAGATCGTCGGCGCGGTTGATGAAGCCTTCCAGGTCCTCGTAGGGACCCTCCGGCTTGCCCGCCGGCAAGAGGCGCCAGTAGCCCTCGCCGGGATCGCCGGCCTTTCGCTTCCAGCCCGGGCGATAGGCGTTGCAGGTGTTGTAGACGGCGATGGAGTCGCGCGAGAGGCCGCCCAGCAGCGCGTAGATCGGCATGCCGGCCTTCTGGCCGAGGATGTCCCAGAGCGCGATGTCCAGCGAGGCGATGGCACGGATCTCCGCGGCGGATCCGCGATAGGCCACCAGCGCCATCAGGCTCTTGGTCAGCGCGCGGTGGTGCAGGTCGATCCGCGTCGGGTCCTTGCCGACGAGATAGGGGGCGGCGACCTGGTGGATGTAACCGGCCACCGCCTCGGTGTGATAGCTGGTCTCGCCGAGGCCGATCAGGCCCTCGTCGGTATGGACGCGGACCCAAATCAGATGCGGCCAGGCCTCTACCTGGACGGTGTCGACGGCAGTGATGCGCATGAGAGGACTCCGGGAAGGATCAGGCTCGTTCAGCTTCCGCCAGCAGGCGGTCGATCTGGGTAGGCCAGGATAGCGCGGCCAGCAGGGCGGCGCCGGCTCGGCCGCGACGGGCGGCCTCCGCGCGGTCGGTGTAGACGCGCTCCAGCATCTCGACCACCTCGTCGACGTCGCTCTCGCCCCAGTCGTCGGTGGCGATGCCCGGCAGCCCGGCCACGGGGCGCTGGCGCGTGAGGGCGAAGCAGCTGTCGCCGCGGATCAGGTCGAGATGGCCGGTGTTGGCCGAGAGGATGGTCGGCACGCCCTTCGCCATCGCCTCCATCGCCACCAGGTTGGTGCCGCCCTCGCAGCGATTGGCGAAGACCGCGACGTCGACCTCGTTCAAAGCCGGCGCCATCAGCGCGTTGGGCACGAGGCCGATGTCGAGAAAGGAGCCGGCCGGCAGGCCGTTGCCGGCGAGCCAGCCGCCGATGTCGAGCTGTCCCTGGGCGTCGAGCCCGGGCGGCGCCGTGACATGGCCGCCGGCGACGATGCCGGCCGCCGACTGCGGCCACAGATTCTGCCATGAGGCGATCAGCAGGGCATCGGGATGGCGCTGGTGGAAGCGGCGGAAGGCGGCGAGAACGATGTCCTGGCCCTTGCGGTATTCGAGCTTGCCGCCGGAGAAGACGACGAAGCGCCCGTGAAACAGGCCGAGCCGCGGCGCCGGATGATAGAGGCGCGGATCGACGCCCTGAAGCACGGTCGAGACGCGATCGAGGCCGTGGCCGCGCAGCACATCCGCCGCCCAGGACGATCCGGCCACCAGCCGCGCATAGCCCTCCCCCCGCTCGCGCCCCTCGCGGCTGAGCCTCGCGCTTTCGAGGAAGACGACGCCGATCTCGCGCCGGCCGCGTCCGACATAGGGCGCGGCCAGGCGGAGGTCGTCGCCGAGCGCCACCAGCACGTCGAAGTCGAGCCGGGCGCCGGGCGCCAGCTGCCGGCGGAACGGCGCGGAGGCGTCGAGCACGGAGAGCAGCAGCGCCCGCTGCAGCGGATCGACGATCAGCTCGCTCTCGGCATTGGCATCCGACAGCAGCACCGGGAAGGCTTTCCCCGAGCCGACCATCCGCGTCACCGCCTGGATGCCGAACTGACCCCAGCCGGTGTAGCTCGACAATTGCCAGGAGAGGCCGAGATGCATGGAGAGGGTCCGCAGGGCGGGAATCGGAAGGTGCCGCGATAATGCCCGAGGCAGCTCCGGGGCGCGACGCTTTCCGACGAAGTTCGGCTATGGTGCGGGCCCCGCAGTCCTCGGAGTCCGCATGCGCTGGTCGGTCGTCGTCTCCGCTGCGGTTGCGGCCCTGGTCGGCCTCGGCGGCACGCTGGCGATCCTGGTCGCCGCTGCCCAGGCGGTCGGGGCGGACGCGGCCGAGACCTCGTCCTGGGTCTCATCGCTCTGCCTTGCGACCGCGCTCGCCAGCTTCGGCTTGAGCCTCCGCCATCGCATCCCGGTCGTGACCGCCTGGTCGACGCCGGGCGCGGCGCTGATCGCCTCGATGCCGGGCCAGGTCGGATTCTCGGCGGCGATCGGCGCCTTCCTCTTCGCCGGCATCCTGGTGCTGCTGACCGCCGCCGTCCGCCCGCTGGGGACGTTGATCGAGCGCATCCCGGGATCGCTCGCCGGCGCGATGCTGGCCGGCATCCTGCTCCGCTTCGTCGCCGCCGTCTTCGACTCGGCCGAGACGCTGCCGGCGCTGGTGCTGCCGCTGCTCGCGCTCTTCCTGGTCGTTCGCCTGTTCACCGCCGCCGGCGCGGTGCTGAGCGTGCTCGCCGCCGGCATCGCGCTCGCCTATGGGCTCGGCCTCGCCCCGCCCTGGCCGGGCGGGCCGGCGCTCTCGACGCTGGTGTTGACGATGCCGAGCTTCGAGGTCGCCGCCCTGATCGGGCTCGGCCTGCCGCTCTTCCTGGTGACGATGGCGTCCCAGAACCTGCCGGGCTTCGCCGTCCTGCGCGCCGCGGGATACGCCGTTCCGTCGCGCTCGATCCTGGCCGCGACCGGCCTGGTCTCGATCCTGACCGCGCCGTTCGGGGCGCATGCGACCAACGCCGCAGCCATCACCGCGTCCATCTGCACCGGACCCGACGCGCACCCGGATGCCAGCAAGCGCTGGCTCGCCGGCGTCGCCTACGGCATCTGCTTCGCACTTCTGGCCGCCTTCGGCACCTCGCTGACATCGTTCTTCCAGGCGATGCCACCGGCGCTGATCGTCACCGTCGCCGGCTGCGCGCTGATCGCGCCGCTGGCCGGCGCGCTGGGCACCGCGATGGCGGCGCCCGAGGAGCGGATCGCTGCGGCGCTGACCCTGGCCGTGACCGCATCGGGCGCCGGCTTCCTCGGCATCGGCTCGGCCTTCTGGGGGCTCGCCGCCGGCCTCGCGGTGACCGGCCTGGGGGTGGCGAGACGCAGGCTCTAGCGTTCGATCCCGGCGGGCGGCAGCGGGGTGATCAGGTCGCCCGGGCTGCGCTTCCAGCCGAAGGTCTCCCAGGCCTTCTCGTGCATGAAATAGACCATGGCGTTGACGAAGCCGCCGGCAACGGTGATTCCGCCCGCCGTGCCGAGGCCGCCGGTGAGGGCATAGCTGACGATCGCATCCAGGCTCGACCCGAGCGTCCGCCAGGACACCGTCTTCCACAACGCGACCTCGCCCGGCAGATCGGCGATGCCGTCGGCCGTCGCGATCGGCGGTCCATGGGCCCAGGCGGCGGGCAGCGCCAGGTCTTCGATCGGCCTGCCCTTGAAGCCCGTATAGACGATGGGATGGACGCCCTCGGCCCATGCCTTCAGATCGGCGATGACGGCCGCACGCCCGGGCTTGCCGACGACGCCCACCACGCTCCAGGCGCTGGCGAGCCACTTCGGGTCGTGCGACGGCTCGGCCGCGCGCAGGATCTTCACCAGCTTTGCCTTGGCGGCGTCGATCCCGTCGGACGGCGAGAGGACGTCGCCGGCCGACACCGAGACGGCAGAGCCGAGGCTGTCCGGGTTGAAGTAGTAGCGAACGTCCAGGAGATCGTCCGCATCGGCGATCCGGACACCCACCACCAGCCAGGCCTGCGGCAGAGTCCGTCCGGACAATTCGGCAGCCCCGAGGGCCGCAGCCCAAGCCGGATCGCCATCCGTCGGCGCTGCGGTCAGGACGTGGCCGACGAAGGTGCAGACGGCCACGGTCGAGCCATCCCGGCTCACGATCTTCGCACTGTGCAGATCCGCGCGGCGGCAGTCGCCGGCGAGGCCGAACCCGCCCGCGTTCGGTACCTGATTGGTGCGCGCGACGACCAGGTACCGGAACGTCCTGTCATCCGCGGCGCCGACGACCACGCTGTCGAGCGCAGAGGCGGAAGACCGCAGCTCCAGCCGCTGTTCGGACAACAACCTCCACGTCGCCTCGCTGGTTCGTGGCAGCGGCACGTGCTTGCCTCCCACCGACAGCGTCGATCCGCGCAGTTCGGCGGCGCCCGCGCCGCCACCGAACCCGCCGAGCAGGCAGACGAGCGCGATCAGCCGCAAGAGGCTCGCGGCCGCAGGTCCCGCGCCGATCGTGGAAGACGGCTTCATCGCCGGTACATTCGGCCAATTCGGCGGTGGCGGCAACGCCTGGTGATACTCAGGCGCGCGGGCGCGGCGTCCAGGAGGTCCAGTAGACCGCGAGCGCCATGGCGACGCCGTAGATCACCATCGCGCCTCCGACCAGCGCGAACATGGTCCATTGCGGCGCATCGGTTGCGGCAAGCCACCAGCCGCCGATCGCGATCACCACGAGGCGCACCGTCCCGGCCAGCACCGGCCCCAGCATCTTGCCCGCGCCCTGGGCGGCGAAATAGAGGCAGAGGCCGAGGCCGAAGAAGCCGTAGCCAGGCCCCGACCAGACGAGGTAGGAACGGGCGGACGCCCGAACCGCCGGGTCCTCGGTGAAGAACGCGGCCCACAGGTCGGGGAATGCCGCGACGAAGAGGCCGGCCGCGCCGATGAGGAGCCCGGAGAGGATGCCGCCGGTCCAGGCGACGCGCCGGGCGCGGTGGACCCGGCCGGCGCCGATCGCCATGCCGACCATCGGCACGCAGGCGACGCCGATGGCGAAGGTGATAGGGATCAGCAGGAACTCGAGCCGGGCGCCGATGCCATAGCCGGCCAGCGCCTCGGTGCCGAAGAAGGCGACGAGACGGGTCAGGATCAGGATGGTGAGGACCGTCTGCAGCGGCGAGACGCAGGCGAGCGCCCCCACTCTCAGGATGTCGGCGAACATGGCCGAGCGGAGCGGAACGCCGCGGAAGGACAGCCTCACCCGGGTCCGCCCCGAGACCAGGAGCCAGAGGAAGAACAGCATGCCGACGCCATAGGCCAGCACCTGGCCGAGCGCGACCCCGGCCATGCCCCAGCGCGGAAACGGGCCGAGCCCGAGGCCGAGGCAGCCGCCGAGGATCATCTGCAGGACGGCGACCGAAAGCAGCGTCGCCGAGGGGACCTTCATGTTGCCGCCGCCTCTGATCACCGAGGCGAAGGTGTTGGTGAGCCAGATCGCAGGCGCGCCTAGGAACACCACGTTCGAGAAGGCGAGCGCCTGGGACAGCGCCTCGCCCTGGCCGCCGAGCAGGCGGTAGATCTCCGTGCCCAGCAGCAGGAAGAAGACGGTGAAGACGAGTCCGGCGACGGTGCCGATCACCGCCGCATGCAACGCCAGCGACCCCGCGCGCGCCTCGTCGCCGGCGCCGAGCGCCCGGCTGACCGCCGACGAGATGCCGCCGCCCATGGCGCCCGCCGACATCATCTGCTGGAGCATCACCATCGGGAACACCAGCGCCATGCCGGCCAGCGCCGGCGTTCCGAGACGGCCGACATAGGTGGTCTCGGCGATCGCCACCAGCGCGGTCGCCAGCATCGCCACCATGTTGGGCAGGCTCAAGCGCACCAGCGTCGGCAGGATCGGCGCCGCCACCAGCGGATTGACCACGGCCGTCGTCATCGCCGACGCCTTTGTCTGTATATGCAGGCAACCGGCTGCCGCGAGCCTCCTCTCCCGCGCAACGTGCGGGGGAGGGATGGGGTGGGGGTCAAGCGTAGTGAGGGGCCGGAGGAGATTGAAGGCCAACCTCGCTTCGCTCGGCCCTCACCCTGCCTTTCCCCGCCTATGGCGGGAGAGGAATCCGAAAGGGCGACGTTGCTTGAGCGGGTCATGCCTGAAGCCGGTCGAGCATGCGGTCGAGCGTGGCGTTCAGCGCCGAAGTGTTCGCCGGACCGAAGGTCTCCTCGATCTGCCGCTGCGCCCGGCGCCAGGCCGGCCTTGCCGCATCGAAGGTATCGCGGCCGCGGGCCGTAAGATGAAGCCGCCGGGCGCGGCGGTCGCGAGGATCGGCGGCGAAGACGACCAGCCCGTCGCGCTCGAGCGGGCGCAGGTTCCGGGTCAGCGTCGTCGGGTCCATGATCAGCTTTTCCGCGAGCTCGCCGATGCCGATGCCGTCGAAGGCGCTGAGCTGCGCCAGCAGGCCGTACTGGGTGATCGTGAGGCCCAGCGGCTCCAGATGCTGGTCGTAGATCAGCGAAACCCGTCGCGCCGCCTTCCGCAGGCGAAGGCAGGTGCAGACGGAGAGGCCGGGGTCGGCAGGTACCTTGGCGGGCATGACGTCAGTATAGCTGCATATGCAGTTAATGGCAAGGCCCGCATCCTAGCTTCGGTGGCCGTAGAGCAGCGTCACGTTGATCCGCCGGTTGGCATAGCCCGAACGGAACCGGATCGGCGCCGTCGCATGGATGAGGTCGGAATCGAAGATGACGGCGCGGTTCTGTCGGTAGGGCACGTTGGTCGCCTTGCCGCCGACCGACTGGATATGCCGGTGCAGCCCGCCCGGGTCGGCGTTGTAGGACTCGAAGCCCCACTCCGCCGGGACATGCGCGTCATGGACGACCATCCCGCCGGCGGACGCATCGAGGCAGGCCTCGTCCGGCGTGATCCAGAAGTTGACGTTCACCCGGGCGGCGTCGGCATGGGCGTTGATGCCCTGGAGCCCGTGATCGTACTTGAAGGCCCAGAGCTTGATCAGCGGCAGCGTGCCGATCACCTGCGGGAGCGCGCGCCTGAGATCCTCGGCGATCTGGAACAGGAGCGGACAGGCGAGCCCGTCCATGCCGTCGGCGCCGATATAGCCGCGGCCGCCTTGGGCGTGCGAGGCGTCGAACCAGATCGTGGAGTCGAGGCAGAAGCGGCGGAGAGCCGCCAGCGCGTCGGGCATCAGGAAGCCGTCGACGACCGCGATGCGGCTTGCCGCGTAGCTTGCGGCGGCCTTGCTTCGATTCCAGCCCTCGGCGACGGCGAGCGGCGCGACGCGGCGGCCGGGGTCGAGATGGACGACGCGGTTGTAGCCGGCGCCGATGTGCTTTCGCTGCGCGTCGGTCAGCCGGACCACGCGGTTGCCGGCGCCCTCGATCTCGGCCAGCACGTCGCCATAGGCGCGTTCGAGCCGCTCTGCGCCCTTCGGCAAGAGGCCTTCCGCGGCGAGGTGACGGATCTGCTCGCGGTCATGGCGAAGCTTGACAGCGCTGGTCAGCGCGAAGACATCGCCCTCGGGCATGATCTCGCGCGGCGTGCGCTCCGGCCACCAGCGCGAGGAGTGACGGGCGGCAAGGACTTCGCGCGAGGCGGCACAGGCCGCGTCGTAGGAACCGAGCCGCATGAGCGCCGCCGCACGACCCTGTCGGGCGACAAGATGGCCGGGATCGAGCTGGATGGCGCGGTCGAACGAGGCGAGCGCGAGATCGGCCCGGTTTCCCGCCGCATGCCGGAGCCCGATCACCACCTGCGCATCCGCGCTCACCGGGTCCTCCCTTAGACGACGGGAACGATCAGGTCGGGTGCGTCGGTGATGATGCTGTCGACGCCCCAGCCCGCGAGGCGCTTGGCCTGGGCGGGGTCGTTGACGGTCCAGGTGAGGCAGGCATAGCCCGCCTTTTTGATCTGCCCGACCCACTCCGAGGTCAGGGTCGACCATTTGGGATGGATCGCCTGGCAGGCGAGGCGCTCGGCCGCCTCGCGCCAGTCATCCACATGCTCCTCGAGCAGCAGGCCCCGCGGCAGCTCGGGCGCCATCGCCTCGGCCGTCTCGAGCGAGGCGCGCTTGAAGGAGGAGAGGATAGGAGGCGGACGGTCGCCAGGCCAAGTCTCGCGGATGACGCGGATGGTGGCGAGCGCGGTCTCGCGCTCGCGTCCCGGGCAGGGCTTGATCTCGACATTGACGCCGAGGCCTTCGGCGGCGATCACGCGGAGCGCCTCGGCCAGCGTCGGCACCTTCTCGCCCGCATACTCGGGCGCGAACCAGCGGCCGGCGTCGAGCCAGTGGATCTCGGTCAGCGTCGCCGAGTCGACGCGCCCGGCGCCGTCGGTGGTGCGTTCGAGCGTCTCGTCGTGGATGACGATGGGAATGCCGTCGCGGGTCAGCTTGGCATCGAGCTCGACCCAGCCGGCCCCCAGTCGTTTTGCTGCCCGGAATCCGGCCAGCGTGTTTTCGGGCGCCCGCATCTTCGCGCCACGATGGCCGCAGACGCGGGTGAGCCCGAGCGGAAGCGGCAGGGAGGCGTCCCTCATCCGTCGACTGATCCTGGATGAGGGACGCAGGAGCCCATGCCTACTCGCCGGCCTCGGCCTTCTTGCCGATGTCGGCGCCGGTCACCTGGTCGACCGACTTCATCGACAGCTTGACCTTGCCGCGGTCGTCGATGCCGAGGCACTTCACCTTGACGGTGTCGCCGACATTGACCACGTCCGTCACCTTGCCGACCCGCTGCGGGGCCAGCTCGGAGATGTGGACGAGGCCGTCGCGGGCGCCGAGGAAGTTGACGAAGGCGCCGAAGTCGACGGTCTTGACCACCTTGCCCGTGTAGACCTCGCCGATCTCGGGCTCGGCGACGATGTTCTTGATCCAGTCGAGGGCGGCCTTGGCGGCGTTCTGGTCGACGGCGGCAACCTTGACGGTGCCGTCGTCCTCGATGTCGATCTTGGCGCCGGTGACCTCGCAGATCTCGCGGATGACCTTGCCGCCGGGGCCGATGATCTCGCGGATCTTGTCCTTCGGCACCGTGATCGTGGTGATCCGGGGCGCGTTGTCGGAGACGGTGTCGCGGGCGGTGTTCAGCCCCTTCGCCATCTCGCCGAGGATGTGGAGACGGCCCGAACGCGCCTGCTCCAAGGCGATCTTCATGATCTCCTCGGTGATGGACGTGATCTTGATGTCCATCTGCAGCGCGGTCACCCCGGTTTCGGTGCCGGCGACCTTGAAGTCCATGTCGCCGAGATGATCCTCGTCGCCGAGGATGTCGGAGAGCACGGCGAATCCGGAGTCTTCCTTGATCAGGCCCATGGCGATGCCGGCCACTGGACGGCCCAGCGGCACGCCCGCGTCCATGAGCGCCAGCGAGGTGCCGCAGACCGTTGCCATCGACGACGAGCCGTTGGACTCGGTGATCTCCGAGACCACGCGCATGGTGTAGGGGAACTTGTCCTTGGCCGGCATCAGCGGATGGACGGCACGCCAGGCCAGCTTGCCGTGGCCGATCTCGCGACGGCCGGGCGAGCCGAGGCGACCTGCCTCGCCGACCGAGTAGGGAGGGACGTTGTAGTGGAGCATGAAGTGCTCCCGATACTCGCCCTCGAGCGCGTCGATGATCTGCTCGTCCTGGCCGGTGCCGAGCGTCGCCACCACCAGCGCCTGGGTCTCCCCGCGGGTGAACAGCGCCGAGCCGTGGGCCCGCGGCAGGATGCCGACCTCGGCCACGATCGGACGGATGGTCTTGGTGTCGCGGCCGTCGATGCGGGGCTTGCCCGCGAGGATGTTGCCGCGGACGATCTCGCTCTCGAGCTCCTTGAAGACGCTACCGAAGACCTTGGCCTCGGCCTCGTTGTCGGCGACCAGCGCCTTGCCCTTGGCCTTGATCGCGTCGATCTTCTTGTAGCGCTCCTGCTTGACGGTCTCGAGATAGGCCTCGGCCAGCTCGGCCGAGAGGCTCTTCAGCTTGTCGGCGACGTGCTTGACCTCCGGCGCCTCCTCCGACAGCGTCCACGGCTCCTTCGCCGCGACCTCGGCCAGGTCGATGATCGCCTGGATCACCGGCTGGAACGCCTGGAAGCCGAACATGACGGCGCCCAGCATGGTCTCTTCCGAAAGCTCGCTCGCCTCGGACTCGACCATCAGCACGCCTTCGAGGGTGCCGGCGACCACGAGGTCGAGCCTGGAGACGCCCGCGCCCTCCTGCTGGGTGTTCAGCACGTAGTTCCCGTCGACATAGCCGACGCGGGCGGCGGCGATGGGGCCCAGGAACGGAATGCCGGAAAGGGTCAGCGCCGCCGAGGCGCCGATCAGGGCGACGATGTCGGGGTTGTTCTCGAGGTCATGGGACAGCACGGTGCAGATCACCTGCACCTCGTTCCGGAACCCATGCGGGAACAGCGGGCGCAGCGGCCGGTCGATCAGGCGGCTGGTCAGCACTTCCTTCTCGGTCGGGCGGCCTTCGCGCTTGAAGAAGCCGCCGGGGATCTTGCCCGCGGCGAAGGTCTTCTCCTGGTAATGGATGGTCAGCGGGAAGAAGTCCTGGCCCGGCTTCGGCGTCTTGACGCCGACGACGGTGGCGAGAACGACGGTCTCCCCGTAGGTGACGAGCACGGCGCCGTCGGCCTGGCGCGCGATCTTGCCGGTCTCGAGCACGAGTTTCCGGCCGCCCCACATGAGCTCTTTACGGAATTGCTTGAACATATTCTTGGTTTTCCTTCCAACGGGGCCGCTTCAGTCATCTGGTCGCCCGGGGCGCCTTGCGTCTTGAGAAGACGCGGCTTGCCAGTGGGCGCGGCGGACCATCGGGGTCCACCGTCAGGCGGCGCGCGCTCAAATGGGTCTTTCCTAAAGACACCCAGCGCACGTCCGAGGGGCGCGGCCCCCTTCGCTTTACCTCTTCTGCCTTACTCCGGCGCGGTTCATGACATGGATTTTGCAGTGCGTCAAATTACGACCCACGCTTGCTCCGGCACCGGAACGTGGTAGAATTACACCATCATATAGGTAGAAAGATAGAATATTGGCTCTCAACATCAAAAGCGACGAAATTCATCGGCTCGTGCAGGAACTCGCAGAGCTGACCGGCCAAAGCATGACGGCGGCGGTCGCCGGGGCGGTCCGCGAAAAGCTCGCCCGAGCGAAACGCGAACGGGGCGACAGCCTCTCCGACCGGTTGCTCGCCATTGGCGAAGACGCCGCGCCCCGCTTCAAGGAGCCGTATCGATCTGCCGATCACGGAGACTTGCTCTATGACGAGCTCGGGCTGCCTCGATGATCGTCGCCACCTCGGCGCTGATCGCGATTCTGCGCCGCGAGCCCGACGCCCGCTCCTTCACCGACGCCATAGACGCAGCAAACACGCGACGCATCTCCGCAGGGACCTACGTGGAGGCGGCGGTCGTCATCGACAGCAATCGCGATCCCATTCTGAGCCGCCGCTTCGATGAGATGATCGACAGCGCTGAGATCGTCATCGAGCCGGTGACGGAAACGCAGGCGCGTTTGGCGCGAGAGGCGTATCGCGACTTCGGCAAGGGCAGCGGACACCCGGCCGCGCTGAATCTCGGCGACTGCTTCGCTTACGCGTTGGCGAAGGAACGCCGCGAACCGCTGCTTTTCAAAGGCAGCGGCTTCACCCAAACGGACATCGCCCCGGCCCTCACTTAAACGACCTTGGACCGTGTGGGCAGCCGCTGGATCTCGGAACCGACCTGCGCCGCCACCGTCCGAAGGTCGTAGGCCGACTGCAGATTGAGCCAGAACTGCGCGCTGGTGCCGAACCAGTGGCCGAGGCGAAGCGCCGTGTCGCCGGTGATCGCGCGCTTGCCTTGGACGATCTGGGTGATGCGGTTCGGCGGAACCTTAAGCTGCCGGGCGAGCTCGGTCGGCGTGAGGCGGAATCAGTTGACGCTTTCGCGGGCGAGCCGGAACCGGGCCTCGTCCGCGCAGGCGTCCAGCAGCATGACGTAGGGGAGAAGCTGCGGAATCTCGAACGGCGCGATCTCGGTGCGGATCGGGTAGGTCCGTCCGCCGCGCTTGTCGTTCCAGTAGTCGAGAAGAGCGATCAGACCGGGATGCACCGCGACAGGCCAGTCGACGACCGCCTTCGCGACGGTGCTCATCAAGCTGCTCGAACCACAAGACGAGCGATGCCGGCCATCGGCCCCCGCGGACAGGTCGCGAGAACGATCACTGTCGATATCGGCTAACGGGTTCCGCGCGGGCCGGGCATGACCAACCGCCCGGGACGGGATCGGAAACGCCGATTGCGCCGGCCCTCGTCTTCGAGGACCAGCGCGGTCAATCGCGGGAAACGGCGGCCGAAGAGGCTTAGCGGCGAAGGCCGAGCTTGGCGAGGATGCTCTCGTAGCGCTTGGTGTCGTTCGCCTTGAGGTAGTCCAGCTGGCGGCGGCGCTGGCCGACCATCATCAGGAGCCCGCGGCGGGAGTGCAGGTCCTTGTTGTGGGTGCCGAGATGCTCGGTCAGGTTCTTGATGCGCTCCGACAGGACCGCGATCTGGACCTCGGGCGAGCCGGTGTCGGTGGCGTTGATACGGTGTTCGGCGATGAGCGCAGTCTTGCGCTCGAGCGTGATCGACATCGGGGTCTCCTTTGAGACTAGAGGTGGAGCACCCGGACCGGGGCGAGCATCCCCTGCTCCAGCCTCGCGATCGCCACCGCCGTGCCGGCGGATTTGGCGAGAACGAGATCGCCGTCCTCCAGGTCCTTCAGCCGATCGAGATCGGACTTGCGGAAGAGGGGAACGGCCTGGCCTGAGCGGAGGCGGTTCGCCTCGTCGCCGGTCAGGGCCAGGGCCGGGATGTCGTCCAGCGCGGTCTCGACCGGCAAGAGGTGCCGTAAAGCGGCCGGACTATTGCCGAGTTCCACCAGGGAATCCAGCGAAATTGCCATGGATTCGTCGAAAGGCCCGACCCTGAGGCGCCGGAGAGACGAAAGATGCCCGCAGGTGCCAAGGGATAGGGCCAGGTCGCGGGCGAGCGCCCGCATATAGGCACCCTTGCCGCTTTCGACCTCGAAGCTGGAGTGGTCGGCGTCGTCCATGGACGCGAGGCGGAAGCCGTCGATGCGGATCTGCCGGGGGGCGAGCTCGACCGTCTCGCCGCTCCGGGCCAGATCGTAGGCGCGCTCGCCCTGGACCTTGATCGCCGAGAAGGCCGGCGGCACCTGGGTGATGACGCCGATGAAGGCCGGCAGCGCTGCGTTGATCTCGGCTTCGGTCGGGCGGACGTCGGAGGTGCCCGTCACCTCGCCCTCGGCGTCGTCGGTGTTGCGGGTCTCGCCCCAGCGGATGGTGAAGCGGTAGGTCTTTCGCCCGTCCATGACAAAGGGGACGGTCTTGGTCGCCTCGCCGAGCGCGATCGGCAGGATGCCGGTCGCCAGCGGGTCCAACGTACCGCCGTGTCCCGCCTTGTTGGCGTCGAACAGGCTGCGGACCTTGCCCACCACCTGGGTCGAGGTCGGCCCGACCGGCTTGTCGACGATCACCCAGCCATCGACCTTCTGGCCCTTGCGGCGGCTCACCCGAGATCGCGTCGGACCAGGGGGTCCTTGAGGACGGCTTCGATGCGGCCGGCGGTATCGAAGGACTTGTCGAGCTCGAACCAGAGCTGCGGGGCGACGCGCATCTGTATCGCCTGGGCGATGCGGCCGCGGATGAAGGGCCCGGCGCGCTTCAGCGCCTTCAGGATCTCGGGCGCCCGGTCGCCGCCCAAGGGCGTGAAGAAGATGGTGGCGTTCCTCAAATCCGGGCTCATCCGGACCTCGGTCACCGTCAGCATGGCGCCCTGGAGGTCGGGATCGCGGATCTCGTCCGCCGCCAGGAGCTGCACCAGCGCGTGGCGCAGCTCCTCTCCCACCCTCAAGGGGCGCTGGCTCGGCCGGCGACCTTCCTTCCGCGATGCCACGACACTAAAGCGTCCTGGCGATCGACTCGACCTCGAAGCACTCGATCACGTCGCCGACCTGCATGTTGTCGTAGTTCTCGAACGCCATGCCGCATTCGAAGCCGTCGCGGACCTCGCGGACCTCGTCCTTGAAGCGCCGCAGCGTCTTCAGCGTGCCTTCATGGATCACGACGTTGTCGCGGAGCAGACGCACCTTGGCGCCGCGCTTCACCATGCCGTCGGTCACCATGCAGCCGGCGATCTTGCCGGTCTTGGTGATGTTGAAGATCTGGCGGATCGAGGCGTTGCCGATCAGCGTCTCGCGGATCGTCGGCGCCAGCATGCCCGAGAGGGCGGCGCGGGCGTCGTCGATGACGTTGTAGATGATCGAGTAGTAGGCGATCGTCACGCCGTCGCGCTTGGCCATCTCGCGGGCCTGCGGGTTGGCGCGGACGTTGAAGCCGATGATGCGGGCACCGGCGGCCTTCGCCAGCGTCACGTCGGATTCGTTGATGCCGCCGACTGCGGCATGGAGTATGCGTGCCTCCGCCTCGGTCACCGACAGCTTCTCGAGCGAGGCCTTGATCGCCTCCAACGAGCCCTGCACGTCCGATTTCAGCACCACGGCGAAGGACTTGGCGGCGCCCGCCTGGGCCTTCGCCATCATCTGCTCGACCGAGCCGCGGGCGCCCGCCGTCGCGGCAGCGTCGCGCTGCTTCGAGGTGCGGTAGGCGGTGACGTCGCGGGCCCGCGATTCCGAGTCGACGACCGAGAAGTCGTCGCCCGCCTGCGGCGTGCCGTTGAAGCCGAGCACCTCGACCGGCGCCGACGGCCCGGCGCTCTCGATTTGCTGGCCCTTGTCATCGACCAGCGCGCGCACACGGCCCCATTCGGAGCCGGCGACGAACAGGTCGCCGACGCGAAGCGTGCCGCGCTGGATCAGCACGGTCGCGACCGAGCCGCGGCCGCGTTCGACCTTGGCCTCGATGATGGCGCCTTCTGCCGGACGGTCGGGGTTGGACCTGAGGTCGGAGATCTCCGCCTGAAGCAGGATCGATTCCAGCAGCTTGTCGAGCCCTTGGCCGGTCTTGGCCGAGACCTCGATCGCCTGGGTGTCGCCACCCATGTCCTCGGCGACGAGGCCGTGGGAGAGCAGGTCGGTCTTGACCCGGGTCGGATCGGCGCCGGGCATGTCGATCTTGTTGATGGCAACCAGGATCGGCACGTTCGCCGCCTTGGCGTGGTTGATCGCCTCGATCGTCTGCGGCATGACGCCGTCGTCGGCCGCCACCACCAGGATGACGATGTCGGTGACGTTGGCGCCGCGGGCCCGCATCTGGGTGAAGGCTTCGTGGCCCGGCGTGTCGATGAAGGTGACCTTCTGGCCCGATTCCAGCGTCACCGCATAGGCGCCGATGTGCTGGGTGATGCCGCCGGCCTCGTGGACGGCGACGTCGGTGTGGCGGAGCGCGTCCAGCAGCGAGGTCTTGCCGTGGTCGACATGGCCCATGATGGTGACGACCGGCGGGCGCGGCTGCATCGCCTCGACCGCGTCGGCCTCGCCCTTGAGCCCGATCTCGACGTCGCTCTCGGCGACGCGCTTGACCTTGTGGCCGAACTCGCCGACCACCAGCTCGGCGGTGTCGGCGTCGATCGACTGCGTGATGGTCGCCATCACGCCCATCTTCATCAGCGCCTTGATCACGTCGCCCGAGCGCTCGGCCATACGATTGGCGAGCTCCTGGACGGTGATCGACTCGGGCACGACGACGTCGCGGACGATCTTCTGGGCGTCGGCGCCTTCCTCGTGCGCCTTCATCTTCTCGCGCTGGCGGCGGACGGACGCCAGCGAGCGCATGCGCTCGTCGTCGTTCAGCGCCTTCTGGATGGTGAGCTTGTTGCCGTCGCGGCGCCTGACGTCGGTACGCGCACGCGCGGCACCGGGCGGCGGCTTCTTCGCTTCGAGGCGGCCGGGCTTGCGGTTCTTCGGAGCGTCCTCGTCCTCGGCCGTTGCCGGCGTCTCCTCGCGGCCCTTCGGGGCCGGAGCGCGCGCTTCGGCAGCGGGGGCCGGGACATCGGGACGACCAGGGCCCTTGCGCTCGAGTACGCCGCGGGACGGCGGAGCCCGCTCGACGCGGACGGGGCCGGCCATGCGCAGGCGCTCGGGCAGAGGAGCGGCACCGCCGGTGGGCAGGCCGCGGGGCGGCTGCTGCGGACGGATCGGGGCGCCGGCCGGGCGCGGGCCCGCGCCGGCAGGACGGGTGGTGGCGGGGGCCGGGGGACGCGCCGCCTGGCTCGGGGCCGGCGACGGCGTGACGGCATGAGCGGCAGGCGCCGGTGCGGCCTGAGCGGCCACGTGCGGAGCCGCGGCAGCCGGAACGGACGCCGGCGCCTCAGCGGCCGGGGCCGAAGTCTCGAGGGTCTCGGGGCCCCAGGCCTCCGTGGCGCGCTTCGCCTCTTCCTCGGCGGCGAGGCGACGCTCCTCTTCCTCCTGGGCCTGGCGATGCGCTTCGTGGGCCGCATCCTCGGCTTCCTGCGCGGCCTGGTACTCGGCGTCGGTCTCGGCCCGGGCCTTGGCCTCGGCCTCGGCGTGAGCCGCTTCCTGAAGCGCCTTGATGCGGCGCTGGGCCTCTTCGGCCGTCAGGTTGCGGGGCGCGTGGCCCTGCTCGGCGTCGAACTCGACGTCGAGCTCGGGCTGGTCACGCACTTCCGTCATGCGACCGCCGACACCCTGGGTGAAGGTGCGCTTCTTCTTAACCTCGACGGTCACCGTCTTCGACCGGCCATGAGGGAAGCTCTGGCGGACCTGTCCGGTCTCCACGGTCTTCTTCAGCTCGAGCCGTCCCGGGCGGGAGAGGCTCAGCATCTTCTTGCGGTCTTGCTCGTCGGTCGCCGTCATCGGGCCTTCGCTTTCCGTCACGCTCTCAACTTCCTCAAACAGTCCGCAAACTCTTGAGCCGCTCCGCATCCGCCAGGATGCGTTCGGCGAACGCTCCCCTGGCGACGAACCCGTGCACCATGTGCTCGCGGCCGAAGGCCTGGGCGAGCTCGCTCGCGGTCAGGCAATCGACCACCTTGGCACCCGGCGCCAGCGGCACCAGCTTCGCCCGCCCATCGGCGGCACCGTCGCTCGCTTCCAGGAGAACGGCCCCATCCGTGCCGCCCGCCTTCAGATGCTCGCGCACCTTCTCGAATCCTGCAACCGCCCGGCCCGCCTTGCGGGCGAGCGACACGCGGTCGATGAGCCGACGGACCATCAGCGCTTCCAGGCGCCGGACCAGTCCGGGCTCGACCTCGCCACCGGTTGCCCGGCGGATCAGACCCTTCGCCTCGGCCCGCTCGATCACCTGGCGCTCGGGCGCCAGATAGTGGCCGCGGCCCGGTAGCTTCGCATCCAGGTCGGGCACCACCTTGCCGTCGGGACCGACGACCAGGCGTACCAGGCTCGACTTCGGTGCGACCCGGCCGCTCGCGAGGCAACGCCTCTCGGGGCCGGTCTCGCCCTCAGGCGTGAGCGGGTGAGCCGGCATCATCGCCGGATCCCCCTTTGGCCTTGTCCTCGCCCTCGAACCAATGGGCGCGCGCGGCCATGATGATCGTGTTGGCGTCGTCCTCGTTCATCTCGTCCTTACCGACGATCTCGATCAGCTCGTCGGAAGCCAGGTCCGCCAGATCGTCGAGCGTCTTCACGCCCTTCTCGCCGAGCTTCACCAGATGCTCGGGCGTCAGGCCTTCCAGCGCCGCCACATCGTCGGCGACGCCGAGATCCTTCCGCTGCTGGGTCAGCTTCTCGTTGCGCTCGGCGATGTAGACCCGCGCGCGCGCGCGCAGCTCGCTGGCGACATCGCGGTCGAAGCCCTCGATCGAGAGCAGGTCGTCGAGCGGCACGAAGGCGACATCCTCGACCGAGGTGAAGCCTTCGGTCACCAGCAGATGGGCAATGACGTCGTCGATGTCGAGGGCTTCCATGAATACGGTCGAAAGCCGGCGCGTCTCCTCGGTCCGGCGCTCGGACTCTTCCGCCTCGGTCAGGATGTCGATGTCCCAGCCGGTCAGCATCGAGGCGAGGCGCACGTTCTGGCCGCGTCGCCCGATGGCGAGCGAGAGCTGGTCGTCGGGGACGATCACCTCGATGCGGCCGGCCTCCTCGTCGAGCACCACCTTGGCGACCTCGGCCGGGGCGAGCGCGTTGACGACGAATGTCGCGGTGTCGGGCGACCACGGAATGATGTCGATCTTCTCGCCCTGCAGCTCCTGCACGACCGCCTGCACGCGCGATCCCCGCATGCCGACGCAGGCGCCGACCGGGTCGATCGAGGAGTCGTGGCTGATCA
Source organism: Rhizobium sp. Q54 (assembly GCA_945871425.1). Lineage (GTDB taxonomy): Bacteria > Pseudomonadota > Alphaproteobacteria > SHVZ01 > SHVZ01 > SHVZ01. The sequence continues at coordinate 17,199 of CAMBVS010000012.1, read as the reverse complement.
CCGCGATCTTGGCGCGGCTGCCGGGATCGCGGGCGACCGACTTGATCTCGATGATGCCGTCGTAGATCTCCGGCACTTCCTGGGCGAACAGCTTCGCCATGAACTGGGGATGGGTGCGCGAAAGGAAGATCTGCGGTCCGCGGGTCTCCTGGCGGACGTCGTAGATGTAGGCCCTGACCCGGTCGCCGGTGCGGAAGCTCTCGCGCGGCAAGAGCTCGTCGCGGCGCAGGATCGCCTCGGCGCGGCCGAGATCGACGGTGACATTGCCGAACTCGACCCGCTTGACCAGGCCGTTGACGATCTCGCCGGTGCGGTCCTTGTATTCCTTGAACTGGCGCTGACGCTCGGCGTCGCGGACCTTCTGGACGATCACCTGCTTCGCCGTCTGCGCGGCGATGCGCCCGAAGTCGATCGGCGGCAGCGTGTCGACGATGAAGTCGCCGACCTTGGGATCGGGATTTATCGCACGAGCCTCGTCGATCGGGATCTGCATCGCCTCGTTGTCGACGGTCTCGACCACCTGGCGGAAGCGCATCAGGTGGATCTCGCCGGACTGGCGGTCGATCTGGGCACGGATGTCGTGCTCGTGGCCGTACTTGGAACGGCCGGCCTTCTGGATCGCCATCTCCATGGCTTCCAGGACCTCGTCCCGCTCGATCGCCTTCTCGCGGGCGACCGCGTCGGCGACCTGCAGGATCTCCATCCGATTGAGTGCGAGTCCGGTATCCATCGTCATCACGTCCTTGAGCAGACCAATCCGTTCAATGCTTCGCTGCCTGGCGGAGCAGCTCGTCGGTCAGGACCAGCCGCGCCTTCTGGATGGCGTCGTACGGAAGCGCCACCTCGCCCGCCTCGTCCTTCAGCTTCACCACCTCGCCCTCGATGCCGAGAAGCTTGCCGGTGAACTTCCGCCGTCCGTCGATCGGCTGGCGGGTCTCGAGTCGCGCCTCGTAGCCGGCGAAGCGCTGGTAATCCTTGGGCCGGGTCAGCGGCCGGTCGATGCCGGGCGAGCTGACCTCGAGGGTGTAGGCCGAGCTGATCGGGTCTTCGACGTCGAGCACGGCCGAAACCTGGCGGCTGATGTCGGCGCAATCCTCGACCGTCATCGTCTGGCCGTCCTTGCGCTCGGCCATGATCTGGAGCGTCGGCGTGTGCTTGCCCATGATCAGGATGCGCACGATCTCGTAGCCCATCGCGTCCAGCGACGGCTGCAGCAGCCGCTCGATCTGCAGGGCGGCGGGATTGGTGCCAACGTGATCGCCGTGGCGCTCCGACAAGACGACTCCTCTAGATCCCAAGGCGGATCGATCGGCGGGCGGCAAACACGGCCCAAACAAAAAGGTGGGCCGCGGCCCACCTGCTTCATCGATCCCATCACGCTGATACGACAAGCCCGGGCCATAACCGGGAATGACGCCGGGACTATAGCGATTTCACCCGCCCCAGCAAGGTCTTTTCCCTCTTCGAGAGCTTTTTCCCTCTCCTCGCGCGCCGGTCAACCCTCGAAGAAATTCAGGATCTTAGCTCCAGCGATTTCGGCCGCACCGCCAAGAGGCTTTTCCGCCCGCTAGAGCGTTTTCCCCTGCTCGCGTGCAGGTCAACCCTCGAAAGCATCGAGGATCTCGGCTCCGTTGCCTTCGAAGCCCACACGCACTCAGACTTGTCAACGAAATCAATGCTCTACAGATGGTTCCGCGAAATCCGCGACTTCCAGCGCCGGCGGCTCACCACGCTACCCCCGCTATAGGCCACCATCTCCGCATCCAGATGGAAGGCCCGCGGGTCGGACGTCAGCCGGGTGCGGGTCTCGACCCTGACCCTCCAGCGGCCCTTCTCCTGGCGGGTCGTCCATGACGACTCGCAGACGGCCGAATTCGGATCGTCCGGCGAGATCTCGAGCCGATAGCTGCCCGAGGCCTCGGTCTCGACGCCATGGGGGAAGCGCAGGCTGCCGCTATGCCGGACCGAGAGCTCCACCTGGCGGCCGGTGGCCACGTCGCGGCTGATCTCATTCATGCGCGGCGGCGCCTCGCCTTCGGCGACCTCCTTCTCCGGCGCCGTGACCGGGCCTGGGAACGACTTGAGCCGCCGGTCCGCCGCCTGCGGTCGCCGCACCGGCAAAAGCAGCGCCGCGCCGCGCCCGGCGAACAAGGTCAGAGTCACCGGCTCCGGCGATGGCCAGATCATCGGCCAGTAGGCGGCGGAGACCGAAAGCCTGAGCCGGTGGCCTTTCGGGACGGCCTGCCCGAGATCGTTGAGCCTGAGCCTGACGCGCGTGCGGCGACCGGGTATCAACGGCTTCGGCCGCGCGGGGCCGCCGCGGTGCGAGAGGTTGAGGACGCCGTAGCTGATGCGGCTCGCAGCCCCATCGGGCGCGACATCGGAGAGACGCACCGCGATGTTCGCCTGCTTTCGGTCGCAGGCGAGGTCGAGCACCACCTCGGGCGTGCCGAACAGCTCGAGCCGGCGCGCCAGCGGCGCGGTCTCGAATGCGATCGAGCGGCCGTCGTCCTCATTCTGGTCGGTCGGCATGTCGCCGGGACTGCCGAACGGACACCAGCTGCCGGCGGCGATGCCGGTCGTCTCCGGCGAGCGCATCCTGAATGTCGCCTGCTTCGGCCGCGCCCCGCCGAGCGTGCCGTCGCCGAGCGGAAGCCGGCGCTCGCCGACCGCGGCTGCCGGCCAGGCGCGCTCGGCGATCCAGCGGCCGGGGCGATGGGCATAGTGGGACTTCGGCGGCTGGCTCTCCAGCATCCACGCCCGGATCATCGGCTCGTCCATGATCCCGGTGTCCCGACCCTTCAACCAGTGATCCCACCAGCGGACGGCCTCCTGCAGGAAGCCCATCGGGTTCAGGTCGGCGACGTGCGGATAGGAATGCGACCAGGGGCCGATCAGCGCCTTCCGTGGCGCCTTCAGGTGCCGCATCAGCCGCAGGAGGACGTTGGTGTAGCCGTCCTCCCAGCCGCCGACGGCGTAGACCCCGCAGCTTATGGCGCCATAGTTCTCAGCGACCGAACCACAGCGCCAGAAGGCGTCGCGCGATGGATGCCGCATCCAGCGCTCGACCGGGTGCGGGATCGCCTTCAGCCGCTCTTTCCACATCGACAGCCAGCGCTTGCCCACGATCGCCGGATCGGGCGCGCGGCCCTGCTGCATGAAGAAGGCGGAGCCCCAGCCCATGTTCTCGCCGAGCAAGGCCCCGCCCATGTAGTGAGCATCGTCGGCGAAGCGGTCGTCGGTCGAGCAGACGGTGATGATCGCTTTCAGGGCCGGCGGGCGCCTGGCCGCCACCTGCAGCGCGTTGAAGCCGCCCCAGGAGATCCCCATCATCCCCACATTGCCGGTCGACCAGGGCTGACGCGCGATCCAGGCGATGACCTCGAGCGCGTCGTCCTGCTCCTGCTTCAGGTACTCGTCGATCAGGACGCCTTCGGACTCGCCCGATCCCCTGAGGTCGACGCGGATCGCGGCATAGCCATGGCCGGCGAAATACGCATGGATGCCGTTGTCGCGGACATAGGTGCCGTCGCGGTGGCGATAGGGTAGGTACTCAAGGATTGCCGGTACCGGATCGGCGGCGGCATCGGCCGGCAGCCAGATGCGGGCCGACAGGCGCGTGCCGTCGACGAGCGGGATCCATACATGCTCGATCTCGCGCACCCGGCGCGGGAAACGACGGACGATCCGCACGAGGTCTGGCTCCTTCGCGGAGGGGAGAAGTCGCGGCCGCGGGAAGGCTAGCAGCCGGCGGGGCCGGCCGACAAAGCCCTCTATTCGCCGAGCTCGCCGGCGCGCTTGGTCGCCGCGGCGATCGCGCGGTCGAAGACCGGCTGGATGCCGTCCTCGGCCATCAGCACCTTCAGCGCCTCCAGCGTCGTGCCCCCCGGGCTGGTGACGTTCTGGCGGAGCTGGGCCGCCGGTTCGGCTGAGAGGCGGGCGAGCTCGCCGGATCCGGAGACGGTGACGCGGGCGAGGCGCATGGCGAGATCGGCCGGAAGCCCGGCCTTTTCGCCGGCCGCCGCCAGGGCCTCGATCAGCAGGAAGACATAGGCCGGGCCGCCGCCGGAGACCGCGGTCACCGGGTCGATCAGCCGCTCGTCCTCGACCCAGGCGACCTCGCCGACCGCCGACATGAGCTCATCGCAGCGTTTCCGTGCCGTCTCGGTGACGCCGGGTCCGGCGACCGCGACGGTCATGCCGCGGCCGACCGCGGCTGGCGTGTTCGGCATCGAGCGCACGATCGCAGCCCCGCCGAGGCCGGCCGAGAGACCGGCGATGCGTTTTCCCGCGGCGATGGAGAGGAAGGTCGCGGCCTTGAATCGCGCGAGGGCCGGGAGGACCGCAGACATGGTCTGCGGCTTGACCGCCAGCACGACGATCTCCGGCGCGAGGCCGGCCGGCAGGGCCTCGATTCGGGCGTGGCAGCCGACGCCCTTGCGGTCCCGGAAGGCGGCGACGGCAGCGGCATTGGGCTCGACCACGTGGGCGCCGGCAGCCAGCATCGAGCCGGCGAGCCAGCCTTCCAGCATGGCGGCGCCCATCTTGCCGCAGCCGACGAGGAGAATCGGACCGTTCATCCGCCGACGATAATGCGTCGGCTACGCTTCGCCCATCGTTTCGAACATCGAGGCATCGAGAGCCTCGGATGCTCCCTTGCCGCCCCAGATGACGAACTGGAAGGCCGGGAAGAAGCGCTCGCACTCGGAAAGCGCGATGTTCACCAGGTCCTCGAGCAATTCGGACGAGGCCCCGCCGCCGCCCTTGCAGAGCGTGGTGTGGCGGAACATCGGGATCGAGTCGTCGCTCGACACCTCGAAATGCCCGAGCCAGAGCTTCTCGTTGATCTGGGCGAGAAGGTCATGGATGTCGCGGCGCTTGTTGTCGGGCACGCGGGCATCGAAGCAGCAGGTGAAGTGAAGCGCCCGGGTTTCCTCGCGCCAGACGAAGAAAAGGCGGTAGTCGCACCACCGCCCTTCGACCTCGGCGGCCAGCTCTTCCTCGCTCGCACGTTCGTGGAGCCATTCATTGCCGGCCAGGATTTCTTCGACGACATCCAGGGGATTGCTCTGCACCCGTTCGGGTGAGACCGCCTGCAAGCTCATTCCCGCCTGCTCCTCGATCGGAAGCGCCCAGCCTGGGCGCGGGATAAGCGGCCCTTGCACTCAGCACCTTGTGGCGCCGATACATGATACCACTAGAACTAGGGTGCCACCGAGCGTGGGCGGGGCGCAAGCGATTCGTTCGGGAAGATTCGATAACGGTCCCTCATCGACCCTCGCGCGTATATCCCATTGCGACAAGTGATCGGTTCATGTTAGGGTATCCCCACAATACAAGGGGATGGCCCGGTGAGCAAGTACACCTTCAAGCAGTTTCAGACCCAGTACCCCGACGACGGCGCCTGCCTCGACCGGATCATGCAGGAGCAGTTCAGCGGGACTGAGCTTGAGTGTCCGGGCTGTGCCAAGGTTTCCAAGTTTCATCGGATGAGCGAGCGGCGCGGCTACGCCTGCCAGAAGTGCGGCCACCACATTTACCCGTGCGTCGGGACCGTCTTCGAGAAGTCCCGCACCCCCCTGACGGCCTGGTTCTTCGCCATGTACCTGATGACCAGCACGCGCCATGGCGTCGCGGCGAAGGAATTGCAGCGCCAGATCGGCTGCACCTACAAGACGGCTTGGCGAATGGCGAGCGAGCTTCGCAAGCTGATGGCCGCTGCCGACGACCACACGCCCATGTCGGGCCATGTCGAAATCGACGAGACGCTGGTCGGCGGCTACCAGTCGCGGGCGGATCGCAGGAGCGAGGGTACGAACAAGACCATCGTCATTGGCATCGTCGAGCGGAACGAGGGGCGTATCCGCGCTCAGCCGGTCCCCAATGCCCATATGCCGACCCTAGCCAAATTGATCGGAGGCAACATCGCGCCCGGATCGACCATCAGCACTGACGGCTGGCGCGGCTACAGCATCTTGCAGGAAAGCCCCTACAAGCACGGCGTCGTGGACCATGATGCCGGCGAGTACGTCCGGGGTATTCACCACACGAACACGATTGAAGGCCATTGGAGCTTGCTCAAGCGCGCCATCAAGGGAACGCACACCCACGTTTCAGCCAAGCATCTTTGGAAGTACGTGAGCGAGTTCAGCTACCGCCGCAACATGCGGCACTCACACTGGCTTATGTTCGATCATCTTTTGGTTTCGCTGTCGCGGCCTTTGCCACAAGCCGGTTGAATGCCTCTTGGTGATCCAGCTCGGCTTCCGATGCCGGAGTGGGTGCGGAGGGGGAGGCGGTATCGTCGTTAGATTCCGGCTGAACGCGTAGACGCTCATTTTTAGCCTCTCTCATTTCCCGCGCCTTCCTCTGTCCATCAAAGTTCTTGTGTTGTAGCAGATCGATTATGCGCCATGCCGGCACAATGACCGTCATGCTGCTCTGGATCGACAATTTGTCGCCGTGGCGCACAACACCATCCTCGTTGAGGGTTGGTGGATTGGTCTCCGATTCCTTGAAGACGGTCAGAGGTTCTCGAAGCTGTGCGCTGTGCATTCCCAATAGGCGCAGGAAAATATTCCGTCCGTTATCTGTCTCTTCAATCCAGCTCTCAAGGTCATGTTGAGCTCTCGCGTTGTAGCCAACGACGTCGTCGTCTCGCGATACCGCGTAGCTCCGGTGCCCTTGCGTTCGCTTTCTCGCAAGAGCCTCAAAGCGCAGATCACTCGAAGGGGTGCGGTAAACAAAAACGGGAGAGCCTGAAAACCCCGTTCGAGAGCGCATGTCGAATAGGTGCGAGGGTCGAAGGATGTCATTGCCCTGTTTTACGGGCTCATCCTCGTCAGCGAGGAGGCTGACATTCCCAAACCGAGAGGCGACGAGGTTGCGCTTCGCGCCGGGATGATTGGCAAAAAGGCCAAGCATGAACCCGTCCTCGCCCAAGCCAAGTTCTAGGTCCGTGATGATTTGCTTCGTGACAAAAGTTTCGACGCGGATGACCGCGTATTCGTCTGTGCTCGCGATTTCATCCGTAATATCGATGGCAGCTACGTCATCGCTATCCGAAAGAAACTGCCACTCCGCTGGCTCCGTATCGATCACGCGGCTGCCGCCGCCCTCGGTGTTGATGCGAATGAATGAAGCGCGCGGACCGACGTGATGGCATGTAACCGCATAGATGTGGCACGGCGCGCCCATCGCCGGGTTGTTTTGATTGGGGAAGCCCACCACGAACCCTGTCCCTACAGGCGTGGCGTCCGGGCACTTCTCGGGATGTCGCGCGTAGAGGAAAAGGACCGCTCCCGCTATCGCGGGAGTTAAGCGAGGCATGCCGAATGGCTCCCATCGCCAGCGAGGGCGACCATCGGGCAGCAGCCCTCGCTGAACGAAGCGATGTTCAAAATCAGCATCGTGAAAACTTAGCGGCCATGCGCGCATATTACGCTATCCCGTCACTTGTCGTAAGGGGATAGACGCGGACCCTCGACGGCGCGAACGTAGATGGAACAAACTCCCAGCTCATACGCGCCGGGCCGGCGTTCTTGCGGCCTCAGGTTAGGGAAGAGGTTCGGCTACGCTCCGTAGCGGGCGACCAATCGCTCACGAAGCTTCGCCAGAAATTGTCGTGCGAAGCCGGGCATATCGACAATGGGCGAACGCGCGACACGGTCGCGAATCGTGGACCGGAGTTCGGCCAGGCGCGGGATGTCGCGAGCCAGACTTATCGCCAACGCCTCGTAGGCCTCCCGGTCGGTGGCGATCAGCTCCGAAAGCCCGCACGACCGCAGCACAGCGGCCGACATACGGGCCGCCCAACGATCGCCCGGAAACGTCACGACAGGAACGCCCTGCCACAAAGCCTGATAGGTCGTGAACGCCCCGGAAAAGGGAAAGCTGTCGAGCGCTATGTCGACAAAGCCGTAGCTCTCGAGGAACTCATACTCGTCAGCCGCGCCAGGGAGGACGATGCGGTCCGGTGAAATTCCGGCCGCGTGAAGGCGCGTGCGCAGCAGATCGCCGATGAACGGGGTGCTATAAAGAGAGTTTCGAAGGAATAGCCAGCTTCCCGGGACGGCGTCGAGAATGCGACTCCAGGACGCCGCGACCTCGGTGCCGATTTTATTGGGGCGATTCATCGACCCAAAGACGACGGTTCCGCTCGCAAGTGCCGGCGTCGGGACGACGGGAGGAGCGTTCACCGGCGGTTCGACGGCGAAATAGCAGGGCTCGATGTCGATGATGTCTTCTGCATACTCCTTCCGCTCGACGGCCGAGAGGGACATCGTGTCGGCAATGATGCAGTCGAAGAGCTCCCCGCCGAATGTGTAGTGGGTGTTGTGCCAGGACACGAGCAGCGACGCCGGACGTCGTGCGAACAGGTCGAACTCGGTAATGCTCGTGAAGCCATCGAGGTTTATCAGAACATCAAGATTCATTGCGGCCACTGTCCGAACCGCGGCTGCGGTGTCCAAACCCGCGATATTGACCCAATTGTCAAAGGCGCCTTCAAGCTCGGGCAAGGTGGCGATTTCCGCGGCGGTCGTCGACACGGCGGTCAATACCGTTCCGCAGCGGCGGAGCTCTCGGAACAGCGGGATGACAAGCGGGTCGTAGCGGCGATTGGAAAATGAGCGGTGAACGAAACCTATCCGCAGGGGTCGCTGAGAGAGCGATCCCGTCGGTGAAGACGCGGTCCCCGCGCGCTGAGGGCGGATGAAGCGCTCGGACCATGTCGTCACGAGATCCCGATACTCCGCCGTCGTCGGGCTCGGGGTAATGAGCAGGGCCTGGATCATGGTTTCATAGGCGAAACGCGCAGTCGCCTCATCCGCTGAGACCAAGAGTGGCCGGGTCAATTCGATCACGCGCTCCCAATCCAGCGCCGGCCCACTGGACTTGCACGCGATCAGGCAAATGCGGACTTCCCTATCTTCCGGCGCCATGTCGAGCGCCGAGGTAAATTCGGCCGTCGCGCGCGGGTAGTCGTTGAGATTCTGACTGAAGATCACGCCTCGCAGCTGGTGAAGCTTCGCCAAGATCGGACGTATGCCGGGGTCGTCGCCATCTGCCCTGCCGATCGCCGTGTCCGCAAGCGCCAGGGCGTCATGATATCGGCGCGCCTTATAGGCTTCGAACGCATGTTCCAGGCGGGCCGCTAGCCCGGGTCCCAAACCGGCCTCTGCCGAACCTTCACCCGCGCGCGGGGGCCGTATGCTTTCGTCACTCATTCCGGTCGATCCAGCAAAGACTCATACAAGTAGGGGGTCAGCCGCTGCTTCATGCAATGGAGTCGCTATCTCGATAGACGTTTCGGCACATGCCGGTTGGCGTCCTTGTATCCCAGCGTGTCCTCGGCGATCAGCGTGCGCTGCACCGCGGGCGCGCCCTCGCCCATGTTAAGCATGTCGATATAGCCCATGAACTTGCGGATCGGGTATTCGTCGGCGAGCGCATAGCCGCCGAAGATCTCGGCGGCCGCGCCGGCCGCGTGGCGGGCGGCGACCGAGGCGAAGTACTTCGCCTGTGCCGCCTCGCGGCCCGCCGGCCCGCCCCGGTCCATGGTCCATCCTAAGCGCCGGACCAGGAGGCGTGCCGCCTCGACGTTCACCGTCATGTCGGCGGCCAGGTGCTGGACCGACTGGGTGCGGCCGATCGGCTGGCCGCGGATGATGCGGTCCCGCGCATATCCGGATGCCGCATCCAGGCAGGCCTGGGCGAGGCCGAGCAATCGGGCCGAGACGGTGAGCCGGCCGTATTCGAGCGCGGTCATCGCGATCCTGAAGCCCTCGCCCTCGGGGCCGAGGCGGTTCTCCTCCGGCACCTCGAAGTCATCGAGGAACACCGCGCAGCTGCGGAAAGCGCGGCTGAGGCCGGACATGGCAACCGGGTCGGCGCGATAGCCCGGCCCCGATTTCGGCTCGACGACGAAGGCGGTGACGCCGCGATGGCCGGCGGCCGGATCGGTCTTGGCAAAGAGGACGCCGGTATCGCATTCGTCGGAGAAGGTAATGAACATCTTCGAGCCGTTCAGCACGTAGCGGTCGCCCCGCTTCTTCGCCGTGGTCTTCATGTTGCCGGCGGGATCCGAGCCGCCGCCCGGCTCGGTCAGCGCGAACATGCCGATCTTCCTTCCGGCGATGAGGTCGGGGACGAAGCGCCGGATCTGCGCGTCGGTCCCCCAGTTGAGGATGGTGAGCGGGCAGGTCATCCCCTGCAGGTTCATGCAGTAGCCGAAGCCGGGCTCGAGCCTGGACACCGTCTCGGAGATCAGGCCGACCGACTGGAAGCCCTGCGCCGATCCTCCGACCGCCTCCGGAAACGCCGTGCCGAAGACGCCCTCGGCGCCGAGGCGAGCGATCGCCTCGCGAGGAAAGCGCGCCTCCCGCTCCGCCGCCTTCGCCGCCGGCTGGGCGACGTCGATCATCAGCCGCTCGACGGTGTCGCGGACCTGGATCAGGTCGGGAGGAAGGGTGAAGTCCATGAGGTGGCCTCTGGCTCCCTCCCTCGTCCGCGAAGCGGGCGGGGGAGGGCTGGGTGGGGGCATGGTGAACTGGTTGGATAGCGCGCGGCGGCCGCCTTGTCTTCTCGCTCGCGCGGCCATCGCGGAACGTAGCCGAGCCGGCCCCCACCCTTCCCTCTCCCGGCAAAGGCGGGTTCGACAGCAATCCGCCGCCGGGACTATGCTCGCGGTATGTCTACGGCCTTCTCTCCAATCTCCGTCGACGACCTCGTCGCCCAGATCGCCGACGGCGCCTTGCTGGCGGTGCCGGCGGACTATTCCGGCGCGCCGATGGCGGCGACGCGGGCGCTGATCCGGCGCGGCGCGAGGAACCTGCGCCTGGTCACCGTGCCGCAATCGACGCTGCAGGTCGATCTCCTGATCGGCGCCGGCTGCGTCGCCGAGATCGAGACCGCCGCGGTCACCTTGGGCGAGTTCGGTGTCGCTCCCTGTTTCACCCGCGCGGTGCTGGCGAAGACGATCAAGGTGATCGACGCCACCTGCCCGGCGATCCATGCCGGACTCCAGGCCTCCGAGAAGGATGTGCCCTTCCTCCCGCTCCGCGGCATCCTCGGCAGCGACCTGGTGAAACACCGACCGGACTGGAAGACGATCGACAACCCCATGGCTGCCGGCGGCGACCCGATCCTGCTGATCCCGGCGATCCGGCCGGACGTAGCGCTGTTCCATGCGCCGATGGCCGACCGCGAGGGCAATGTCTGGATCGGCCGGCGGCGCGAGCTCGCCACCATCGCGCACGCATCCAAGACCACGCTGGTGACGGTCGAGCGTCTCTACGACGGCTCGTTCTTCGACGAAGAGCGCCTGGCCGCCGGCGCGCTGCCGGCCTTCTACATCCAGGCGGTCGCCGTCGCCGAGCGCGGCGCGACGCCGGTCGGGCTGTTCGGCGAATACGAGCCGGACCTCGCCCATCTCCGCGCCTATGCAAAAGAGGCGCGCACAGAGGCAGGGTTCGCGGCCTATCTCGCCCGCGAGGTCGGGACCGTCAAAGCCGCCGCATGACCGACTGCAAGCCCGAGGAGCTGCTGGCGGCGACGCTGGCCGCCCAGATCCCGTCCGTCCGCCACATCGCCGTCGGCGCCGCCTCGCCGATCCCGGCCGCGGCCGCCCTCCTGCACCAGATGCGCACGACCGAGCGCGTGCACGTCACCATCCTGCACAGCCGCCGCTACAACAGCTTCACCGATGGCGGGCGCGAGCTGTTCGACGCCGCCGCGCAGGGGCGGATCGACGTCTTCTTCTTAGGAGGCGTGCAGATCGACGGCGAGGCCAACATCAACCTGGTCGGCCTCGGCACCTACCCCGACCTGACCCAGCGTTTCCCCGGCAGCTTCGGCGCGCCCTACATGACCTTCGTCGTCCCCAACGTGATCCTGTTCCGCGAGGAGCACAGCCCGCGCACGCTGGTGACCAAGGTCGACTTCGTCACGGCCCCAGGCTGGAGCCCCGACGGCGTGTGGCGCCGAGGCGGGCCGAAGGCGCTGGTGACCGGACGCGCGGTCATGGCGTTCGACGCGACGCGCCGGCGCTTCCGGCTCGCCTCCGTGCATCCGGGTGAGACCGCCGACGGGGTGCAGGACGCCACCGGCTTCGCTTTCGATATGCCCGACGCGGTGCCGACGACGCCCGTTCCGGACAAAGCCACGCTCGGCTTGCTCCGGGGGCCGATCGCGGCCAAGCTCCGCGAGTTCTACCCGGACTTCGCCGACCGCGTCTTTCCCGTTCCCGCCTGACGTTCCTTCGGAGCCGTTCGATGCCCCAGTCCTCCGGCGCGCTGGCCGGCCTGAAAGTCGTCGATCTCTCGCGCGTGCTGGGCGGGCCCTATGGGACGATGACGCTCGCCGACCACGGCGCCGAGGTGATCAAGGTCGAGCCGCCGCAGGGTGACGAGACCCGCGGCTGGGGCCCGCCGTTCAAGGACGGCACCGCCAGCTACTTCATCGGCGTCAACCGCAACAAGCGCGCGCTCGCCCTCGATCTCACCAAGCCCGAGGGCCGCGAGGTGCTGCTGCGTCTCCTCAAGGACGCCGACGTGCTGGTCGAGAACTTCAAGACCGGCACCATGGAGAAATGGGGTCTTGGCTACGAGGACGTGCTGTCGAAGCGGTTTCCGCGCCTGATCCATTGCCGCGTGTCGGGCTTCGGCTCGGACGGGCCGCTCGGCGGCTTCCCCGGCTACGACGCCGTGGTCCAGGCGATGAGCGGGATGATGAGCATCAACGGCACGCCCGAGTCGGGCGCGACCCGCCTCGGCATCCCGATGGTCGATCTCGCGACGGGATTGAACGCCGTCATCGCCATCCTGATGGCGGTGATCGAACGCCAGCGTTCTGGCCAGGGCCAGTTCCTCGACGTGACGCTCTACGACACCGCCGTGGGATTGCTGCATCCGCAGGCCGCCAACTATTTCCTCTCCGGCAAGACGCCGGGACGGGTCGGCAATGCGCATCCGAACATCGCGCCTTACGACAAGTTCAAGACCGCGACCGGCGAGGTCTTCCTCGGCATCGGCAACGACCGGCAGTTCCAGCGCCTCTGCCAGCTGCTGGAGAAACCGGCTTTGTCCGAGGATGCGCGCTTCCGCACCATGGCGGACCGCAACGGCAACCGTGCGGCGCTCACGCTCGAGCTCGAAGCGCTGCTAACGACGCGCGACGGCAAGGCGCTTTGCGATGCGCTGCTGGCCGAGGGCGTGCCGGCGGGCCAGGTGCTGGACATCCCTGAGGTGATGGCACATCCGCACACGATCCACCGCCAGATGGCGGTCGAGGGGGAGGGCGGCTATCGGGGATTCGGCGTGCCGATCAAGCTGTCGCGCTCCAGGGGCAGCGTGCGCTGGGCGCCGAAGCGCTTGGGCGCCGACAACCGCGCGATCCTCGCCGAGGCCGGCTACTCGGCGTCCGAGGTCGATCACCTGATCGCCTCCGGCATCGCCCCCGACAAAGCGAAGGCGCCGCCCAAGGCCTGATCCTGTCCCTCGTTCCACCTCCACTCCCTCCGAGGAGCTTTCCATGACCGCGTCGAAGATCTGGACCCGCGTCGACTACGAGAAGGACGGCAAGCAGGTCGGCTGGTTGAACCTGCCGCACTCGGTGAATCGCTCCGCCTACGGCAACATCGCGAGCCCGATCACCTGCATCAAGAACGGCAAGGGGCCGACGGTGCTGCTGATGTCGGGCACGCATGGCGACGAGTACGAGGGCCAGATCGGCCTCTGCAAGCTGGTGCAGAAGCTGGAGCCATCGGACATCCAGGGCCGCATCATCATCATGACCGCCTGCAACCTGCCCGCCGCGATGGCGAGCGCGCGGGTCTCGCCGATCGACGAGGGCAACTTGAACCGCGCCTTCCCCGGCGACCCCGACGGCACGCCGACCTTCGCCATCGCGCACTACATCGACAGCGTTCTCTTCCCGCTGACCAACTACATCCACGACCTGCATTCGGGCGGCTCGTCGCTGCAGTACATGCCGTTCGCCTCGGTCCGCTACGGCAACGACGAGGCGGTGAACAAGCGGGCGCTGGAGGCGCTGAAAGCCTTCAACCCGCCGACCGGGTTCGTCTGGAAGCACACGGCCGACCAGCGCCTCGGCATCGCGCGCGCTATCAGCCGCGGCATCGTCGCGCTTGGCGGCGAGTTCGGCGGCGGCGGGGCCGTCGACATCAAGGGCGTGAAGATCGTCGAGCGCGGCCTCGACAACCTCTTGGCCCATATCGGCATCACCGACAAGTCGAAGGCCCATCCGGTCGAGACGCCGACCCGCTTCGTCGAGCTCAAGAGCCGCGACTACTACGTCTATACCGAGGAGGCCGGATTGTTCGAGCCGGCGGCTGAGCTCGGCGACTGGATCAAGAAGGGCCAGCTCGCAGGATCGACGCATTTCGTCGACAACCCCGGCCGGAAGCCGGTGCCGAGCCACTTCCTGATGGACGGCCAGGTCATCTGCCGCCGCCACTTCGGCCGCGTCGAGCGCGGCGACTGCGTCGTCCACCTGGCGACGGAATTCCAGGGGTAGGTTCTGCGGGGCGACGCGAAGACGTCGTGAGGCAGTCACCCGACACCCTCGCCCGCCGGGTCCTGCTCGCCAACCTGGCGTTGCTGGTGACGGCGACCTTCTGGGGAACGCATATCCCGGCGAGCTGGTACGTGCTGCAGCGTTTCACCTCGATCGAAGTGATCTTAGGCCGCTACTGCCTGGCGGCACCGCTGCTGATCCTGCTGCTGGTGATCGAAACCCGGGCGACCGGCGCGAAGCCTGAGCCGAAGCCCATCCGGCATCTCTGGCTCTTGGGCGGCGTCGGCATCCTGGGCTTCGCTCTCTGCTACACCATCGGCCTCTCGCTCGCCGGCCAGATCCAGGGATCGCTGATCTCGGCGGCGTCGCCGGCGGTCGGCGTGATGGTCGCCTGGGCGCTGAAAGGGGTGAGGCCCGACGGCGCGATGCAGCTGGCGCTGCTGCTGGCGCTTGCCGGCGCCATCGTCGGCATCGCCGGCGGCCACGAGCTCGGCCACCTGACGGTGCCGGGCCTCGGCGAGGTGCTGATGATTTTCGGCAACGTCATGTGGAGCTGGTATTCGCTGGCCGCCCAGGACTGGCTCAAGGGCTGGTCGCAGATCCGCGTCGCCGCCTGGTCGATCGCGATGGCGGGCGCCACCTCCTTCGCCCTCGGGTCGACGCTCGTCGCGCTCGACCTCATCCGCGTGCCGCCGATTCCCGGGCTCACCGATTTCCTGGTGCTGATCTATCTGGTGATCGCGCCGACGATCCTGGGCCTGCTCGGCTGGAACTACGGGGTGCGCACGCTCGGCCTCTCGGTCTCCTCGCTCTATCTGAACCTGGTCCCGGTCACCGCCGTGCTGACCGCGATCCTGCTCGGCGACACGCCCAATCCCTGGCAGCTTGCCGGCGGCCTCCTGATCGTCGTCGGCATCGCCCAGGCGCAGATCCGGCGGTTGAAACGAGGCTGACCGATCAGTCCGCCGCCGCCGCCCGGAGTCGCCGGTAGGTGTCTTCCATCGCGCGGGCGAACCCGGTCTCGTCGCAGAGCGACGACGCCCGCATGCGCGCCCGCAGCCCTTGTCGCAATTCGCCCCGCGCCGAGGCATCCGCCGCGAGGCCGCGGACGATCGACACATAGCCGTCGGCATCGCCGGCGATCAGCCGGTCGAGACCGAGGCGCCGAAGCAGCGCCGCGGTCTGCCGCTCGACCGGCCGCGCGCCTTCGAGCGTGACGATGGGAACGCCCATCCACAGCGCCTCCAGGCTGGTGAGGCAGCCGCTGAACGGCAGCGGATCGAGGACGACATCGAGCGCCGTCAGCTCGGCCAGCATCTCGCCGTGCGGCGACCAGCCGGAGAAATCGACACGCGTGGAATCGACGCCCGCCGCCTCGAACATCCCTCGATAGCGCCGGCAGACGCGCTCGTCGGCATAGGTGGCGGCCTTCAGCGTCAGGCGCGCGCCGGGCACCGCGTCGAGCACACGGGCCCAGAGGCGGACGGCCTCCTCGCCGATCTTGGCGGGATTGTTGAAGCAGCCGAGACGAAGCGGCCGGACGTCGGGGCGGCGCGCGACGTCGGGGGCATCCGCCGGCGGCCGGTAGACCAGGCGCCCGGCCGGCAACCGCACCACCGGCTCGGAGAACCAACGCTCCGCGCCCGCCGGCACCTCGTCGGGATCGACCAGCGCCGCATCGAAGACCTCGAGCCCGGTGGTGTCGTAGTAGCCGAGCCAGGTCGCCTGCACCGGCGCGGCGCGATCGACGAACAACCCCAGGCGGTTGCCGGCGGTGTGGCCGGCGAGATCGACCAGGATGTCGATCCGGTCCTCGCGCACCTGTTCGGCCAGCGACCGGTCGTCGAGGCGGGCGACCGGTCGCCAGAGCGCGGCGGCGGCACGGATCTGCCGGGTGACCTCGTCTTCGCTCTCGCTCGCCGCGTAGCAGATCGCCGTCACCGCGCCCGGATCATGGGCCTCGATCAGCGGCAGGAACAGGAAGCCGACCGGATGGCGGCGGAAGTCGGCTGATACATAGCCGATGCGGAGCGGCGTCTCGCCGCGGCGCCGCGGCGACCGGGGTTGCGGACGCCCGAACCGCTTGGCCCAGCGCCGATGGGCGGCGAGGACCTCGGCCGGATCGGACCAGGGGAGATACTGCATCACCGCCAGCACGACGCTGGCGAGGGCCGGGTCCGCCGGGGCCGCCGCTTCCGCCCGCCGGGCCCAGGCCAGCGCCACCCTCGCCTCTCCGGTGAGGAGCATCCCATGGCCGAGATTGGCGAGGGTCGGCACGTGGTCGGGACGAAGGACGAGGGCGCGGCGGTCCCAGGACCTCGCCTCGACCGGCCGGTCGGCGCCCCGGGCGAGCGCGCCCAGACCGGCCATCGCGTCAGCCGCATAGGGATCGGCGGCCAGCGTCCGCCGATGCCAGCGGCCGGCGGCGTCGATCTCGTCGGCGCCGAAGCAGGCCAGCGCCAGGTTGACCGTCGCCAGGGCATGAGCGGGCGCGAGCGCGGCCGCGCGCCGGTGTTCGCGCGCCGCCGGCTGGGCAAGGCCGAGACGGTCGAGGATCGCCGCGAGATTGATCCTCACCAGCGGATCGTCCGGAGCCAGCGCCGCGGCACGCGTGAGCCACGACCGCGCCGACGGCAGCTCCGACAGCAGCCCCAGGTTCACCAG
>CAMBVS010000011.1 GCA_945871425.1 Rhizobium sp. Q54 | reverse complement strand
AGCCCGCCGACATGGACGACGTCCGGCTGGATCCAGTCGGCGGCGTTGCGGCTGACCAGATCCTGGAACTGCTGCTTGTCGTAGTAGCGCTCGCCGGTCGCCAGCCTGACCGGGATATGGGCGCGGACATTGGCGACCGCGGCGATGCTCTCCGGCGGCGTCGGCTCCTCGAAGAACAGCGGATCGTATTCGGCGATCGCCTGGCCGACGCGGATCGCCGTCGGCACGTCGAAGCGGCCATGGCCCTCGATCAGGAGATCGATGTCGCTGCCGACGTGCTTTCGCACCGTCGAGATCTGCTCCATCGCCTTCCGTTTCTGGACCGGATCTATCTGCAGATAGGCTGGGCCGAACGGGTCCCATTTCAGCGCGTTGAATCCCAGGCCCAGCGCCTCGTCGGCCCGCTTCTTCAGCACGTCGAGTGACTCGGTCTTCCGGCCCCAGTTGTTGGCATAGCAGCGGATGCGGTCCCGGCACTTGCCGCCGAGGAGTTCATAGACCGGGACGCCGAGCGCTTTTCCCTTGATGTCCAACATCGCCGCTTCGAGCGCGGCGATGGCGGCACGATGCACCACCCCGGTCCGCCAGTAGGAGTCCCGGGTCATCGCATCCGCGTGCATCTCGACCTGGAACGGGTCCTGGCCCGCCAAGTAGGTGGAGAAATACTCGATGGTCGCCGCCACCGCCCGCTCGCCGCGCCCCACCGTGCCGTCGCCGACGCCGTAGATGCCGGCGTCGGTTTCGACCTTGGCAATCACCCAGTTGATGCGGGCGCCGTCGACGAGGAAGACCTTCACGGCGGTGATCTTCATGGGATGCTCCCGGAAACGCGGCTTGCGGTCATGTCTAAATACTATATATAATATTGAACATGACCGGACGCCAGCCCCAACCGGACGCCCTATTGAACGCCCCCGTTTATGCGCGGGTCGCCGAACGGATCCGGGCAGACGTCGTCGCTGGGGTATGGCCGCTCGGCGCGCGCATGACCATGGCCGATCTTCAGCGACGCTACGCGGTCAGTTCCGTTCCGATCCGCGAGGCGTTGCAGGAGCTTCGCGGCGAAGGGTTGGTCGAAATCCAGGGACATCGCGGGGCTCGCGTTCCCCTCGTCGACCCCGACTTCGTCGCCGAGTGCTACGACGTCCGTGCCGGCATCCGCGCCGTCCTGGCGCGACGCAGCGCCGAGCGCATCACCGGCCTTGACCTCTCCCGGCTCGCGGACATCGAGCGCGACTTCGAGGCGGCCGCGCGCCGACTGGATCTCCCGGCGCTGCTGGAGGCGAATCGCCGATTTCACTCTCTTCTCGATACCGTCGCGGGCAACCGACAGGCGCTCAGGATCCTCTCCTGCGGTCCGACCAGTCTGATCGATGCGGCCCGGCTGCATCATGGTTACGGCCCGCGCCGCCTGGCCCAGGTCGTCAAGGAGCACCGGGCGATGATCGAAGCGATGAAAGCGCGCGACGGCGAGCGGGCCGCGCGCCTGATCTTCGACCACGCGATGGGAGCAAAGGCCGATCTCCTGGCACAGATGGCCAGGAGGGCCGCGGCGTGACCGCTGGCCTCGAGAGCCGAACGAGAGAAACGGAGGAGACGAGATGCGAGTGCATGATTGGGGGCGCCGCGCCCGGCTGATCGGAGCCGCCGCCCTGCTCGCCGGCGCGGCTACGGTCGCGCGAGCCGAGACCGTGCTGAAGGTCGTTCCCTATACCGACCTGCAGATTCTCGATCCGATCGTGTCGACCAGCGGCATGACCGCGGTCCACGCCTTCATGATCTACGATACGCTGTTCTCCTGGGACGCCTCCAACCGGGCTCAGCCGCAGATGGTCGGAAGCCACGGGATCTCGTCCGACGGACTCGTCCATCGGCTGACGCTTCGCGAAGGCCTCGCCTTCCACGACGGCCGCCCGGTCAAGCCGACCGACGTCGTCGCGTCGCTGAGGCGCTGGATGATCCGCGACACGCTTGGCCAGAGGCTGGGTTCGCGCCTCGCCGCGATCGAAGCCGAAGGCGACAGGACGATCGTCATCCGCCTCAAAGAGCCCTATGGCTGGGTCGCGCTCTCCCTCGGCTCGAGCGGGGGCAACCCTCCGGTGATCATGCGTGCCGAGGAAGCGGCGACCGATCCGGCCAAGCCCGTCACCGAGACCATCGGCTCAGGCCCCTTCGTCTTCGCCCGCTCGGAGTGGATGCAAGGATCGAGGGTCGTCTACCGCAAGAACGTCGCATATGTGCCGCGCACCGAGCCGCCCAGCAACATGGCCGGCGGCAAGGCGGTCAAGGTCGATCGTGTCGATTGGATCATCATGCCGGACGAACAGACATCGATCTCGGCGCTGATCGCGGGAGAGGTCGACGTGGTCAACGTGCCGCCGCCCGACCTCGTCCCGGCCCTGAAGAAGAACTCCGATATCGTCGTCGCCCCCCTGGCTCCCGACTACATCGCGCTGATGCGGCCGAACCACCTGCATCCGCCCTTCAACAACCCGAAGGCGCGGCAGGCGCTGGCGCTCATGGTCGACCAGCAGGACTATCTCTCGGCCGCTTTCGGCGGCCTCGGCAAGCCATGCTACAGCTTCTTCACCTGCGTCGGCAGCTTACCGGCGACCGCCGGGTCGGAGCCTTATCAAAAGCCCGATCCGGCCAAGGCGCGGCAACTGATGGCCGATGCCGGCTACAAGGGCGAGAAGATCGTCCAGATCGGCGTCTCCGACATCTTCTTCCACAACGCGATCGCTCAGGTGACGATCGAGAAGCTGCGCTCCATCGGCGTCAATGTCGATCCCCAGCTGGCATCCGCCGGCGTGATGCAGGCAAGGCGCGCCAAGAAGGACCCGCCGGCGGCCGGCGGCTACAACCTGTTCCAGACCTCGCTCGACACCATCACGCTCTCCTCACCCCTCACGAACATCGCAGCGGGCACGGATTGCGATGGCAAGAACTGGCCAGGATGGCCTTGCGACGAGGAAGCCAGCAAGCTGCAGGCGCAGTACATCAACGCGACCGACGACGCCGAGCAGAGACGCATTCTCGAAGCTCTGAACCAGCGCCTCTGGGAAGTAATCCCCTACGTGATCCTGGCCCAGTTCGAGCGCCCCTCGGCCTGGAGAAAGAACATCGTCGGCCTGCTCCGCGCCAACTTCCCCGTCTCATGGAACGTCGAGAAGCGCGGGTGAGGAGCCCGCGATCCCTCAGGCCTGGCCGCCGGCGTCGAAGAGGGTGAGTTTGCCGATCTTCACGGCTGCGTTCTCCTTGGCCCATTCGCCGGCGCCGGCCAGGATCTTCTCGTAGGTCTGGCGGGCCGAGGCGAGCGACGCCTCCTCCCAGTCGCGGCGGAGCGGCGTGGTGTTGTCACGCAGCTCCTCGACGATCGCCTTGCCTTCCTTGGTGTCGTATTTGCGGTTCCTGAACAGCCAGCGCGACTTGAGCTGCAGCTGCGTGCGGTGGCGGAGCGGGTCGTTGTGCTCCTCCTTGTTGGCGCAGAACTCGATCACCGATCCGGCGATGTCGGCGTTCGGCGCCAGGATGTGCTGCAGCCCCCAGAACACCAGGCCGTAACGTCCCGGGCGGCCGCCGCTGCGGGCGATGCCGTCGCCCCACTGCTTGTTGATGGTCTTGCGGTCGATGGTGTCGGCGCCGTACCAGTCGGCGACACGCTTGTGCAGCGGATCGCCGATCTGGTTGAAGCAAAGATAGACGAAGTTGCCGTCGCCGATGCGGATCAGCGTGTGCCAGTCGATATAGGCGACGTGCTTCGCCTCTGCGCATTTGGTGCGGATGACGTAGTCGAGCGCATGGGTCGACCACTCGCGCTTGAGGCCGCCGAACTGCGCGCCGTCCGGATGCTTGTACTGGCCGCGGGAGAGCGCGTCCGACATCGCCCAGTCGCCATACTTCTCATAGAACGGCTTGGCGGCGGCGATGTGTTCGTCGACCAGCGCGTCGTCATAGCCTTCGCGCTTAGGCAACGCCGCCTCGACCTCGTCGAAGATCGGGTTCTCGGGCAGCGGCTGCGAATAGTCGAGCCAGTTGCGGTTGAGATCGACATTACCCTCGCTCACCCGGACCATGTGCGAGAAGCCGAAGGGGTTGACCGCGTGCACCTTGAGCACGGCGACGCCTTTCGGCAGGCGCTTGGCCGTCCCGTCCTCGATCCATTGGATCTGAGCCGCCGACCCGGCGAAGCCCTCGGCGCCGTGGGTGCCGGAGAGCGCCAGGAGAACGACCGGCGCGTCTTTCGGACCGAACCAGGCGGTATCCATGTAGAGCGGGCTGCCGTCCGGCGCCTTCTCGGTCGGATGGCGGAAATGGTCGAGCTCGGCGCCCGCGGCCTCGGCCGAGGCGAGGAACTTGCGGCGGGCCTCGCGATAGTCGGGCGCGAAGAAGCGGGCGGTATCCATGAAAAGCTCCTAGTCGGGATTCTTAAGGGCGCGGAGCCGCGCCGGGCGGGGCTGCGAGCATAGCAGCTTGCCCGGCGGTCACGCTCCGCCCTAGCATCCGACGAAACAAGGCATGCAAAGAGAGGGAACCATGATCGCGAGGATTGCGCGGGCGTTGGCCGTACTGCTGGTCGTGGCGCTCGCCGCCCCCCAGGCGGCCGCGCAGGGGGCCCTGCCGATCGTCTTCGTCCACGGCAACGGCGACAGCGCCGCGCTCTGGCACACCACGATCTGGCGCTTCGAGTCGCAAGGATACGATCCCGCCCGGCTGTTCGCCGTCGACATGCCGGCGCCGGCCGCACCCGGCGACGACACCAAGTCCGAGGAGAACCGCTCGACCAGCATCGACCAGGCGGCCCAGCTCGCCGCCGCCGTCACCCGGGCATTGCTGGCGACCGGCGCCGAGAAGGTGATCCTGGTCGGCAATTCGCGCGGCGCCAACACCATCCGCAACTACATCAAGTTCGGCGGCGGCCATGCCCACACCGCGATGGCGATCCTGGCCGGCGGGGTCAACCATGGCGTCTACGCCGCGCCCGCCAACCTCAACAGCGAGTTCAACGGCTCGGGCAGGCTGATATCGCGCCTGAACGAGGGCACGGAGGTCCATCCCCTCGTCCGCTTCGTCACGCTGCGCAGCGACAAGCTCGACAAATACGCCCAGCCGACCGGCGAGTTCATCGGCCAGCCCGGCAAGCCGACGGGCGTCAGCTACGATGCGCCGGCACTGAAGGGGGCGGAGAACCTGGTGCTCGACGGCCTCGACCACCGCGAGATCGCCTTCCATGCCCGCGCCTTCGCTGCGATCTACGAAGCCGTGACCGGGAAGAAACCGGCGGCGACGGCGATCGCGGCGGAAGCGGCGCCGGTCCTGGACGGGATGGTGGCGGGCTTCGCCAATGGCGCGCCGACCAACGTGCCTCTCGTCGGTGCCGGCGTGGAGGTCTTCGAGATCGACCCGGCAAGCGGGGCGCGGCGCGGCGATGCCGTCCATCGCGCGACGACGCGCTTCGACGGGCGCTGGGGGCCCCTCGCCGCGAAACCCGACGCCGCCTACGAGTTCGTCGTCACCGCCGCCGGATACCCGACCCACCACGTCTACCGCACGCCCTTCCCGCGTTCGAGCCGCTATGTCCACCTGCATCTGAGGCCGGCGGACGCCAAGCTCAAGGACGCGGCGGCGGCGGTGGCGATGACACGGCCACGCGGCTATCTCGGCCACGGCCGCGACACCTTCACCATCGACGGCAAGGTCCCGGCCGGCGTGAACGAGGGCGTCCCCGGCGCCTCGGCCGCGGCGATGACCTTCCCCGAGGCCGGGAAGCCGATCGTCGTTGTCCTCAACGACGAGCGCCTGACAATACGAAGCGAGGCGCCGGCCAGCGGCCGCGTCGCCATCGCCGAGTTTCACCATTGATCCACGTCGTGCGATGAGCACCTGGCCCCCCATCGACGACGACGTCCAGCTCAGGGACGCCCGGCTCTGCATGCTGCTCGCTTATTGGCGGGAGGCCTCCCGGCTCGGCATGATGCCGTCGTGCGACTTCATCGATCCGACGAAGCTCGGCAAGCTGATGGGGTGGCTGTTCCTCCACCGGGTCGAGCGCGACCCGCTCCGAATCCTCCACCTGCTCTACCGGCCGCGGATCGCACGCCGCATCGGCTTCGACCTGACCGGGAAATGCGTCGACGATCATCCGGATCCCCAAGCACGGGTCGCCATCAACCGCCTGCTGGCGCTGCAGATCCCGGACGTGCCGATCGAGTCCGATGCCTGATCACCCGCCCACGCCGGTCACCGATGGCAGCGAGATCAAGGACGTCAGGCTCCGCCTGCTGCTGGATCAGTGGCGAACCGCCTCGCGCCAGGGGCTGATGCCCTCCCGGGATTTCATCGACCCGAACAGGCTCGGCGATCTGATGGGATGGCTGTTTCTCTACCGGGTCGAACGCGACCCTCTCAGGTTCCTCTATCTCCTCTGCGGCCCCAAGATCGTCCGTCGCGTCGGCTTCGACCTGACCGGCAGGTACGTAGACGAGCATCCCCACCCGAAGGTGCGCGACGGCGTCCTTTCCATACTGACCGCGGTCGCCACCACCGGCCGGCCGCACCGGCGCGAGGTCCCTCGCCGCATCCTGGATCGCGACGTCACCACCGAAGCGGTGGTGCTGCCTCTTGCCGGCCCCGGCGGCACCCTCGACTACCTGCTCGCCCTGCAGATCGTCGACGTTTCGGGCGAGAGCGAGGGCTGAGGCAGCCGCCGGTTGCGCCCGGATGAAAATCGGGTCTACGATCCCGTCGCCACAACCCAGGAGGGATCGTCATGAGGACACGGAAGTCCAAGAGTGTCGGTATCGATCGTCGCGCGGCACTCAAGGTCGCGGCCGGCGCTGGCATCGCGGCCGCTGGTGGCGTGGCGTTCTCGCGCAAGGCGCGCGCCGCCACCACCCTGACGATCTGGACCGGCTTTCCCGAGCTGGTGCCCTACTACAAGTCGGTCGCCGATGCCTATGCCAAGACCAAGCCCGACGTCACGGTGACCCTGCTCTCGAGCTCGCTCCGCGAGATGGAGCAGAAGCTCTCGGCGGCGATCCCGACCGGTACCGGCCCGGACATCTTCGACATCGGCAGCGGCATCAGCATCAAGTTCATCGAAGCCGGCCTCCTGGATCCGAACCCCGCCGACGTCGACACCTATCTGAAGAGCGGCGCCTGGAACAAGTTCACCGTCGACTGGTTCACGCAGAAGGGCAAGACACACGGCCTGCCGCTGCTCGAGGGCCGGGCGGCGATGTTCTACAACAAGGCGATGTTCAAGGAGGCCGGGGTCGCCAATCCGCCGACCACCTTCGGCGAGCTGATGGAGGCCGCCAAGAAGATCACCAAGTTCGACGCGACCGGCAAGATGACCCGTGCCGGCATCAGCATGCGGCTTTCCGGCCAGGGCAGCGGCATCACCGAGAAGTTCCGCATGGTGCTCGAGCCCGCCGGCGGCCAGCTGATCCGCCAGACTGCCAGCGGCAAGTGGCACAACGGCTTCGACAATGACGCCGGCCGCAAGGCGCTGCAGTTCTATGTCGACGTCGTCCAGAAGGACAAGGTCGACGACCCGAAGATCCCGCACGATGCCGACGCCTTCGCCAACCAGCACGCGGCGATGCTGTTCCGCGAAGCCTGGGTGATCGGCGAGATCAAGAAGAAGAATCCGAGCCTCGACTACGGCGTCGTGCCAATCCCGCGCTGGGACGCCTCGAGCCCCTACAAGGGCATCGTCCAGCCCTGGGGCATGTATGTGAACGGCAAGAGCCGGCAGAAGCCGGCCTCCTGGGACTTCGTCAAGTTCCTGACCCAGCCTCAGAACGCCTACCAGCTCACCGCC
Source organism: Rhizobium sp. Q54 (assembly GCA_945871425.1). GTDB lineage: Bacteria > Pseudomonadota > Alphaproteobacteria > SHVZ01 > SHVZ01 > SHVZ01. The sequence goes on along the minus strand of CAMBVS010000011.1, from coordinate 70,002 downwards.
ATGACCGGCTGGGTTTCCCGCCGCGAGGGCGTCGACTGGGGCCCCCTCCTCAAGGAGACGCCGCAGTTCGAGGTGTTCGTCAAGCCGCCGGCGAACATCGAGCTGTTCGCCGACCCGATCCTCGGCCCCTGGGACGAGATCCAGACCCGGATCGCCGACCGGCTCCCGGGCATGTTCATCGACCCCGCCCTCAACAACAACCCGGCGAAGGTCGCCGAGGCGGTCAAGTCGCTCGCCACCATCGCCGACAACATCCTGAAGCAGGCCGGGATCTACGGCACGACCTGATACAGCCGACGACCGCCACGGGTGCCTTTCGGGGCATCCGTGGCGGTCACTCTCCGTCTCCCAAGGAACCTCGCCGATGGTCGGCCGCCTCGTCGACGCCAGCAACGTGTGGGCGCGAGACACTTTCTCGCGCGGCAACTGGCGCCTCATCCTGTTCTGCTACATCGTGCTGGCGCCGGTCCTGGCGCTGTTCGGCTATGTGCGAATGGGACCGATCGTCTCCAGCCTGGTCCTCAGCTTTCACAAATGGGACCTGATCAACCCGATCAAGCCTTTCATCGGCTGGTCCAACTACGCCGAGCTGCTCGAGGACGACAACTTCTGGCTCTCCCTCAAGAACACGGCGATCTATGCGCTGCTGACGGTGACGCTGAGCACGCTGCTTGCTGTGCCGCTCGCCGTCTTCCTCGCCGCCAAGAGCCGGCTCTCGGCCGTCTACCAGACCATCTACTTCCTGCCGGTCATCACCCCGATGGTACCGATGTCGATCGCCTGGAAGTGGATCTACGACTACAACCACGGGATCCTGAACTACGTCTTATCGCTGATCGGGATTCCGGCCGTCGCCTGGCTCACCGACCCCGGCATCGCGCTCTATGCGCTGATCATCATGGGGGTGTGGAAGGTGATCGGCTACAACATGATCCTGCTGCTGGTCGGCATCCGAAACATCCCCTCGACCTACGTCGAGGCGGCCGCCATCGACGGCGCCGGCGGCTGGCAGCGCTTCCGCTACGTGACGCTGCCGCTCTTGAAGCCGATCCTGCTCTATGTGCTCGTCACCTCGAGCATCAACGCCTTCAACGTCTTCACCCAGGTCTACGTGATGACGCTGGGATCGCAGTCCGCCCCCGGGCAGGCCGTCCGCGTGCTGGTCTTCGACATCTACCAGAACGCCTTCCAGTATTTCCGCTTCGGCTACGCCTCGGCCGAGGCGGTGATGCTGACGATGATCGTGCTCGGATTCACCCTGATCCAGTTCCGCATCGCCCGGAACAAGGAGGGACAGGATGGTTGAGCCCCGCACCCCGCTCGCCTGGGCGCTGCACATCCTCGCCCATGGCGTGCTTCTCCTCGGCGCCATCTTCATGGTGCTGCCGATCGTGTGGATGGCCTTCACCTCGTTCAAGCCGCCGACCGAGGTCTCGCTCTGGCCGCCCCGCATCCTGCCGATGGAGTGGACGCTCGATAACTTCCGCGGGATCTTCGAGGATGCGCCCTTCGGCCGCTTCTTCCTCAACAGCCTCGGCCTGTCGCTGACCGCGACCGTCAGCGTCTGCATCACCTCGCTCGCGGCCGGGGCGATCTTCGGCAAGTACAAGTTCCCCGGACGCACGGTCCTGTTCATGGCGATCCTCGCGACCGCCATCGTGCCGTTCGAGAGCTACATGATCCCGCTCTACCTGCAGCTGATCTCGCTCGGCTGGATCAACACCTACCAGGGAATGGTGCTGCCGACCCTGTTCATGAGCTTCGGCATCTTCCTGTTGCGTCAGCACATCTCGTCGGCGATCCCGACCGAGCTGCTCGAAGCCGCCCGGGTCGACGGCGCCTCGGAGTGGTGGATCCTCGGCAGGGTGATCGCACCCTTGTCAGTGGCGGCGCTGAGCGCGATCGGCATCTTCGCCTTCATCCAGGCCTGGGCCGCTTTCATCTGGCCGCTGATGGTCGCCAACGAGCAGGAGCTGTTCAACATGGAACTCGGCCTGACCGCCTTCCAGTTCCGCTTCACCGCGGACTACGGGAAGCTGATGGCGGGCTCGGTCTTGAGCGTTCTGCCGATGCTGATGATCTTCCTCATCCTCCGGCGCCAGATCATCGAGAGCGTGGCGCTGACGGGACTGAAGGGGTAGCGGTCCCGATCACTCGCCGAACTCCCTCCCCCGCGTAAGGCGCGGGGGAGGATTTCGCAAAGCTACTTCTTCGAGATGTTCCAGAGCACCATCGTCGTCGAGAGCAGCACGCCCTCGACGTTCTTCCGCCACGCCGCCGGCTGGTTGAGGCCGCCGGTGTTGACGAACGGCACCGTCTCCGCCATCCGCACCTGCATCTCGTCGACCAGCTTCCGCTGGGTCTCCTTGTCCGGAGCCTTGGACCAGGCGACGCGCATGTTCTCGATGGTCTCGTCGCAGGGCCAGCCGAACCATGCCTTGTCGCAGCCACCGCCCATCGGCGTCAGCGACAGCGGATTGCTCAGCATGCCGTCCCAGCGGGTGTGGAAGATGCTCCACCCGCCCTTGGTCGGCTCGTCCTTCTTGGTGCGGAGCGAGGTCAGCGTCGCCCAGTCCATCGCCCGGAGCTCGACGTTGACGCCGATCTTCCGGAGGTTCTCGGCGGTCAGCAGCGCCGCCCCCGCCGTCGGATGATCGGTCGGATGCAGGACGATCACGGTCTCGCCATTGTATCCTGCCTCCTGCATAAGCTGCTTCGCCTTCGCGAGGTCGGGCTTTTTGCCGATCGGCAGGTTGCCGGCCTTCGATTCATAGGGCGTTCCGCAATAGAAGAACGAGGCGCATTTCTCGAAATAGGCCGGTGGCACGCCGATGGCGCCGCGGTAGTCGTCCTGGTCGGTGAGATGGAGCAGCGCCTGGCGCGCCTTCGGGTTGTTGAAGGGCGGGTGCAGCTGGTTCGGCCGGATGATCACCATCGAGCCGACCTTGTTGACCAACTTGACGACCACGTCCGGGTTCTTCTCGAGCAGAGGCACGAGGTCGGCCGGCGGTACCTCCATGTAGTCGACCTCGCCGGCGCCGAGCGCCGAGACCGCGGTGGCGCCGTCGGGGATGTAGATCCATTCGACGCGGTCGACCTTGGCGAGCTTGCCGCCGGCCATCAGGCTCGGCGCCTCGGTGCGCGGGATGTAGTCCGGATTCTTCGTGTAGATGACCTTGTTGCCGGGCGCCCACTCGTCCGCCTTGAAGCGGAAGGGGCCGGAGCCGATGTTCTCGGTGATCTGAGCGAATGCGCCGGTCTTCGCCACCCGCTCCGGCATCATGAACGGCGTCAGTCCCGCGCCCTTGGCCAGATTGTCGAGCAGCGCGCCGTAGCGCTCCTTGAACTTCCAGGTGAAGGTCAGGTCGTCGACGACCGCGAGCTCGGCGGTCACGCTCATGGCGACCTTGCCCTCGTCGTCGCGCTGGGCCCAGCGCCTGAGCGACTGCACGCAGTCGGCGGCGGTCACCGGCTTGCCGTCGTGCCACTTCTGACCGGGGCGGAGCTTGAAGGTATAGACCAGCCCGTCCGCGCTCGTGGTCACAGTCTCGACCATCTGCGGCTGCGAGCGGAACTTCTCGTCGAGCGAGAACAGCACGTCGTAGATCATGTAGGCGTGGTTGTTGGTGACTGTCGCGGTCGTCCAGATCGGATCGATGTTGCGAAGGTCGGCGTAGGGCACAACCTTGAGCGTCTGGGCCTGGGCGGCGCCGGCCAGCCCGGCGATCAACGCCGTCACAGCGAGCGCCCGTCGGTAGGTGATGCGCATCACACTCCCTCCCTCGTTTTGCGATGTTGGTCGGAGCGGGCATTCGAGCACGCTTCCGCGGCATCGTACACCCCTCGGCACGGCCGGGACGGCACCGACAACCCCGAATACGCCAAACCCGCTCCGGGCTCGCCATGTGGTCAAAGCGGGTCACGGGAAAACCACGGCTTGAGTTGGGCGACCGGTCGCCGTCTTATGCGGCGCTCATGGCCCCGCCCCTCCTCCTTCTCCAGAACATCGGCCTCACCCTCGGCGACGCCGCCCTCCTCGACGGGGCGGAGCTGTCCGTGTCCGAAGCCGAACGCCTCTGCCTCGTCGGCCGCAACGGCTCCGGCAAGTCGACCTTGCTCAGGATCGCCGCCGGTCTGACCGAGCCCGACCGCGGCACCCGCTTCCTGCAGCCCGGCGCCACCATCCGCTACCTGCCGCAGGAGCCGGACCTCGCCGGGCACCCGACGACGCTGGCCTATGTCGAGTCCGGCCTCGGCCCGGGCGACGATCGCCACCGGGCTCGCTATCTCCTGGAGCAGCTCGGCCTCAGCGGGAATGAGGAGACCCATCGCCTGTCCGGCGGCGAGACCCGGCGGGCTGCCCTCGCCCGGGCTCTGGCGCCGACCCCCGACATCCTGCTGCTGGACGAGCCGACCAACCACCTGGACCTGCCGGCGATCGAGTGGCTGGAGGCCGAGCTGGCCCAGTTGCGCTCCGGCCTCGTGGTCATCAGCCACGACCGCCGCTTGCTCGAGCGCCTGTCCCGGGTGACCGTCTGGCTCGACCGCGGAACCACACGACGCCTTGAGCGCGGCTTCGCCGCCTTCGAGGCCTGGCGCGACGAGGTTCTGGCCCAGGAGGAACTCGACCGCCACAAGCTCGACCGACGCATCGCCATGGAGGAGGACTGGATCCGCTACGGCGTCACCGCGCGGCGGAAACGCAACCAGGGACGGCTCGCCCGCCTCGGCGATCTCCGCCGGGAGCGGCGGGAGCAGCAGAAGGTGACCGGCCAGGTGAAGCTGGCGGTCGCCGAGGGCGAGGCCTCGGGCACGCTGGTCATCGAGGCCAAGGCCATCGCCAAGTCCTTTGGCGAAACCCCCATCATCTCGGAGTTCTCGACCCGCATCCTGCGCGGCGACCGCACCGGCATCATCGGGCCGAACGGCGCCGGGAAGACGACGCTGCTCAACCTCCTGACCGGCCTCTTGGCGCCGGACGCCGGCACCGTTCGCCTCGGCGCCAACCTCCTGCTCGCCACGCTCGACCAGCAGCGCCGCAGCCTCGACCCCGACCGGTCGCTCGCCGACACGCTGACCGACGGCCGCGGCGACACCGTCATCGTCGGCGGCAAGCCGCGCCACGTCATGAGCTACATGAAGGATTTCCTGTTCAAGCCCGAGCAGGCGAAGACGCCGGTCGCCGCCCTCTCCGGCGGCGAGCGCGGCCGACTGGCGCTGGCCTGCGCGCTGGCCCGGCCGTCCAACCTGCTGGTCCTGGACGAGCCAACCAACGACCTCGACCTGGAGACGCTCGATCTTCTGCAGGAAATGCTGGCCGACTACGCCGGTACCGTCCTGCTGGTCAGCCACGACCGCGACTTCATCGACCGCGTCGCGACATCCGTCATCGCCTGGGAGGACGCCGGTCTCTGGGTCGAGTATGCCGGCGGCTACAGCGACATGGTCGCCCAGCGCGGCCACGGCGTCGAAGCCAAGGTCGCGGCCAAGGCCGTCAAGCCTGCGGTCGAGAAGCGAACGTCCGGCACGGCCGCTTCCCAGCGCCAGCGCCTCTCCTTCAAGGACGGCCATGCGCTGAAGACCCTGCCCGGCCGCATGGACAAGCTCCAGGCCGAAATCGCCCGGCTGCAGGGAACCCTCGCCGATCCCGACCTCTACGCGCGCGACCGCAAGGCCTTCGAGACGGCGACGGCCCGATTGTCCGCCGTCCAGGCAGAGCTCGCCCAGCTGGAGGAGGAGTGGCTGACGCTCGAGCTCAAGCGCGAGGAACTGGAAAAGTAGAGGGAGGACGCTTCAATGGCGCTTACCATCTATGGGTCAGCTAGATCGCGCACGATGCGCGTCCTCTGGATGGCTGCCGAGCTGGGCCTCGACTACATCCATGTTCCACTCGGCTTCGACGATCCAGCGCTCAAGGAATCGAGCTTTCTCCGCATTAATCCCCTGGGCACCATTCCCGCCATCGTCGATGGCGACGTTACCCTCTCGGAATCCCTGGCCATCAATCTGTACCTTGCCAAGAAATACGGCTCGGACGGGGCAACGCCGCTTTATCCGAGCACCCCGCGCGAGGAGGCCGAAGTTTGGCGATGGACCCTTTGGGTGCAGGGCCATCTCGAGCCATGGGTGCAGCGGGATGCCTTCATGGCGGATATCCGAGACGGCGCCGGCGACCCTATCCAAAACGTGTTGCGCCCGGCACTCGCGAAGCTGGATCACGCGCTTACGGAGAAACCATGGCTGACCGGCAACCGCTTTAACGTGGGCGACCTGAATGTCGCCGCGGTCCTGTCACCGTCCCGGGCTCAGACCATCGACATGGGCCGGCTGCCCCATGTCCGGGCCTGGCTCGCCCGCTGTTATGCGCGACCCGCTGCCATGGCTGTGCGACAGCGCTTCCAGGCATGACGGTTTCACCGTAGGTTTGCATCCGCCGTTCGATGCTTCTGCCTCGTAGCGGCCCTGCCCGACACTCTCATCCAGCACCCGAGGACGACAATGGCTACGACTGGCAAGCGTCCGATGATCGGCTCGGTTCACGGCATGGTGGCAAGCGCGCATCCGCTGGCGACCCAGGCCGGTGCCCGCATTCTGGCCTCCGGCGGCAACGCGTTCGACGCGATCGCCGCCGTGGCATCCACGCTCAACGTGGTCGAGCCCTTCATGTCCGGCCTCGCCGGCATGGGCATGGCGACCTGCTACATCGCCAAGGAGAAGCGGATCCGCTGCCTCGACTTCGTACCCCCGGTGCCCGAGAAGCTGCCGGTCGAGCGCTTCAAGGACCGCGAGGACCTGGCGAGGGGGCCGCTCGCCTGCGGCACGCCCGGCAACCTCGCCGGCTGGTGCGAGATGGTGAAGACCCATGGCCGGAAGTCCCTGCCCGAGGTCTTCGCACCGGCCATCGCCATCGCCCGCGACGGCTTCGCGCTGACCGACTTCGGCACCTACTGCTTCAACAGCTCGGCTCCGGAGATCAAGCCTTACAAGGATTTCTATGACGGCTGGGCCAGGAACTATCTCGGCGGCGGCGAGGTCTCGCGGGGCCAGGTGATCAAGCAGCCGGATCTCGCGCGCACCTATGAAGCGATCGCAGCGGAAGGTCCCGGATATCTCTACGGCGGCAAGCTCGGCAAGGCGATCGTCAAGCATCTCGCCTCGATCGGCGGCACGCTGACCGAGACCGATCTCGAGGGCGTGCGGCCGCAATGGCTGGATCCGATCGCCGTCTCCTATCGCGGCCTTAAGGTGCATTCGGTGCCGCCGCCGGCCGAGAGCTTCCAATACCTGCTGACGCTCGCGATCCTCGACGGCTTCGACTTCAGGAAGATGGAGCGCAACGGTATCGACCACGTCGATACCGTCTTCCGCGCCATCCGGCTCGCCGCCGGCGTCCGTATCGCGCGCAACCGGCCCTCGCCCGAAGCGCTGAAGGAGATCCTCTCTTCGGCAGAGGTCGAGACGCTGCGCAAGCGGGTGAAGGACGGCAAGCCGGTCGAAGGCCTGACCGAGCAATGGCTGCCGACCAAGCCCGATCCGAACAAGGAGCACACAACCTCTTTCTCCGTCGCCGATGCCGAGGGCAACGTCATCTGTCTCACCCAGAGCCTCGGTGCCAAGTTCGGCTGCGGCGTCGTCGTGCCGGACACCGGCGTCTGCCTCAACAATTTCCTCTACTGGGGCGAGGTCCATCCAGAGGGCGCCGCCTATATGCGCCCGGGCAGCCCGCTCGCGCTGTGCCTGGCGCCCAGCGTCTCGACACGCGGCGGCAAGCCGGTGCTGGCGCTCGGCACGCCCGGCAGCTACGGCATCTCCCAGACCCAGACCCAGGTGATGGTCCAACACACCGACTACGGCCTCCTCATGCAGGACGCGGTCGAGGAGCCGCGCGGTCGTCTCTGGGACGGCAAGAAGGTGCAGGTGGAATCGCGGATGCCGGCCGCCACGGTCGAGGGCCTGCGCAAGCGCGGCCACGAGGTCGAGGTGGTCGAGCCCTGGACCTGGGTCGTCGGCGGCATGCACGGGATCGCGATCGATCCGGAGACCGGCTCCAAGATCGGCGGCTGCGACCCGCGCCGCGACGGCTACTGCGTCGGCGTCTGAGGCGCTACCGGGCCAGGACCGAGGCGGCCGCGCCCGAACGGGTCCCCGGATAGGTCGCGCTGACGCCGAGCAGCTGCGCCGGATCCGCGAGAAAGAGCATGCCCAGCATCGTGCCGAAGGACGTCGGCTGCGGCGGCCGCATTGTCGCGGTGACGGGCCCCTTGGGCTGGCGATGGTCCTGAAGGAACGAGGCCAAGGCGTCGGCGACCTGCATCGTGCGCTGGCCCTTGCCCGAGGACGCCACGCCCACTGTCGTCTGCCATTCGCGGGACAGCACCTCCCCTGACTTGCCGTTCTGCTGGCCGATGCCGTGGAGAAGCTGGCGAAACCCGGACTGGTCCTCGTAGGCGAGGCGGAACGAACGGACGGCCACGGTCGCGTTCAGGAGCCGCGGATCGCGCAGCGAGGAGACCTTGTCCAGCACCGCCTCCAGGCTCATCCGCCCGTATCCGGGGGTCACGACATCGAGATGGCTCACCGTCAGCACCTGCGTCGCGCCGTCGTAGCGATAGTCGAGGCGGGCGTCGCTGGCCTTGCCGGCGAGCCCGTAGCGCTTCGCTTCCGCGCCGTATTCGCCGGCTTCCAGCATGACAAGGCCCTTCGCCGCCACCTTGGCGAACCGTGCCTCGCCGGCGGCGAACCCCGAATGGTCGATCGACTCGACCTCGAGCCTGGCGATGCGCAGCGACGGCGCCGGCGGCCGGCCTCCCACAGATACGGAGAAGACGATGACCCTTTCGAGAACGAACCCGTCGGCGCCGAGCGGCGAGGCCTTCTCGTAGGTGAGCCGCCCCTTCTGGATCTTCGGCAGCATCTCGCGCTCGAAGCGCTGCAGACCGTCGGCAGACGCGCCGGATACCCCGACCAGAAAACAGGCCGCAGCCAGGACCGAGCGGAACAGGGAAGCAATCATCACGCTGGACCTCGCATTTAAGCGCGCGACCCTCTCGCCGAAGGCAGCGTCACGTCGACGACCGTCCCCTGCCCGACCTCGCTCGATATCGCAATCTCCCCGTCCATATGCTCGACCAGCTCACGCACCAGCGCCAACCCGACGCCGACGCCCTCCGCCTCGCGCCGATAGCTGGCATCGAGCTGAGTGAATGGCTCGAAGATGCCTGAGAGACGGTCCCATGGAATCCCGATGCCGGTGTCGGCAATGGTCAACCTGACCTTGCTCCCCTCGACCGGCCGTGCGCCGACCGAGATCCGCCCGCCCTGGGGCGTGAATTTGACGCCGTTCGACAGCAGGTTGAGCAGCACCTTGCGAAGCGCCGGCTCGTCCGCCCAGATGGTCGGACAGCCCGGGGAGATCACAACGGTGACCATAACGCCGCGACGCGCGGCCTCGTCGGCCGCAAGGCGCACGCAGGTGGCGAGAAGCTTCTCCGGATCGATCGCGCGTGCGTCCAGGCGGATGCGCCCGGCATCGATCCGCGCGAGGTCGAGCATCTCGTCGATGGCGCCAAGCAGCCGCCGGCCGCCGTCGAGGATGTCGGACGCATGGCCGATGAAGGCGTCGAGCCCGGGCTTGCGTCCGGCCAGGTCGCGGATGACCTCGGCGAAGCCGATGATCGCATGCAGCGGCGTCCGGAGCTCGTGGCTCATCATTGCGACGAACTCCGAGCGGACGCGGTTGGCGCTCTCCGCCTTCAGCCGCGCCTCGGTCAGCTCGCCGACCAGGCGGTTCAGCTCCTCGTTCGTCGCTTGCAGGGACTTGACGGTCGAGATGTCGAGCCAGAGCGCATGGAGGCTGCCGTCGAACAGGCGGCGTTCCTCGAGCTGCAGCCAGCCGCCGTCGCGGCGGCGGATGACCAGCGGCCGGTCGAGCGGCTGGGCCGGCGGATCGCCGCGTCCGACCAGGGCGTGGATCTTGTCGCGCTCGCTTTCGGCGAAGGCGGTCTCGGCATAGCGGCGGAGGTGGTCTGCGTAGCTCGCCTGGGGGGCGAACAGATCGACCGCGCGCGGGAACAGCTCCTCGAGCTGTCGGTTGGCGCGGACGAAGCGCCCGGAGGCTTCGAAGACCGCGACCCCGTAGCCCGATTCCGTCAGCGACGCTTCCGGCGCCGCCGGGTCGCGGACGGCGTGCACGACCGTCTCGTCCGTCCACATCTTGAGGCATCCGCCATCCGAGAACCGGATGACCTGGGAGCGCAGCCGTCGCCCGTCCTTTTTCTCGAACAGGGTTGAGTGGTTCGTCCGACGGTGCCGCTCGATTCCGGCGGCTAGCAGCTCCTCGAACTGCACCGGGTCGGTCGCGCTCGAATTGACTTCGAAATAGCGCCGGAGGTTCTCGGCATAGGGCCAGCCGCGCCGGAGCAGCCCGCGATGCTCGGGAAAGAACCGCTCGTAGGACTGGTTCCAGGACTGGATCCGCTCCTCCGGGTCGATGTAGCAGGCGGCCGTCCGCAGCCCGTCGAGCACGAGACCGAGCAGGCCGCCCCCCTCCTGGCGAAGGTCGGAACCGCCGGCATGAAGCTGATCGGGAGCGCTCATGGCCAGGAGACCATAGCGAAGCCGGCGGCGGGAGGGGAGCCGTTCCTTGGGTGCGCAGCGGGGATCGATCTGGGCCGATTTGCTGCTAGGGTAGAGGCCTTCCCGACGACCTCCTTCCGGACCTATCCCAGCCATGAAGATCTTCATCGCCTCGCTCGCGACCGAGACGAATACCTTTTCGCCGCTGCCGACCGGCCACCGCACCTTCGAGGAGACGGTCCTGATGCGGGACGCCAGCCGGCGCCCCGCCACCATCGGCACCGCGCCGGTGATCGAGTGGCGGAAGGCGGCGGAGGCGGACGGGCATACCGTGGTCGAGAGCCTGACGACGTTCGCCCAGCCGGCCGGCACCACCATCCGCTCGGTCTATGAGGCCTTCCGCGACGAGATCCTGGGCGACCTCAAGGCCGCCCTTCCGGTCGACATGGTGCTGCTGTTCCTGCACGGCGCCATGGTCGCGGACGGCTATGACGACTGCGAGGGCGACATCCTGAAGCGCGCCCGCGCCCTGGCCGGCCCGGCGGTGCCGGTCGGCTGCGAGCTCGACCTTCACTGCCACCTGACCCAGGAGATGCTGGACGCGGCCACGGCGATCATCACCTACAAGGAATACCCCCATGTCGACACCGCCGCCCGGGCGCGCGAGCTCTACGCGCTCTGCAAGGCGGCCGGCGCCGGCAAGATCAGGCCGGTCTCGGCCCTGTTCGACTGCCGGATGGTCAACATGTGGCGGACGCCGGTCGAGCCGATGCGGGGCTTCGTCGACCGCATGATGGCGCTCGAAGGCAAGGACGGCATCCTTTCGGTCTCCTTCGCCCATGGCTTCCCCTGGGGCGACGTCGCCGATGTCGGCGCCCGCATGCTGGTGATCGCCGACGGCGACAAGGCCAAGGCGGCCGCCCTGGCGGAGCGGCTGGGGCGCGAGATCTTTGCCATGCGCGAGCAGACGGTGACCCCGCATCTCGGCGTCGACGCCGCGCTCGACCGCGCTCTCGCCGCCAAGGCCGGCCCGGTGGTGCTGGCCGACGTCGCCGACAATGCCGGCGGCGGCGCGCCGTCGGATTCCACCTTCATCCTGAAGCGGCTGGTCGAACGCGGCATAAGCGACGTCGCCACCGGCTGCTACTGGGACCCCGTCGCCGTCCGCATCTGCAAGGAGGCCGGGGTCGGCGCCAGCTTCGACCTCCGCATCGGCGGCAAATGCGGCAAGGCTTCCGGCGATCCGGTCGACCTCCGCGTCACCGTCCGCGGCGTCAGCGACCGGCTGACCCAGACCGGCAACAATGGCGGCCAGATCCCGCTCGGCGAGGCCGCCTGGGTCGAGGGCGCCGGCATCGACATCGTTCTGAACACCCTCCGCGGCCAGACCTACGCCCCCGACGCCTTCTCCAACCTCGGGCTCGACCCGACGAAGCGGAAGATCGTCGTGGTCAAGTCGACCCAGCATTTCCATGCCCGCTTCGCACCGCTCGCGACCGACGTCGTCTACGTCTCGACCCCCGGCGCGATCCCGCCCGACTTCGCCAACATCCCCTATACGAAGAAGACCACGCCGTTCTGGCCCCGCGTCCAGAACCCGTTCGGCTGACCCCGAGGAGCCCCAAGACATGCGCTTCTACATCTCCGCCGACATCGAAGGCATCGTCGGCGTCGTCAACCGTCCGGAGACCAAGACCGACGGCTTCGACTGGCAGCGCGCGCGCCTGTGGATGACCGAGAGCGTCGTCGCCGCCTGCGATGCCGCGATCGATGCCGGCGCGACCGAGCTGGTCGTCAGCGACTCCCACGGCAGCGGCATGAACCTCCTGATCGACCGCCTGCCCCGCCAGGTGCAGCTGGTCAGGAGCTGGCCCCGCCCGCTCGGCATGATGCAGGGGATCGAGGTCGGTACGTTCGACGGCTCGATGCTGATCGGCTACCACACCGGCTCGACGCACATGACCGGCATCCTCGGCCACAGCTTCATGGGCCTCCTGGTCCGCGAGGTGAAGCTCAACGGCAAGACCGTCTCGGAAGGCGGCTTCAGCGCCGCGGTCGCCAACCACTACGGCGCGCCGATCATCATGATCTCCGGCGACGATGCCTTCTGCGAGGAGACCCAGGGGCTGATCGGCAATGTCGAAGCCGCAGTGGTCAAATGGGCCTACGGCACGCTCTCGGCCCGCTCGATGGTGCCGGAAGCGGCCTATGCGCTGATCCGCGACAAGGTGCGGGCGGCGATCCAACGCCGGAAGGACTACAAGGCGACGCCGCTGAAAGGCCCGATCACGCTCGAGGTCACGATGAAGCACCGCCTCCCGGTCGAGCACCTGGCCTACCTCAAATGCTTCGAGCGGACCGACGCCTACACCATCCGCTATGTCGGCGACGACATGGAGGACGTCAGCAAGACGCTGATTTTCATGCTCATGTACAACCCGACCGCTTTCTAACGACGGAACCGAAGCTCGACGCCCTTCGCCTTCCAGTCGGCTTCCATCGCCTCGAGATCGGTCTCGCCCGAGGGATTGGCACGGGTCGGGCGGATCGGGCGCTGCGGCACGACGTCCCGGCGGTAGACACCGAGCAGGCGCCGCATCTCGACCAGCGGCTCCGAGTGGTCGTCGACGCGGAAGTCGAGATCGGCATAGTCCTCGGTGGTGGCGAGCAGCATCGCCGCCGATTGCCGGCCGCGGCGGTCGCCGCCCGCCTGCTGGCCGGCATCGAGGGCGGCGAGCAGGCGCTCGGGCAGCGGCAGAGCGGCACCCTTTTCGTAGGTCTCGAAAGTGGTGTCGACCACGGCGGCACCGGCGAGCATGTTGCCGGCGACGCTGAAGGACTCGCCTGGCCGGTCGCCGGCCCATTCGACGCAGTTCCGCCCGGTCCAGGCGGCGGTATTGCCGTGGCGGTCGACGGCATGGACCTGGCGGAGATGCCGGCCCTCGTCGGAGAGCAGCGCCACCTCGATCGCCGCCGCCGGCTCGACGTCGCGCTCGATCAGGTCGAGGATCTTCGGCCCCAGATACCAGTTGGAGATCGACTGGGTGCAGACGGCCCCCACCCCCGCCCGCACGAACGGGCAGCGCGAGCCGACGGCGAAGGCGCGGGTGGTGACGGCGGCGGCGAAGGCGCCGGTCGCCTTGTCGAAGGCCACGATCGACCAGGTCATGATCTCACTCCCTAAAGCAGCTCGGCGAAAGCGCGCACCGGCATCGAGGTGGCGCCGCGTGCCTTCAGCGGCACGGCGAAGAAGCGAAACCGCACCCCGACCAGCTGGTCGAGATTGAGCAGGTTCTCGGAGATCAGGATATCGCGTTCGAGCAGGCGCGAATGCACCGGCGCTTCCGGATCGCCCGGCGCGTCGGCGCTGCCGGTGTCGGTGCCGAGCAGCCGGGCGCCGTCGGCGATCAGCCGGTCGACCACGTCCGGGCCGACCGCCGGGTGCGCGCCATAGCGCTCGGTCGCCCAATGCTGCTGCCAGCCGAAGAGGAAGAGAACCGCGTATCCGGCGAGGCTCGCCGTCGGCAGCACCTCGGCACCGACGATTGCGCGCTCAGGCCGGCCGCGACAGTCGACCACCACGCCCGGCAGGATGACGTCGTCGAGATCGAGGGCGCCGATGTCGCGCTTCTCGGCATAGCGGCAATAGGGCGCGTCGATGTATGTCGCGATCGCCGTCGGGAAGGAGATCTCGGTGCTCTCGAACCCGACCTTGCCGCCATTGACGGCGGCTGAGTCCTCGCGCGTCCGCGAAATGCGCAGCCGCACCGTCTCCTCGCGCACGCTGCCGTCCGGCAGCCGCCGGCGGATGCCGGGCATGCCGTCCTGGAATGTCTGCGAGAGGTCGATGAAGCGGGAGGCGGTCATCTATCGGCGTGCTGATCTCGGCCGACAACTTCGCATGCAGGCGCGGGAATCGCACGCTTGACACTTTGAACAAATCAAGAACAATAATTCTAACCGCGGGGAGGTCTCGATGAAGACGCCGCCGGACTTCGTTTGGGCTCACCAGCCGCCGCCCACGGCACTTTCCCGGAGCGAGGTCGAGGCCGCGATCCGTGAGTATTTTCCCGAGCCCGAGCTCGCGGAGCAGCTGTTCAGCCTGATCCGTCCCAGCATCCATCTCTGGCCCGGGCCTGCCATCGAGCCGACACCGACGAGCTTACGCCTCGGCGGCCTGCCCCATGCACCGGCCGGCTGGGCATGGCCCCGCTCCGAGGGGGAAGCGTTGCTGTTCATCGGGCAGTTCGACTGCGCCGCTCTCGCGCGGCATGCGGCGGGGGCGATGCTGTCGCCCGACGGTACGCTGGCGTTCTTCGGCGGCCCGGACATCACCCATGAGACGATCTTCTCGGACAGACCGGAGCAGGCCGTCGTGGTTCACTGGCCGGCCGGGACGCCGCTGCATCTCGCCGCCCCGCCAGAACCGGATTTCAGCGTCCTGCCGCTCAGCGGTGTGAAGGCCTTCGATGTCCATGAGCTGCCGCTGTATGGCGAGACCGTCCTTGCGGACTTCATGCGTCAGGGCAGGTACAAACGCTACTTCGCCCTTCTGGATCAGATCCGCCTGCGCATCTCGCCCAACGGCCCGAGCGAGTACCTACGCAAGGCGACAAAACTTCTCGGCTGGCGTGACAATGTCCGAGTCCGGAACGACCAGCCTGCGCAAGTGCGGCTCCTCTTGCAAGCCGGACCTTATGACAACGGCGAGGCCGAGCGCGCCTGGATCGACGACGGCTGCAGCTATTTCACGATCGAGGCGTCGTCGTTGGCGGAGCGCCATTTGGATCGGGTCGAACTGGAGACCCAGGTCAGGATGCGGCCTGATAGACGATGCAAGCTTCCGCTACCGAAGGCGCGAACCCGCGCCAGCATCGAGCAGGAAGTCGCGGCCAGGTATCCCGGCGATTTCGGCCGACAGCTCGCGGCACGGATCCGCCCGGCGACGCTGCTATGGCCCCGGCCGACGCCTGCCGATCCGATGGCGTCGCGCCTTGGCGGCAAGCCCCTCGCGCCGAAGGACTGGACGTGGCCGACCTACGACGGGGAGCCGATGCTCTTCGTCGCCCAGATCAACTGCGGCGAGCTGAAGGGCGAGGCGGCTGCGCTGCTGCCGCGCGACGGGCTGCTCGGCTTCTTCGGCGACCCCGACGTCTCCGCCGGGGCCGGCTTCGGTGGCGAAGCCAATCTCTGTGCCGTCTTTCACTGGCCCGCCGGAACTGAACTCACGTCGCACGACCCGCCGGAGGAGGATGTCCGGATTCTGCTCTCCGCCGGCATGGAGTTCCTGCCGACCCAGACCCTCCCTCACTACTCCTCGGACTTTGTCGGCGAACGGGCGGAAAATCGCGACTTCCGCATGAGCTATCCCGCCACACACGGGATCGCCCTGCCAGCCAACGACGGCAGGCATCCGGACATGTCAGACTTGAGCCAGCTTCTCGGCTGGCACGACCCCGTGCAGAACGAGCTGGACATCTGCGGTGATCCTGCCTGGCGGCTGCTGCTCCAGGTCGGCACCTACGACGACGGGCAGAAAAGCCACTGGTGGGGCCCCGGCGGGACGATCTACTTCATGATCCGGGAAGAAGATCTCGCCGCCCATCGCTTCGACGAGGTCGTCTTCGACGCGCAATGCACCTGAACGCTATCGCCGCTGCCTGAGCAGCACGTAGAGGCCGCTGCCGACGACGATGGCGCTGCCGAGCCAGGTCCAGACGTCCGGCACGTTGCCGAAGACGACGTAGCCGATGATCACCGCGGCAACGAGCTGGACATAGGTGAAGGGCTGCAGGATCGAGGCCGGCGCCAGGTCGAGCGCCTTGATCAGGAGGAAATGGCTGCCGGCGCCGAGCAGGCCCGCCTGGGCCATCAGGAGCCAGCCCTTGAGGTCGGGCCAGCGCCAGAAGAAGGGGGCGACCAGCGAGGTGAGGATCAGGCCGAGGAGGCCGGAATAGAACAGCGAGGTGATGGCGCTGTCGGCACCGCCGAGCCGGCGGGTCACGATCTGGAAGAGGGCATAGAGGAAGGCGACGCCGATCGGCATCAAGGCAGCCCAGCTCAGAACGCCGGCGCCGGGGCGGATGATCACCAGGATACCGATGAATCCCATGATCACCGCGACCCAGATCTCGGCCGGCACCCTCTCCTTCAACATCGGCGCCGAGAGCGCCACGACGAAGAACGGACCGGCGAAGTTGATCGCCTCGACATCGGCCAGCGGCAGGAGCGAGAGCGAGCCGACGAAGAGCAGGGTCGAGCAGATCATCAGCGCCGACCTGAGCGCCTGGAGGCCCGGCCGGCTGGTCCGCACCAGCGCCCTGAGCCCCGGCCGCCACAAGGCGACGAGAAGGATGCCGAGATTGGCGAAGAAGAACCGGGCCCAGACCACTTCGACGACCGGGTAGTCGATGGTCAGGTACTTGTTGGTGCCGTTCATCGCCGCGAAGCCGATGACGGTGAGCAGCGTCAGCAGGATCGCCCGAAGACTGGCGCCGGTATCGCTGGACGTCGGGCTCTGGCTCACGCCGTCACGCTAGCACGTGCGCTCGCGCTCACGCATTCGTGTCGCGCGGGAGCGGAACGCAGGTCCAGAATTCCGGCCCCTCTTTCGGGAGACCGGCGCCCATGACCCCTCTTCGCCTTGCCGCGATGCTGATCGCGGTCCTCGCGCTCGCCTCGCCCGCCTTCGCTGCCGGGCTCGAACGCCTCTACGTGATCGATTGCGGCCAGCTGCTGGCGCCGGATCAGTCGCGCTGGTCACCCGGCGTCAATGTCGGCAAGCCGATCGAGAACTCGGACAACTGCTATCTGATCCGCCACGAGCGCGGGCTCCTGCTGTGGGACACCGGCTACCCCGACGCGCTCGCCGACCGGCCCGGGGGAAATGTAGGCCCGACCGGGACGTCGAGGCGGACGAAGAAGCTGATCGACGTGCTCGCCTCCCTCGGCGTCAAGCCGGGCGACCTGCGCTTCGTCGCGATCTCGCACAGCCATGGCGACCACATCGGCAATCTCGACAAGTTCCCTTCCGCGACCTTCCTGATGCAGGCGGCCGAGTATGCCGCCGCCTTCGAGGGCAAGCCGACGCCGTTCCCGGCGAACCAGCCCGTGCTCAAGCTGAACGGAGACCACGACGTGTTCGGCGACGGCTCGGTCACCATCCTGTCGACGCCCGGGCACACGCCCGGTCACCAGTCGCTGATGGTCAACCTGCCGAAGACCGGGTTCATCCTGCTCTCGGGCGACGCCGTCCACTTCAAGGACAACTGGGACAACAGGCGGGTTCCCAGCATGAACGTCGACAAGGACAAGACGGTCGCCTCGATGGCGAGGCTCGAGGCGCTGATGATCCAGCACAAGGCCCAGCTCTGGATCAACCACGACAAGCCGCAGAGCGACGGACAGAAGAAGGCGCCCGACTACTACGACTGAGGGCCTAGCTCCACCGCGAGCTTTCCGGTCGTCTGCAGCACGCCGCGCTCGAGGAACAACCGCGTCACCTCCTCCACCACCTCGGTGAAGCCCGGGAGCTGGCGGGCGACGAGCGCGCGCGGGCGCGGCAGGTCGATGGTGAGAAGCCGCTCGATCCGCCCCGGCCTCGGGCTCATCACCGCCACCCGGTCGGCCAGCAGCACCGCCTCGTCGATCGAGTGCGTGATGAACACCACCGTCTTCCGCCTTGCGAGCCAGAGCGCCTCGAGGTCGAGGCGGAGCTGCTCGCGGGTCAGCGCGTCGAGCGCACCGAACGGCTCGTCCATCAGCAGCAGCGGCGGATCGTGGATCAGCGCGCGGACGATCGCGGCCCGCTGGCGCATGCCGCCGGAAAGCTCGAACGGGTAGCGGTCCTCGAAGCCCTTGAGCCCGACCGCTTCCAGGAGGCGGCGCGCCGCCGGCTCGTAGGCGGACGCATAGAGCCCGCGCAGCTCGAGCTGGACCAGCACGTTGCCCAGCACCGTCCGCCAGTCCAGCAGCACCGGCGACTGGAATACGATGCCGAGATCGGTGACCGGCTCTTCGACCGCATTGCCGGCGACCGCGACCGTGCCGGTCGAGGCCGGCACCAGGCCCGCGATCATCTTCAGAAGCGTGCTCTTGCCGCAGCCCGACGGGCCGACCACGGCGAAGAACTCGCCGGGCGCGATGTCGATGTCGATCGGCGATAGCGCCTCGGTGGTCTGGCCGTCGCGACGGAAGGTCTTGCTGGCGCCGGCAAGGCGGATCGGAACCGAGGTCACGTCTGCTCTCCCGCCTTCTCCTCGCCCCGGCGCTGCGCGACATGCCAGGGCAGCGCCAGCCGCTCAACGGCCTCGACTGTGTAGTAGATCGCGAGGCCGATGGCGCTCAGCACGAAGACGGTCGCGAAGACGGCGCCCGCCAGCAGGTTGCCGTTGTATTCCAGCAGCAGATAGCCGAGCCCCCGGTCGGAGGCGACGAACTCGGCGACGACGGCGCCGGTCACCGCATTCACCGCGCCGATGCGGAGCCCGGTGAAGATCGACGGCAGCGCCGAGGGCAGCCGGATCCGCCAGAACAGCCGCCAGAGATTGGCGCCGGTCGAGCGGGCGAAGTCCATGATCTCGGGATTGATGCCGCGGAATCCGGCGACGGCGTTCACCAGCATCGGAAAGAAGCAGAGGAGGAAGACCAGGGTCAGCTTGGAGATCCAGCCGATGCCGAACCAGATGACGAAGATCGGCGCGATGGCGATCTTCGGCACCACCTGCAGCGTGACGATCAGCGGATAGATGGTCCTGGCCATCCAGGCCGAGAAGGCGATGCCTACGGCCAGCGGCAGGCTGACGGCGACGGCGACCGCGAACCCGCCGACGATCTCGAGCCCGGTCACCCAGGCATTGGAGAGGATTCTGGGCCAGCGTTTCGCCAGCTCGGCCAGGATCGACGTCGGCGCCGGCAGCAGGTAGTCGGGTATGCCCCCCAGCCGGACGGCCGCTTCCCACAGCAACAGCACGGCGAAGGCGAGTCCGAGCGGCTGCGCGATCGTGCGAAATCGCCCCATCCTTGCGCGTCCCTCCCGCTTTTTGCTTGCACGAACGCGGGCGATGGTAGGGTTCGCCCCGACCGGATAGCAAGCGCCGGCAGCCAAGGGAGGAATGAGGGACATGCCGCCTCGCGTCGTCATCGTCGGCGTCGCCCACTGGCATTCGTCGATCTATGCCGGGATCTTGAAGGAGCTCGGGATTCCCGTCATCGGCGCCTCCGATCTCGCCAAGGACGAGGGGGCCGCGGCGGCGGCCGGGCTCGGCATCCCGTTCGAGGCCGACGCCGCAACCCTGCTCGCCAGGGTCAGGCCGGACCTCGCCATCGTCACCCCCCGCCACGACCAGGTGATGGCGGCGCTGACGCCGGTGCTGGCGGCGAAGCCGCCGATCCTGATCGAGAAGCCGATGGGCCTGAACGGCAATGAGGCGCGCGCTGTCGCCCGCGCCATTGAGGAAGCCGGCCTCTGGGCGATCCCGGCGCTGCCCAACCGCTTCCTCGGCATCTGGCGCCACGTCGAGGAGCTGCGGTCGACAGGCCTGCTGGGCATGGTCACCCACGCACATTTCCGCATCATCAACGGCCCGCCCGGACGCTACCCGGCCTGGGGCGTGCCGTGGATGCTGGAGCCGGACAAGTCCGGCGGCGGCTCGCTCCGCAATCTCGGCATCCACGGTGCCGACGCCTTCCGCCGGCTCGCCGGGCCGACGGTCGAGGTGGTCTCGGCGGCACTCAGCCATCGCACCTATGGCCTCGCGGTCGAGGAATTCTCCGCCGCCCTCCTGCGCGCGCCGGACGGCCCTATCGGCACGGTCGAGTCCGGCTACTCCTATGCCGCCGCCGGCGGCGATTTCGAATGGCGGATCGCCGCGACCGGCGCCTATCTGCAGGAAACCAAGGGCCTCGTCGCCATCCGTCACGCCGACGGGCGGCTGGAGACGCACGAGACCCAGGACCCGAGCTACCGGCCGCTGCTCGAGGCGACGCTGTCGGCGCTCGCAGCCGGACGTCCGCCGCCGGTGACCGTGGCGGAGTGCGCGGAAGCGGTTGAGTTGTGCGATCGAATCTATGACGCGGCGAAGAGGGACAGACGATGAAGATCACGGCCATTCGCACCCTGGTGGTGAATGCGGAGATGCGGAACTGGGTGTTCGTCAAGGTCGAGACCGACCAGGACGGGCTGTTCGGCTGGGGCGAAGCGACCCTGGAATGGAAGACCCGCGCCGTGGTCGGCTGCGTCGAGGACCTGACGCCGCTGATGCTGGGACGCGATCCCCGCGACATCGAGAACGGCGTCCGTGCCATGACCAAGCATGGCTTCTGGAAGCTGGGCGTCATCGGCCGCTCGGCCATCGCCGGCATCGAGCAGGCGATGTGGGACATCTTCGGCAAGTCGGTGGGACTGCCGGTCTGGCGGCTCCTCGGCGGCCAGACCCGCGACAAGGTGCCGGTCTACACCCATCTCGGCATGGGCAACATGAACGCGGTCTACGACCAGAAGGAGCGTTCGCAGCTCCAGGACTATGTCGGCCAGGTCCTGGCCAGGGGCTACAAGGCGTTCAAGGTCGTGTTCCCGTTCTACATGGGCTACACGCTCGACCCGCGCTCGCTCGCCAGCGTCGACGGCTGGATGCGGACGCTGCGCGAGGCAGCCGGCGACGCCACAGAGATCATGATCGACTTCCACGGCAAGTGCGCCTCGGTCGCGCTCGCCGTGCAGTGCATCGAGATGCTGGCGCCCTACCGGCCGATGTTCGCGGAGGAGCCGGTGCAGCCGGGCGACGCCGACGCCATGCGCCAGGTCGCCGAGCGGACGCGCGTGCCGATCGCGACCGGCGAGCGACTGATCGACCGCAAGGATTTCGAGGATCTCTGCCGCCAGCGTGCCATCACCATCATGCAGCCCGACCTCTGCCATTGCGGCGGCATCTGGGAGGGCCGGAAGATCGCGGCGATGGGCGAGACGGCGATGATGGGCGTCGCCCCGCACAACCCGCTCGGCCCGATCGCCGGCGTCTCGGCGCTTCACTTCGACGTGGCGACGCCGAACTTCGTCATCCAGGAGGAGATGGTCGGTGCCGTCCCCTGGTATGCCGAGGTGGTGCAGGGGCCGATCCGCATGGTCGACGGCAACTGGCAGATCCCGACCGCGCCCGGCCTCGGCATCGAGGTCGACGAGCGGGTGGCGAAGAAGCACCCCTTCAAGCAGGAGGTGATTCCCTCCGTCGAGGCGAGGCTCGCGGACGGGACCATCGTCGACTGGTGATCCGATAGCCCGACCTCGACGGTCTCCGCCTTACTGAGCGGTCACGCCGCCATCCATGACCAGCGAGGAGCCGGTCATGAAGGCGGATTCGTCGGACGCCAGGAAAACGATGCCGTTGGCGATGTCGCCCGCCGTGCCGAAGCGGCCGATCGGGTGGGTCGCCAGGCCCGCCTGCCGGGCGGCGTCCATATCGTTGCTGCCGGCGAAGCGGGCCCGGGTGCGGAAGGTCTCTTCGCCCATGTCGGTCTCGATCACGCCCGGATGGATGGCGTTGACGCGAATACGGTACTTCTTGCGGGCGAACTCCAGCGCGGTCGACTTCGAGAACAGGGTGACGCCGCCCTTGGTCAGCGAATAAAGCGGCGCCAGCGGCGAGCCGACCAGTCCCGCCGTCGAGGACACGTTGACGATGACGCCGCCGGTCGGACTGGTCCTGGCGCGCTCCTTCAGCGCCGGCAGAGCCAGCTTGGTGCCGAGAAACACACCGGTCAGGTTGACGCCGCAGAGGGCCTGCCATTCCGCCAAGGTCGACTCCTCGCTGGTCTTGCCGAGGAACATGCCGGCGTTGTTGACGAGGACGTCGAGCCCGCCGAAGCGGGAAACGGTCGAGGCCATCGCCGCGTTCCAGCCGGCCTCGCTGGTCACGTCGAGACGCACGTAGAGCGCTTCGCCGCCGGCCTGCCCGATCTCGCGAACCACGGCCTGCCCCTGGCCGTCCAGGATGTCGGCGAGCACCACCCGGGCGCCGGCCGCGGCCATCCGCCGCGCCGTCTCCGCACCGATTCCGCGCGCCGCGCCGGAAATGAAAGCGACCTTGCCGTCGAGCCGAGTCATCGAACGATCCCCTTGTCTTGCAGCCGGATGGCCGGACGCTAGCAGCTTCGGGCTCGGCAGGAAGAAGGATTGAGAAGGTTCGCGGAACCAGGGAAGCCGGGGATCGTTCGTGCGAGGCGCATCGTCGTCCCTGCCTCTTTCCCGCCTCAGTTAAGTCGCGCAAATGCCTCCTGCGGCACGCAGGATTCCGCGCAGGATCTTCACCTCTGCACGCGTTTCCTCAGCGTTCCCTGCGAGCCCGAAAATAGCAGCCGCAACGATCGCAGGCGCCAGATGTTCGGGGACGATCCCCAAGGGAGGTAGACGTGAACCTGTCGAGCAAGCACCGCGGTCCACTGGCGGCTGCCAGCGTCGTCTGCCTCACCCTGCTGAGCGGTGGCGCCTGGGCTGAGGGCGCCGATGCGGCGCCCGATACCAATCAAGACCGGCGCACCAACCCGCAGACCCGTCCGCTAGGCCGGGATGGGAACGCCGCTCCCGCCCCCCAGACCCGGCAGGGGAGCCAGGCTCCGAACCCGCAGACCCCACCGATCCCCCAGCAGCGCCGCACGGAGACGAACCGCGAAGTCCAGCCGCGGGGGGAGGATCGTCGTCGCGACAACAACCGGAGAGACGACAACTGGCGCGACAACACGGGCCGGGACAACATCGGACGGGACAATACCGGAAGGGGCAACGCAGGGCGCGACTACGGCCGGCGGGACAATGACCGCCGCGACAACAACTGGCGGGACAACGACCGGCGCGATCCGCCGCGCTGGACCGAACATGGCTGGTTCGGCCCCTCGCCGCCGCCGGCTCATCGCCGCCACTACCATATCGGCCCCGAACGCCACGAGGTCCGCCCCGACCGCCGGCGGGTCTATCGCAACGTCGTCGTTCTCCGTCCCTATGGCGGCTGGTATCACGGCTATGGCCACTACTACACCGATCATGATGCATATCGCTGGCTCGGATTGACGGCCATTACCTTCAGCATCCTCAGCATGCTGAACGAGCAGCAGCAGCGCGCGCTCGAGGACGCCCAGATCGCGGCCACCACGGCGCCGATCGGCGCTCCCATCATCTGGGGCGATCCCTATGCCCGCGGCACCGTCATCGCCACCCGCGACGGCTGGAGCAATGCCGGCCGCTACTGCCGGGAGTTCCAACAGACCGTCGAGATCGGCGGGCGCATGGAGCAGGCTTACGCCACCGCCTGCCAGCAGCCGGACGGTTCCTGGCAGGTGACGTCGCAGTAGCTTCGACCAATGCGGGGAACGACGGCCGCCGGCGAGCGCTCGGCGAACGCCTGGCAGCTCAAGCCGTCTTCCGGACCGTGAGGCCGAGGTCGCGGATCATCTGCTCGCGCATCAGGTATTTCTGGATCTTGCCGGTGATGGTCATCGGGAAGGCGTCGACGAAGCGGACATAGCGCGGGATCTTGTAGTGGGCGATCTGGCCCTTGCAGAAGGCGAGGATCTCCTCCTCCTCCGCTCTGACGCCGTCGCGAAGGCGCACCCAGGCACAGACCTCCTCGCCGTACTTGTCGTCGGGCACGCCGATCACCTGGACGTCCTGGATCTTCGGATGGCGGTAGAGGAACTCCTCGATCTCGCGCGGATAGACGTTCTCGCCGCCGCGGATGATCATGTCCTTGAGGCGCCCGACGATGTTGACATAGCCTTCCGAGTCCATGGTCGCGAGATCGCCGGTGTGCATCCAGCCGGCGGTGTCGATCGCTTCCCGGGTCTTTCCCTCGTCGTTCCAGTAGCCGGTCATCACCGAGTATCCGCGGGTGCAGAGCTCGCCCGAGGTACCCCGCGGCACGATCCGCCCGTCGATGCCGACGATCTTGACCTCGATATGCGGCTGCGTCCGCCCGACCGTCGAGACCCGGCGGTCGACGGAATCGTCGACCGCGCTCTGCGTGGAGACCGGCGAGGTCTCGGTCATTCCGTAGGCGATGGTCACCTCGCGCATGTTCATGCGCTCGATCACCCGCTTCATCACCTCGATGGGGCAGGGCGAGCCCGCCATGATGCCGGTGCGGAGACTCGAGAGATCGTAGTTCGCGAAGTCGGGGTGGTCGAGCTGGGCGATGAACATGGTCGGCACGCCGTAGAGCGCGGTGCAGCGCTCCTCGGCGACCGTCTTCAGCACCGAGAGGGGGTCGAACACCTCGGCCGGATAGACCATGGTCGCGCCATGGGTGATGCAGCCTAGATTGCCCATCACCATGCCGAAGCAATGGTAGAGCGGCACCGGGATGCAGAGCCGGTCCTCGGGGCCCAGCCGGATCGCCGCGCCGACGAAATAGCCGTTGTTGAGGATGTTGTGGTGGGTGAGCGTGGCGCCCTTGGGGAAGCCGGTGGTGCCCGAGGTGAACTGGATGTTGATCGGATCGTCGAACTGCAGCGTCTCGGCCAGCTCGGTCAGCCGCTTGCGTTCGGCCTCGCCGCCGCCGGAGGCGACCTCGGCGAAGTTCAGCATCCCCGGCGTGCGCTCGGCGCCGAGCCGGATCACCCAGCGCAGCTCCGGGATCTTCTCGGCCTCGAGCTTGCCCGGCGTCGCCGATTTCAGCTCCGGCATCAGGTCGTTGAGGATCGCCAGGTAGTCGCTGTTCTTCAAGGCCGGTGACGTCACCAGCGCCTTGCAGCCGACCTTGTTGAGCGCGTATTCGAGCTCGGTCCGGCGATAGGCCGGGTTGATGTTGACCAGGATCAGCCCGGCCTTGGCGGTGGCGAACTGGGTGATCGCCCATTCCGAGCAGTTCTGCGACCAGATGCCGATGCGGTCGCCGGGCTGGAGGCCGAGCGCCAGCAGGCCGGCGGCGAGGTCGTCGACCCGACGGCCGAGCTCGCGATAGCTGAGCCGCAGGTTCTGGTGGCGCACGATCAGGGCGTCCCGGTCGCCATACGTGGCGACCGCCCGGTCGAAGTGCCGGCCGATGGTCTCCCCGATCAGCTTAGTCGGCGACGTCCCCTGGTCGTAGGACGGCAAGATGGCTGTCACTCGGCCTCCCTCAGGTCCCGGCCCGGCGATGTCTGACGATCTCCTGGGTACCGTTGCATTCAAGGACGCAAGCCGTGGCCTCGGCAAGTCGTTCCGCTTGTCGGCGGTATGCCGGGATGTCACTGTAACGCAGTCCGGCAGGGAGGTGACGATGACCGAGACGTTCGAGACGCCCGCACGCTCCGGCACTCTCCCGACGTGGCTGCTGCTGGGGTTCGTCGCCGGCTTCCTCTCGGTCCTCACCTTCCACCAGGGGACGATCGGCATCGCGCATCTGATCGGCTGGGCACCGAACCCGCCCTATTCGACGCGATCCACCTCGCCGCTCGGCGTCCCGCAATTCATCTCCCTCGCCTTCTGGGGCGGGGTCTGGCTGACGGTTTTCGCCGCCGCCTCGACCCGGCTTCCGGCGTCGATGCGGCAGGGCGTCGGCTTCCTCATCGCCGGCGCGATCTTCGGCGCCCTGGTCATCTCGACCTTCAACTGGTTCGTCCTGGCCCCGTTGCGCGGCCAGCCGCTCGGCAACGGCTTCGTCCTCGCCAACATGCTGCGGGGCATGACCTACAACGGCATCTTCGGCCTCGGCGGCGCGCTCTGGATGCTGGCCGGCCAGCGCCTGCTCGACCGGCGAAATTAGGCCGCTTGCGCCGCCCGCACGCCGGCCTCTACCCTGCCCGCTGTCGCGGAGGGGGGTCGGGGGCGGATGGCACTGCTGGAGGTCAGCCAGGTCGAGCGCAGCTTCTACGGCGTTCACGCCCTCACCGGCGCCGACCTCAAGGTCGAGGCCGGGCGCATCACCGGTCTGATCGGGCCGAACGGGGCCGGCAAGACCACACTGTTCAACTGCATCACCGGCGTCATCCCACCCGACCGCGGCCGCATCGTCTTCGACGGCCACGACATCGCCGGGCTCCGCCCCGACCAGATCACCCGCTTAGGATTGGTCCGCACATTCCAGATCGCCCGCGGACTGCCGCGCCTCTCGGTGCTCGACAACCTGCTGCTCTACGGCGCGCACCAGCCGGGCGAGGATATGCTGAAGGCCCTGCTTCGCCTGCCCCAGGCGGTCCGGCGCGAGGAGGCCCTGATCGAGCGCGCCGTCGCCGTCGCCCGGCGCCTCAACCTGATGGGCGTCATCCGCAACCCCGCCTCCGACCTCTCCGGCGGCCAGAAGAAGCTGCTTGAGATCGGCCGCGCGCTGATGACCGAGCCGAAGCTGATCCTGCTGGACGAACCGGTCGCCGGCGTCAACCCGACGCTGGCCCGCGAGATCGGCGAGCAGCTGAAGACGCTGGCCAAGGACGGCATCACGATCCTGTTGATCGAGCACCACATGGACATGGTCGCCCGCCTCTGCGACCACGTCGTCGTGCTGGCCGAGGGCCGCCATCTCGCCGAGGGCAGCTTCGACGAGGTGGCAGGCAACCCGACGGTCCAGGAAGCCTATATGGGGCGCCGCAAGTGGGGCTCCTGACCGCGACCGGCATCGTTGCCGGCTACGGCGCCGCCGACGAGATCCTGAAGGGCGTCGACGTCCGGGTCGAGCCCGGCGAGATCGTCGGCATCATCGGCCCCAACGGCGCCGGAAAATCGACCTTGCTGAAGGCGATCGCGGGCCTGCTGAAGCCCAAGGCCGGCTCGATCTCGCTCAACGGCCAGGACATCACCGGCCGCGAGCCCCGCGACATCTCCCGCCTCGGCCTCGCCTACGTGCCGCAGGAGCACAACATCTTCCCCTCGATGTCGGTTCGCGAGAACCTGGAGATGGGGGGATACGTCGACCCCAAGGCGGCCAAGGCCCGTATCGAGGGCGTCTTCACGCGGTTTCCCATGCTCGCGGAGAAACGCCGGCATGCCGCCCGCACGCTTTCGGGTGGCGAGCGGCAGATCCTGGCCATGGGCATGGCGCTGATGGTCGAGCCGGCCGTCCTCCTGCTCGACGAGCCGTCCGCCGGCCTGTCGCCGGTCGCCGCCGAGGTGCTGTTCAACGCCATCATCCAGATCAACAAGGAGGGCGTCTCGATCGCCATGGTCGAGCAGAACGCCAACGAGGCGCTCGCCATCTCGCACCGTGCCTACATCCTGGTCGACGGCAAGAACAGCCGCACCGGCCCCGCCGCCGCGCTCGCCGCCGACCCCGAGATCCGCCGCATCTTCCTTGGCGGCTGAGGCCATTCTAGACTTCCGACGACAACCAGCCTGGGAGGTTTAAGAAAATGCTCAAGACTACGCGTCGTAAGGTTCTGAAGGGTGCCGCCGCGCTCGCGACCACGGCCGCTCTCCCGAAGGGAGCCTATGCCCAGGGCGAGCCGATCAAGATCGGCATCCTGACGCCCTTGACCGGTGCCGGCGGCAATGACGGGCCGCGCATGCTGAAGGCGATGACCGCCGTGTTCGAGGAGGTCAACAAGCAGGGCGGCGTGCTCGGCCGCAAGATCGAGACCGTGGTCGAGGACGACCAGACCAACCCGGAGGCCGCGGTCCGCGCCGCCCGCAAGCTGATCGAGGTCAACAAGGTGCCGATGATCCTCGGCACCTGGGCGTCCGCCGTCACCGCCGCGGTGGCGCCGGTCTGCTGGGAATCGAAGACATTCCTGATGACGGTCTCCGGCGCCGATTCGATCACGCTGCTGCCGCACCAGGGCTTCCTGATCCGCACCCAGCCGACCAGCAAGCTGCAGGCGACCGCGCATGGCGAATTCCTGTGGGCGCAGGGCGGCCGGAAGGTCGCCATCATCGGCATCCAGGCGCCCTTCGCGATGGCGAACAAGGAGCACCTGGAGGCGACGCTGAAGCCCAAGGGCGGCGAGATCGTCTCGCACATCATCTACGAGAAGGACAAGCCGACCTACCGCTCCGAGATCGACCAGATGATGCGCGGCAAGCCCGACTACATCTATACCAACGGTTATGCGCCGGACACGGTGGTGCTGCTCCGCGACATGTTCCGGGCCGGCATCAACCTGCCGAAGTTCGCCCAGTCCTATGCGGTGCCGCAGCCCACCCTCGACACCATCCCGGCCGAGGTCAGCGCCAACGTCTTCACCGGCCAGCCCTCCGCCGACATCGAGAGCCCGGCCTACAAGCTCGCGGCGGCGCGCATCGGCGAGAAGGAGCCGGACGGCTACGTCTCGCAGGCGACCGACTGGGCGTCGCTGGCCGTGCTCACCATCGCCAAGGCCAAGGCAGTCTCCGGCGTGGCGATGAAGGACAACGTTCGCAAGATCTGCCAGGGCTCCGGCCAGAAGGTCTACAGCGCCGTCGAGGGCCTCAAGGTGCTGGCCGAGGGCAAGGAGATCAACTACGAGGGCGCCAGCGGCCCCTGCGACTTCACCGACATCGGCGACATCCTGGGCTGCCGCTTCCGCTACATGCACGTGGTCAAGGGCAAGCTCGAATTCCTGAAGCTGGTCTGACCTCGAAAGGACTTTGGGGGTGGAAGTCCTTCAGCTCATCGTCAACGGCCTGATGGCCGGCACCATCCTCGCGGTGCCGGCCATCGGGCTGACGGCGATCTTCGCCGTCCTTCGCTTCACCAACTTCGCGCTCGCCTCGCACATGACCATCGGGGCGTTCGCCGGATTCGTCGCCAACGTCACCTTCGGCCTGCCGGCCGTCGCCTCGCTGGCCTTCGCCTTCCTCATCGCCGGCCTGGTCGGCGTCATCTCCGACGAGCTGGTGCTGAAGCCGTTCCGCCGCTCGGGCTTCATCACCACGGCGATCGGCTCGATCGCGCTCACCATCGCGCTCGAGAACCTGGTGCGCTTCATCTTCGGCAACCAGCTGCGCGGCTACGACCTGCCGATCCAGCGCGACTGGTCCTTCTCCGGCATCCGCGTCTCGCCGCAGCAGGTCGAGAACTTCGTCGTCGCCGTCATCGTGATGGCAATGCTGTTCGCGTTCCTCGCCTTCACCCGCACCGGCAAGTCGATGCGGGCGGTCGCCGACAACCCGATGCTGGCGGCGATCAAGGGCATCAACGCCAATGTCGTGGCGCGCCTGGTCTCCTTCGTCGCCATGGGCCTGGCCGGCCTCGGCGGCATGCTGATCGGGCTCGACACCACCATCGACCCGCTGATCGGCTTCAAGACCATCCTGCAGATCTTCGCCGCCGCGGTCGTCGGCGGGCTTGGCAGCATCCCCGGCGCCGTCGTCGGTGCTTTGGTCGTCGGCGTCGGCGAAGAGCTCAGCCTGCTGGTGCTCTCCCCCGCCTACCGGACGGCCGTCGGCTTCATCGCCATCCTGATCGTGCTGACCTTCCGTCCGCGCGGCATCCTCGGGCAGCGAGCGTACTGATGGAGCACTATCTCGTCGCCATGGGCGTGACCGCCGGCATCTACGCGATGATGGCGCTCGGCATGAACGTCATCTGGGGCATGGCCGGCCTCATCAACCTCGGCCTCGTCGGCTTCTTCGCCATCGGTGCCTATACCTCGGGACTCCTGACCCTCAAGCTCGGCTGGCCGATCCCGCTCGGCATCCTCGCCGGCATGGCCGCCGCCTCGGTCTCGGGCGTGCTGGTGGCGATGATCACCGTGCGCCTTCGCGGCGACTACCTCGCCATCGTCACGCTGGGCTTCGCCGAGACCATGCGCGTGGTCATGTCGAACGAGCTGTGGATCGCCAACGGCACCGACGGGCTCTCCGGTATCCCCGGCCCCTTCCGCCAGGCGCTCGGGCCGCATCTGTTCAACCTGCAATTCCTCGGCATCGTCGTCGCCGTCACCGTCATCCTGTTCTTCCTGGTCGAGCGCCTGGTGCATTCGCCCTTCGGGCGGGTGCTGCGCGGCATCCGCGACGACGAGCAGATCGTCGCCGTCGCCGGTAAGAACGTGGTGATGTTCAAGGTCAAGGCCTTCGCCTTCGGCACCGCGGCGCTGGGCCTTGCCGGTGCGCTCTACGGCCACTTCACCAGCTTCATCGCGCCCGACCTGTTCGCCCCCCTCCTCACTCTCTACGTCAAGCTGTCGCTGCTGGCGGGCGGGCTCGGCAACTCGATCGGCGCCGTGGTCGGCGCGGTGCTCGTGGTCTTCTTCCTGGAATCGACCCGCTTCATCATCCCGTGGGTCCCCGGCATCTCCGCCGTTCAGGGGGCGGCGCTGCGTGAGCTCCTGATCGCGATTGCCCTCCTGGTCGTGCTCCGCTTCTATGCCCGCGGCCTGGTGCCCGAACGCATCGCCCAGCCACAGCTGCCGTCGACTCCGGCGCAGGCCAGCCTGGTCATAGGGAAATCCACCTAGAAGGACGACATCAGAATGGCGAAGAAGAGAGACATCACCGTCGCCGACGTGACCAAGGTCATGGCCGTCAGCATGAAGGGCGACCGGAAGAAGGTCTACAAGGCGGTCGAGAAGCTGGCCAGGGAGACCTGCGGCTACACGATGTTCACGATCCTCAAATACGTCGAGGCCGACAAGCAGGTCGAGCGCGTCCACACCTCGAACCCGAAGAAGTATCCGGTCGGCGGCCGCAAGCCCATCGACCCCGCCTCGCATAACCAGAAGAAGCTGGAAAAGGGCGGCGTGTTCGTGGCTCCCAACAAGGCGGCGATCAAGCGCGCCTATTTCGACTACGAGCTGATCTACTCGCTCGGCATCACCGCGATCCTGAACGCGCCGATCACGGCCGGCGGCAGGCGCCTCGGCACCCTGGCGCTCTCCGGTCTCCAGGGCATGTACGGCAAGAAGGAGGTCGAGCGCTCGAAGATCCTGGCCGGCCTCTTGGTGCCGGCGCTGATCGCGGAGATGAAGTAGCCCCTCAGGCGGGCTTGGCAGCGGCCAGCGCCGCGTCATCGCGCCGCGCGCGTTCGGCCGGCGTGCGGTCGTCCATCGGCCATTGCAGCGCGAAGGCGAGAAGGCCGATGGCGATCAGTCCGGCCCAGGCGGCGCCGTAGTTGCCGGTCAAGTCGAAGACGAAGCCGCCGAGCATGACGCCGCAGAACGACCCGACCTGGTGGCTGAGGAAGACGAAGCCGTAGAGCGCGCCGAAATGCTTGAGGCCGAACACCTTGCCGACCAGTCCGCTCACCAGCGGTGCCACGGTCAGCCAGAGGAAGCCCATGGCCGCGGCGAAGACCAGGACCGAGGTCGGGCTCGCCGGCACGGCAAGGAAGGCGATGATCGCGATCGTGCGCAGGAGATAGACCAGGGCCAGCAGGCGCTTCTGGCTGTAGCGCGCGCCGAGCAGCCCCGCGGCATAGGTGCCGAAGGTGTTGCAGAGGCCGATCAGCCCAAGCGCCGCGGCGCCCAGGCTCGGCGCCAGGCCGCACAGTGCCAAGTATGACGGCAGGTGTACGTTGATGAACATGAGCTGGAAGCCGCAGGCGAAGAAGGCTGCGGTCATCGCCAGGTAGCCCGGATGCGTGAACGCAACCCGCAGCACCTCGCCAAGCGGCTGCTTGTCTTCTGCGGTGGGCGAACCGGCATCGCGCGGCGCCCCCTCCTTCATCGGCAGCGCGAACAGAACCATCACCGCCGCGATACCGGCGAAGGCGAAGAACGCGACGCGCCAGCCATATCCGTCGATCAGCCCCTGCCCCAGCGGCGCCAGCACCATCGTGCCGAGCGACCCCAGCGCCGCGACGGCGCCGACCGCCTGGCTTCGCCGCTCCGGCGCAACCGCGCGCGAGACCGTGCCCAGGACGACGCCGAGCCCCGTGCCGGCAACGCCGATGCCGACCAGAAGCCCGCCGCCAAGGTGAAGCACGAGCGGCCCCTCGGCCGTGCCGGCAATCGCCAGGCCTGCCGCCAGCACCAGCGCCGAGCCCGCCAATACCGGACGGGTGCCAAAGCGGTCCGCCAGCATGCCGATGACGGGCTGGCTCAACCCCCAGACCAGGCTCTGCAAGGCGGCGGCGAAGCTGAAGGCGACGGCGGTGATGCCGATCGCCGCCATCGGCGCCATGAACAGCCCGAAGCTCTGGCGCAGCCCCGAGGTGATCGAGAGGATGATCGTCGCCAGGATCAGCAGAAGCATCGTCCGCGACGGACGCCACGAGGTGACTTGCGACATGCGATCTTGCCTACACAGATCTGTGTAGGTAGCTTGGAGCGAGCATGCCGGCCGGTCAAGAGAAATGTAAACAAGTCGGTGTACCCTTGCCTCGCGCGTCGGCCGGCGAGGCGATGCGCGCGCGCATCCTCGAGACCACCGACCGCCTGTTCTATCGCCGGGGCATCCGCGCCGTCGGCGTCGACACCGTCGCCGCCGAGATCGGCATCAGCAAGCGCACGCTCTACAACTACTTCCCGTCCAAGGACGCGCTGGTCGTGGCATATCTCGAGCGCCGCTTCACCCCGATTCCCGCGTCCGAGCGTTCACCCGTCGTGCAGATCCTCGATGCCTATGACCGCGTCGGGCGACTCTTCGCGGCCGATGCGCTGCGCGGCTGCCCCTTCGTCAACGCCGTCACCGAGCTCGCCGATCCGACGCATGACGCGGCGAAGATCGCGCTCGGCTTCAAAGAGCGCCGCCGCCTCTGGTTCCGCGAGCTCCTGGTCCAGGCCAAGGCGAAGGACGCGGACAGCCTCGCGGGCCAGCTCGCCATCCTGCTCGACGGCGCCATCGTCCAGATGCTGGTGCGCAACGATGCCGGCATGGCGGCGGTGGCGCGGAAAGCGGCGACCACGCTTCTCGCCGCCGCCGGCGTGAAGCCCGCGTCAGCGCCGACGCGCCGTCGTGCGAAAGCCTAGGGCCAGGGGGAAGCCATCGTGAGCGAACAGGATCAGCCGGCCATCTCGGCCTTTCGTGCGATTCGCGCCATCGACTACACGGTCATCATCGTGCGCGACATGACGCCGATGCGCCGCTTCTACGAAGACATCCTCGGGTTTCCGTTGATACGAGAGCTCTCGCCGAACTGGATCGAGTACCGGGTGGGGGAGAATAACTTGGCCTTGTCGCGGCCGGGGTGGACCGCCGCCGATGCGCCGACGCCTAAAGGCAGCGCTTCGCTTCAGCTCGCCTTCAGGGTTTCCGCTCATGAGGTCGATCAGTGCGCCGACGAGCTTGTGCGCAAGGGCGTCGCTCAGTTTTCACCGCCAACCGACCGGCCCTTCGGGCATCGCACGCTGTTCTTCCGCGATCCGGACGGAAACCTGATCGAGGTGTATGCCGAGATCTGAGGGACCTGGCGCCTAGGCGACCGAGCGCTTCGGTGCCTCGGCCGCCTTGGCGCCGCCGACGAGGAAGCTCATCGCCGCCTGGGCGCCACCGGCCGCATGCGGCACGCCGGCGATTGCAAGACCCATCTCGACGCCTGAGAGCGTGCCCATCAGCATCAGGTCGTTGAAGCTGCCGAGGTGGCCGATGCGGAACACCTTGCCGGCGACCTTGGTCAAGCCGGCACCGAGCGAGAGGTCGTAGGCGGCCAGCGTCTTCTTCCGGAACTCGTCCGCATTGTGCCCGGCCGGCATCAGCACGGCGGTCAGCGAGCTCGAATACTCGGCCGGGTTGACGCAGAGGATCTCGAGCCCCCACGCGCGCACGGCCCGGCGGGTCGCCTCGGCATGGCGGTCGTGGCGGGCGAACACGTTCGCCAGCCCCTCCTCCATCAGCATCTCGATCGCCTCGTTGAGGCCGTAGAGCAGGTTGGTGGCGGGCGTGTAGGGGAAGTAGCCGGTCTTGTTCGCCGCCAGCATCGTGCCCCAGTCCCAGTAGCTGCGCGGCAGCTTCGCCGATTTCTGCGCCGCCAGCGCCTTGGCGCTGATGGCGTTGAACGACAGGCCGGGCGGCAGCATCAGGCCCTTCTGCGATCCGGCGACCGTGACGTCGACGCCCCATTCGTCGTGGCGGTAGTCGATCGAGGCGAGAGACGAGATGGTGTCGACCATGAACAGCGCCGGATGGCGCGCGGCATCGATGGCGCGGCGGACATCGGCGATGCGGCTGACGACACCGGTCGAGGTTTCGTTGTGGACGACCATCACCGCCTTGATCGCGTGGCCCTTGTCCTCGGCAAGCCGCGCCTCGACCTGCTTCGGATCGACGCCCTGGCGCCAATCGCCGGCGACGAAGTCGACGGTGAGCCCCAGCCGCTCGGCCAGTTCGCGCCAGAGCGTGGCGAAATGCCCGGTCTCGAACATCAGCACGCGGTCGCCGGGCGAGAGCGTGTTGACCAGGGCCGCCTCCCAGGCCCCGGTGCCGGAGGCCGGGTAGATCACCACGTCGGCCGTCGTTCCGAAGATCGGCTTGATCTCGGCCAGCACCTTCCGCCCGAGCGCGCCGAATTCGGGCCCGCGATGGTCGATCGTCGGGTTGTCGATCGCCCTCAGGACCCGGTCAGGCACGTTGGTCGGACCCGGGATCTGCAGGAAGTGACGGCCGCTCAAGGCGTTGCTCAGCTTGACCATGGCAGGAATCCCGTTCTTTCGGCGTGGTATCGGTCGGCAATATTGGATGTAATCTTACGGCCGGGCCGGAACCGGAGGAAGGCGCATCATGGGGGTCGAGAGACGGGGCACCGGAACCGGATCGCGGCTGCAGGCGCGGCTTCAGCGCGAGCTCCGCGGCACGGTCATGTTCGACGCCGCCAGCCGCGGACGCTATTCGACCGACGCCTCGATCTACCAGATCGACCCGATCGGCGTGGTGGTCCCGGCCGACGAGGGCGACGCCATCCTCGCCATCTCGATCGCCGTCGACGAAGGCGTCCCGGTGCTGCCCCGCGGCGCCGGAACTTCGCAATGCGGCCAGACCGTCGGCGAGGCGGTGGTCCTCGACACCTCCCGCCATCTCAACCGCATCCTCTCCTTCGACAAGATCGAGGCCACCGTCACGGTTCAGCCGGGCCTGGTGCTCGACCATCTGAACGCCTTCCTGAAGCCGCATGGGCTCTGGTTCCCGGTCGACGTCTCGACCAGCGCGCAGGCGACCATCGGCGGCATGGCCGGCAACAATTCCTGCGGCTCGCGCTCGATCCGCTACGGCAACATGGTGCACAACGTCGTCGGCATCGACGCCGTGCTCGCCGACGGCACGCAAGGGTATTTCGGGCCGATCACCGGCAACCTCTCCGGCCTCCCCGGCCCGCCGCGCCTGGTCGACATCGCCGAGCGTGTCCGCGCCATCGCGGCGCGCGAGCGGCACGAGATCGAGGCGCGCTATCCGAAGCTGCTGCGCCGGGTCGGCGGCTACAATCTCGAGACCGTCCGGCCCGAGGGCCACAACCTCGCCCATCTGCTGGTGGGATCGGAAGGCACCCTGGCCTTCTCGCGCCGCCTTCATCTCAAGCTCTCGCCCCTGCCGATGCATCGCACGCTCGGCATCGTCCACTTCCCGACCTTCTACCAGGCGATGGACCTGACCCGGCACATCGTCGGCCTCGGCCCGACGGCGGTCGAGCTGGTCGACCGCACGATGATCGATCTCGCCCGCCGGAACCCGGCCTTCGCCGGCACCGTGGCGAAGTTCCTGAAAGGCGAGCCGGACGCGATCCTGCTGGTCGAGTTCGCCGGCGACGACCTTGCGGTCGAGGTCGCCAAGCTGAAGGACCTGGTGACGCTGATGGCCGATCTCGGCCTGCCCGGTGCCGTGGCCGAGGTGATCGAGCCCGGCCTGCAGAGGGACATCTGGGAGGTCCGCAAGGCCGGCCTCAACATCATGATGTCGATGAAGGGCGACGGGAAGCCGGTCAGCTTCATCGAGGACTGCGCGGTGCCGCTGGAGCACCTCGCCGAATACACCCGCCGCCTGACCGAGGTGTTCGAGAAGAACGGCACCAAGGGCACGTGGTACGCGCATGCCTCGGTCGGCTGCCTCCATGTCCGCCCGATCCTCAACATGAAGACCGCGGACGGCCCCAAGAAGATGCGGGCGATCGCCGAGGAGGCGGCCGCCATGGTGCGCGAGTACAAGGGCGCCTATTCCGGCGAGCACGGCGACGGTCTGGTGCGCTCCGAATGGATCGCCCCCTTCTTCGGCCCCCGCCTGACCGGCGCCTTCGAGGAAATCAAGGACCTCTTCGATCCCAAGGGACTGATGAATCCCGGCAAGATCGTGCGCCCGCCGCGCATGGACGACCGGCGCCTCTTCCGTTTCGGACCGAACTACCAGCCGGCGCCGTTCACGCCGGCGCTCGACTGGCCGGAGCCGGGCGGCTTCGCCGGCGCGGTCGAGATGTGCAACAACAACGGCCATTGCCGGAAGTTCGATGCTGGCGTCATGTGTCCGTCCTTCCGTGCCACCGGCGACGAGCGCCACCTGACCCGCGGCCGCGCCAACACGCTTCGCCTGGCACTCTCCGGCCAGCTCGGCCCTGAGGCCATGACCTCGGACGCGCTCTACGAGACCATGGCCCTCTGCGTCGGCTGCAAGGGCTGCAAGCGCGAATGCCCGACCGGCGTCGACATGGCGCGGATGAAGACCGAGTTCCTGCATGCCTATCGCGGCCGCCACGGCCTTCGGATCTTCGACCGGCTGGTCGCTTACCTGCCGCGCTATGCCCCCCTCGCCTCCAGGCTTCGCGGCCTGCTGGCGCTGCGCGACCGGCTGCCGGTGCTGGCGCGGCTCTCCGAGCGCTGGTTCGGGTTCAGCGCCAGGCGCAAGCTGCCGGCGTGGAGCGCACGGCCCTTTCGTTCGCACGCGACAACGCCGACGGCCGGCGCCTCACGCGTGGTACTGCTGGTCGACACCTTCAACAGGTGGTTCGAGCCGGAGAACGCGAGGGCCGCCATCGCCGTGCTCGAGGCCGCCGGCTACGAGGTCATCGTCGCCGGTGACCAGGCCGGGCCGCCGCTCTGCTGCGGGCGCACCTTCCTCGCCGCCGGCCTGGTCGACGAGGCCCGCGCCGAAGCAAGGCGCATGATCGACGCGTTGCGTCCGCATGTCGCCGACGGCCTGCCGATCATCGGGCTCGAGCCGTCCTGCCTGTTCACGCTGCGGGATGAGTTCTCGGCCTTGCTCCCGGATGAAGGGTCGCGCCGGCTTGCCGGGCAGGCGGTGCTGTTCGAGGAGTTCCTGTTACGCGAACAGGCCGCCGGCCGCGCGAAGCTGTCCTTGAAGGCGCTGCCGCAGGCCAAGGCGCTGGTGCATGGCCATTGCCACCAGAAGGCCTTCGACGCCTTCAAGCCGACGCTGACGCTCTTGAAGCAGATCCCCGGCCTCGACGTGCAGGCGATCGAGTCGAGCTGCTGCGGCATGGCCGGCGCCTTCGGCTACGAAGCCAAGCACTATGAGGTGTCGATGAAGATGGCGGAGCTCTCGCTGCTGCCGGCGATCCGCAACGGCGATCCGGACGCGCTGCTCGTCGCCGACGGCACCTCCTGCCGCCATCAGATCGCCGACGGCAGCGGCCGCACCGCCCTCCACATCGCCCGCGTGCTGCAGCAGGCCCTCGCCGGCTAGGCGTGCCGCCGGGTCTCGATCTTCGGCAGGAAGGCGATCAGCAGGCCGAACAGCGGCAGGAAGGCGCAGACTTGGTAGACTGTATCGATGCTGGTGAGATCGGCGATCTTGCCGAGCGCGGCAGCGCCGAGACCGCCCAACCCGAAGGAAACGCCGAAGAAGATGCCGCCGACCAGGCCGACCCGGCCCGGCAGCAGGTCCTGGGCATAGACGATGATGGCCGAGAAGGCAGATGCCATGATCATGCCGACCACCACCGACAGCACCAGGGTCGGGACCAGCCCGGCATAGGGCAGCGCGAGCGTGAAGGGCAGCACGCCCAGGATCGAGAACCACATCACCGGGATGCGGCCGACCTTGTCGCCGACCCAGCCGCCGGCGAGCGTCCCCATGACGATCGAGCCTAAGAACACGAACAGCGCGATCTGCGCCTCCTGCACCGACACCCCGAATTTCTGGATCAGGTAGAAGGTGTAGTAGGAGCCGAGGCTGGCGCTGTAGACGGTCTTCGAGAACATCAGCGCGACCAGGATCAGGACGGCGGAGACGACGCGGGCACGCGTCAGCGCGACCCGGCCGTCGGCGCTGACCGCGCGGCGCGGCTTCGGCGCCCCCAGGTGGCGGTTCCGGCCGTACCAGTTGCCGACGGCGACCAGCACGACCATGGCGACCAGCGCAGCCGCCGAGAACCAGACGATGCTCTCCTGCCCCCTCGGCACGATGATGAAGGCGGCCAGAAGCGGGCCGACCGCCGATCCGGTGTTGCCGCCGACCTGGAACAGCGACTGGGCGAGGCCATGGCGGCCGCCGGACGCCATGCGGGCGACGCGCGAGGCCTCCGGATGGAAGACCGCCGAGCCCATGCCGATCAGCGCCGCTGCCAGCAGGATGACCGGATAGGTGTCGGCCCTCGACATCAGCACCAGGCCGATGAGGGTGAAGCCCATGCCGCAGGCGAGCGAATAGGGCAGCGGCCGCTTGTCGGTGTAGAAGCCGACCAGCGGCTGCAGCAGCGAGGCGGTGCACTGGAAGGCGAGCGTGATCAGCCCGATCTGGGCGAAGTCGAGCGCGTAGTTCTCTTTCAAGATCGGATAAAGCGCCGGCACCAGCGACTGCATCATGTCGTTCAGCAGGTGACAGAAGCTGAGCGAGAGGATGACGGCGAAGGTGGCGCCGGCCGCTGCCGGTGCCTGGGTCGGCTGGAGAGGCGCAGCCTGGGCGGGCTGGCCGGCGGCCGAGGCTGTGTCGTCGGTCATGATCCGGAAGTCATAAACGTTGAATTAGGTTCGCTATATGCCACGGAAGCAGCCGGCGGGCCAAGGCGCGATCAGGAGGTTGCCGCCTTGGCCGGCGCCGCCCCGACCAGCCCGACGCCCTGCAGATGGCCGAACAGGTCGATCAGGCGCTGGCGGTCGGCGGCAGGAAGCGGCGGCCGGGTCAGCGAGGCGACGTTCGCCTCCATGTGATGGACGTCGCCGGTTCCGAACAGGACGACATCGATACCGGGCTCGTAGCGGGCGAAGCGGTAGGCGGCGTCGGTCAGGCTGCGGGCGCCGCCATCGTGGATGAGGAAGCCGAGCGGATCGGGATCGTCGGCGAGCGACTGCGGCACCTTGCCGGCAGCCGCGAGATCGCGCATGGCGGCGGCGACGCGCTCGGACTTGGCGAAGATGTTGCGGACGGCGAACATCAGCAGCGTGCCGATCCGCTTCGCCCGCGTTCCCGGCAGCACCGCCTTCCGGGCATGCTGGTGCATCATGTGGAAAGCGAGCATCGCCGTGTCCCAGTGATCGTCCTTGACGGCGCGGCTGAGCATCTCGGCGCGGTGGTCGCTGGCCGCCCCCTCGGTGATACCGAGATAGCGGAACTTGCCCTTCTCCTGCTCGCGCCGGACCACCGGCAGGATGATCTCGACGGCGTAGTCGTAGTGAGCGGCCTTGACCCCGTGGAGCTGGAAGACGTCGACATGGTCGGTGCGCAGCAGGCGGAGCGAAGTCTCCAGGCTGGCGACGACCTTGTCCGGCGACAGCGTCTCGTCGCCGTTGTTGATGTTGGCCTTGGTGGTGATCACCACCTTGTCGCGGGGGACGCCGGCGAGGCCCTGGCCGACCACGCCCTCGGTGCCATAAGCGGCCGCCGTGTCGAACAGGGTGACGCCGAGATCGAGCGCTCGTTTGACCAGCGCCACCGCCTCGGCCTCGGACTTGCCGGAGCCGAGCCCGAGGCGGCTGAAGCCGCCGCAGCCGAGCCCGGCGACACTGACCTTGAGTCCGGTGCGGCCGAGCGTGACATAATCCATGAGAGGTCCCGTCGATTGTGATCCGGGCGACCGTCCGCCCGGACCCCGCCCCCGCGCAAGCGACACCGACGTTCAATGGAATTCACGTCAAGGAGAGCCGAGTCATGTGGCAGCCGAACGAGCGCTATCCCGACCCCGCCGTGCGTATCCTCGATCCTGACTTCGCCAAGTACCGGGTCACGCTCGCCTCGGTCGAGCGGCTGTACACCGGGTGCCGGTGGGCGGAGGGTCCGGTGTGGTTCGGCGACGGCCGCTACCTGCTCTGGAGCGACATTCCCAACAACCGCATCCTAAAATGGGACGAGGAGACCGGCGTCGTCTCCGCGTTTCGCAAGCCGTCGAACAACGCCAACGGCAACACGCGCGACCGCCAGGGGCGCCTGGTCACCTGCGAGCACGACTCCCGGCGGGTGACGCGCACCGAGTACGACGGCGCCATCACCGTGCTGGCCGACGGCTACGACGGCAAGAAGCTCAACTCGCCAAACGACGTGGTGGTGACCTCGGACGGCTCGATCTGGTTCACCGATCCGGTCTTCGGCATCCTTGGATACTACGAGGGCCACAAGGACGACTCCGAGATCGAGCCGGCGGTCTACCGCCTCGACGGCAAGACCGGGAAGCTCGCCAAGATGGCCGACGACGTTCCCGGCCCCAACGGCCTCGCCTTCTCGCCAGACGAGAAGACGCTCTATGTCGTGGCCTCCCGCGATGCGCCGAACCGCACGATCCGCGCCTATGCCGTAACCGCCGGCGGGACCAAGCTCGGCAAGGGGCGGGTGCTGATCGACGCCGGCGCCGGTGGCTCGCCAGACGGCTTTCGCGTCGACATCGACGGCAATCTCTGGTGCGGCTGGGGGATGGGCAGCGCCGATCTCGACGGCGTCCGCGTGTTTTCGCCGGCAG
Organism: Rhizobium sp. Q54; assembly: GCA_945871425.1. GTDB lineage: Bacteria > Pseudomonadota > Alphaproteobacteria > SHVZ01 > SHVZ01 > SHVZ01. Next base: position 28,786 of record CAMBVS010000011.1, on the reverse strand, counting down.
GCCAGCCGATCGGCCATATCGACCTGCCGGAACGCTGCGCCAATGTCTGCTTCGGCGGCCGCCACCGCAACCGCCTGTTCATGGCGGCAAGCCACAGCCTCTACGCGCTCTACGTCAACACGCAGGGCGTCGCCGGCGGCTAGGCTTCAGGGTTCGCCGCTGACAGACCCGGACGGCTGGCTTTCGAGCAATCGATCGAAATCCGTCAGCAGGATCTCGATCATGTGCTTCCGGCGCGGATCCTCGCCGGCCGGGCTTGCGGCGAAAAGCCCGAGGAGATAGCGCGCCTTCTCGACCGCCTCCGGCCAGCTTCCGGCGGGGGCGGCGAGAAGCACCCTCTCGAGCTCGTCCTGGCGCGCCTTCAGCGCTGCCTGATCGGTCTCGACCTCGATCCGCCGGCGTCTCAGCTCGGTCGCCTTCTGCGCGGCCATGCCGCGATGGTGATCGAGCTTGGTGGGCGGCTTCGCCACTCAGGCGGCCGCCGCTTTCCTGGCGACCTTCCGGCGCGCGGTCTTGGTGGCCGGCGCATTGACCACGACCGTGGGCTTGAACGGCGTCACCTTGCGACGCTCCTGCTCGGCTTCAACCAGGGCGAGAAGCTCGCCCGCCTGCTCTTGTTGCATGGGCGTTCCCTTGTCGGCGACCCGCCGCGCATTCTCGAGCACGGTCTCGAGCGCCTTGTCGTCCAACCCGGGCAGCATGGATACGATCTTCATAGGGACCTCGCCTGCATGAATGAGCGGATGCGCGTCACCGGACACGCGACAGCAAACCCCGTCGCGAATGACGATGCATTCCGAGGCGCGGGCCTGGCTGGTTCCGAGAAATCTGGACCACAGCCGCCAAAGAGACCGATGGCGGCTGCTAGACGTGCTCACAGATATGGTGGTCGCACCGCCGCTTTTCAACCACGGGCACGAGTGTCGTTGCCGAGAAGAGTCCCGAACGACATTGAGAGTCCAATCGCTGGCCGTCCCGTGCTAGTGATGCGTCCGCAAAGCGCAGAGCGTTCGATCGGACGTAAGCGCGGAGACCGCCGGCCGAAACACCGGCACCGGTCGCCAGGAAAAATTCGCGGCGAGAGCGAGCGACGGCCTTCACAGGCTAGGCGCCTTTTCACTCTCTGCCGTGGCGTCGGCGGAAGCCTTTCGGGGCGGCCGCCGGCGAGTGGAGTCCGGAGCAACTAGCCTTGCTCCGGGCTCCACGTCTTCCTCGTCAACTCATCATCCGCCGTCGTCACCCAGGCTGTCGGCATAAGCCTCTCGGCTCTTGGCCGTGGAGTCGACCAGCGCCGCGAGATGGCTTCTGAGGTCGCCCAGCGTCTTCGGTGCCTCCTCCTCCTCCTGCGACCGGCCCTCGCGGCCGCGCGTGCCCAGCGGCACGAGAATGGTCGCGATGGCGTCATAGGCGGCGAAGTTGAAGCCGGCCTTGAGATGGACCAGCGCCCGATAGATCAGCCTGGCTTCCCACTTGTCGGGAGCGCGATCGTCGGCATGGATCTCATCCAGCATGGCGCCCAGCAGATCCTGGAGCGCCGCCTTCTGCTCGACCGGCGAGGCCAGGTCGATCTCGATCGCGTTGAACTTCGAATAGAGCTTTCGTCCGAAGACGCCGCCCTGCGTGCTTCCGTCCGACGGCAGGACGTTGATCACGCGGCGCGAGCGGCCGTTGTCGCCCGCCGGACCTCGGTAGGTCGGCCAATTGGCGTTTTCCGGATGCTGGGCGGGCGAGGCGGACGATCTGTCGTTCGCCGCCCTCTTCTCATTGGCCATGGTGGATCTCACTGGAGTAGTCGCGCCATCCGCCCGGCGCATGCTGGTTCAAGTCCGAAAAGCGCTCGCCGCCGCCCCCACCCCCGCGGGGCCGGCACGCGCGAGGCCAGCATAGGCTCCCCGCTTTCGCGCGTCTGCCTTTCTGATGGGTCCGAGGCCTGGCCGGGGTGAGAAAGGCCGTCAAATCCGCTTTCTGCGGTGCTCTTCGATCATCCGGTCGCGGGCGGCGGTGTCGAAGGTCCCGGCCGGGTTCGCCCGGGTCGCCATGGCCGCGGCAATGACCACGTAGCGGTCCTGGGCGAGCTCATAGAGCCGCCGAAGCTCGGTCAGGGGCTCCGGATGGTCGTCGGTGCGAAGGTCGAGGATCGGATACGGCTCCCCGCCCCAGAGCCTGATCGCCGCCGACTGGCGCCCGCGCTTGTCGCCGCCGGCGGCCTGCCCGGCATCGAGTGCGGCGATCAGCCGCTCGCCGAATGGTAGGGCGCTGCTCGCTTCGAAGTGCCGCAGGGTCTCCTCGACCACCTGGGGCCCGGCCAGCATGTTGCCGGCGACCGAAATGTCGTCGCCGGCGACATGGCCCGCCCAAGTCTGACCGGCCCCCATCGAGTGGTCCGGTTGGAATGTTAGTTTAGAGCTGGCTTGGGCACCAGCGGGAGCGCGCCCGACGTAGCTGGCCCAGGTTGCGAAGGCGGGCGCGCGGGGATGAAGACCTCCGGTGCTGGCGGCCGATATCCGAGCGAAGTGTGTGGGCGGACGGTGTTGTAATGGTGCCGCCATGCTTCGATCACGGTCTTCGCCTCCCTCAGCGTGTAGAAGATCTCGCCATTGAGCAGCTCATCGCGGAGCTTGCCGTTGAAGCTTTCGCAGTAGCCGTTCTCCCAGGGGCTGCCCGGCTCGATGTAGGCGGTCTTCGCGCCTACGGCCGCGATCCAGTCTCGGAGAGCTCGGGCAACGAACTCCGGTCCATTGTCGGAGAGAATGTGAGCAGGCACGCCGCGCACGATGAAGAGATCGGCGAGAGCGTCGATGACATCGGTCGCCTTGAATGCCCTAGCCACTCTGATCGTTAGGGCCTCGCGGGTGAACTCATCGATGATGCACAGCATCCGGACCGCCTTGCCCTCATGGGTACGATCCGCGACGAAATCATAGGACCAGACATGATTGGGGTGCTCGGGTCGCAGACGGACGCATGACCCTTCGTTGAACCAGAGCCGCCCCCGCTTGGGCTGCTTTGACGGCACCTTAAGCCCCTCGCGCCGCCAGATCCGCTCGACCCGCTTCTTGTTCACCGCCCAGCCATCTCGGCGCAAAAGCGCCGTGATCCGGCGGTAGCCATAGCGGCCGTACTGGCGGGCGTGAGCGATGATCTCAGCGGTCAGAGCCGCCTCGTCATCGGCCTTCCTCGGAACCTTGCGCTGGGTAGAGCGGTGCTGACCCAGAACCCGGCACGCCCGCCTCTCGGACACGTCAAACTCGCAGACAACATGCTCCACACAGGCCCAGCGGCGTGCGGGGCTTAGAAGTTTCCCTTGGCGGCCTCGGCCAGGATCAGCTTGTCCAGCGTCAGGTCGGATACAGCCCGGCGAAGCCGCGCGTTCTCCGTCTCAAGCTGCTTCAGGCGCTTCACCTGGTCGCCCTTCAGCCCGCCGTACTCGTTTCGCCAGCGGTAATAGGTCACCTCCGTCACGCCGATCGACCGGATCGCATCCGCGACCGGCCGTCCCTGAGCCGTCAGCACGTCGACCTGACGCAGCTTCGTCACGATCGCTTCTGCCGTATGCCTCTTCCTTGCCATCGTCGTCCTCCTCCTTGGTCAAAAACCATACTTCAGGGAGGATCACCTCTCAGGGGGCAGGACAGGGGCAGTATGACGGCATCGCCGGCATCGACGACCTGCTGGCCTTCTTCAAGCAGCTCCCCGGCGCCGACAAGGCCTTCACGGTGATGCCGGCGGTCTCGCACGGCTCGTTCCGGCAGAAGAACTTCCTCGCCTCCTACCAGATCCTCCACGCTTTCTTCACCCGCCCGGGACTGGCCTTCCGCGAATAGAGGCTACCAGCGCGGCAGCGACGATCCGAGCGTCGCCGCCGGGCGATCCCAGGCAATGGTGACGCCGTCGATCGCGAGTGGTGGGCGCAGGCGAAGCGCCGGCCCCCAGTCCGTCGCCTCGATCGCATTGCCGTAGTCCGCGGGATCCGCCTCGCCCAGTTCGCCAGGTTGGTCCGGCGCCGCAACCGAAGCGAGAAGGCCGGCGGTGCGTGCGAGCGATGTCCGGGTCTCGGACCCGACGCCCGACGTCATCCGGCGCATCAGCCCGCGGATCGCGGCGGCCGCCATCATGTAGCCAGTGGCATGGTCCAGCGCCTGCACCGGCAGCGGCTTCGGCCTGTCGGTGCCGAAGCGGCGCATGCCTTCGGCGGCGATGCCGGCGCTCATCTGGACCAGGCTGTCGAAGCCCCGCCGCCCCTGCCAGGGTCCGGTCCAGCCATAGGCATCGAGCGAAACATCCACGAGCCCCGGACGCAGGCGACGCCGTGCCTCTGCGTCCAGCCCCAGGCGCGCGAGTGCGCCCGGCCGGTAGCCATGGACGAGGATGTCGGCCTCGGCGATGAGCGCGGTCAGTCGCTGGCGATCCTCCGCCAGGCGCAGGTCGAGCCGGGCGCAGCGTTTGCCCGGCACCACATCCGGAACGATCGACGGCTCGTCCCACCAGGGCGGATCGATCCGCAGCACATCGGCGCCGAGGCCGGCGAGGAAGCGTGTCGCCACCGGGCCGGCCAGCACCCGGGTCAGGTCGAGGACGCGCACGCCGGCGAGCGGCCGTCCGCGCGACATCGACCGTGGCTGACTGCGGGAGACGTCGGTGGTCTCGACCCGCAGCAGAGGCTCGGCGGCCACGCTCCGCCCCTGCGGGTGATCGGCCCAGGCTGAGAGCGAGCGCATCGCCGCGGCGCATCCTCCGCGTTCGACCACCGCGGCCTCGAGATCGTCCGCAGTCCATCGCGAGACGGCCGCCGCGACGGCGGCCTTGTCGTTGGCCGCGCCCAGGACCGCGAGCGCCGCGTCCCGATGATGCGGCGCATTGGTATGGAGCCTGATCCACCCGTCGGCCGCCGCGTAGTCGCCGGCGATCGGGTCCCAGACGGGGGGCATCGACCAACCCTGCGGCTGCAGCGTCCGCGAAAACCAGAGCGAGGCGAGCCGACGGTCGGCCCGGACCTCGGTCATCTCGCCGAAGCGAGCGGATCCCAGCTCCGCGACGGCCAGGCCGGCGGCAGCAACGGAGGCGACGGCAAGATCGCTGACGGCGAAGGCCGAGGGCAAGTTGCCGACCCCCGCCATCCGAACCGCAGCCAGGGCGGAGTCGTCCCCGCCGAGCCCGCTCCAGATTGCCCGGATAAAGGTTTCGGCCGGCGCCGCGCGATCAGGAACGGGGGGCTGCGGCGACCGGCTCATCGGGTACGACATGACCAGTCGGTGTGAACATGCAAGGTGCTGGCGTCCCCAACGGGATTCGAACCCGTGTTACCAACGTGAAAGATGTTAGCACGCGTCCGCCGAAGTTCGCCATAGTTCGTTGAAGTTTATGCGATTTTATTGACTTTTTGAGAGCCGCGCTCCAAGCTCAGACTCAGGTTTTTGCAACAGACCCGTCAGCTTTTTGACGTACGTTTTCGGAGCGGAGCTTGGCTCGGACCGTCCGTGACACGCGTCTCGAAACCAGGACGTCGCGCCTCAAGCTCAAGGCGCGACGGGATCCCTACTGGAAAGGAATCCAGAAGGGCTTGGTCGTCGGCTATCGCAAGGGAGCGAAGGGCGGTACATGGATCGCGCGCGCCTATGACAGCGCGGTCGGCCGCCGGTTCGAGCCGCTCGGCGTCGCCGACGACATCGCCGACGCCGATGGCGTCCGCACGCTCTCTTTCGATCAGGCGCAGGAACGGGCCCGGAGCTGGCTTGCGCAGCTCGCCCTCGCCGATGCCGGGCAAGGCCCGAGGCGGCTTCTCACCGTCCAGGACGCGGCCGAAGACTACTTCGCCGACTTCCGGGCACGCGGCCGGGCGATCGACGAGTTCCGCCGCATCATCGATCGCGACATCGTGCCGGCGCTCGGCACTATCGAGGTGGCGAAGCTCACCACCCGCCGCATCCGAGACTGGCATCAGAACCTCGCCTTTGCGCCGGTCCCGCTCCGCGCGAAGCAAGGCGAGAAGCCGAAGGCCCGCAAGCCCCATTTCGATCCGGCAGAGGCGCTGCGACGACGCAAGGTCACGGCGAACCACAAGCTCACCGTGCTCAAGGCGCTCCTGAACCATGCCTTCCGCGAGAACCAGGTCGCCTCCGATATCGCTTGGCGCAAAGTCCGGCCGTTCCCGCGGGTCGATGTCGCGATCGTCCGCTTTCTAAGCGAGGAAGAGGTGCTGCGGCTCCTGCACGTGACAGACGCTGCCTTCCAGCGGCTTATCTACGCCGCGATCATGACCGGATGCCGGTATCAGGAGCTCGCCGGTATCCGCTGCGGCGACTACAGCCTCGCGGCCAAGAAGGTCTTCGTCCGAAACGGCAAAGGCGGTAAGGCGCGCCATGTCCGCCTCAGCGACGAGGGCCTCGGCGTGTTCGATGCGGTGACATTGGGCCGCCCGAGAGAGTCATTGGCCTTCTGCCGGCCCGACGGCAGCGCCTGGGGTAAGAACCATCAGCAACGGCTCATGCGCGAGGCCTCCGCACGCGCCAGCATCGAACCGCCGGCGCATTTTCATCTGCTTCGGCACACACATGCGTCGTGGCTGGCCATGCGTCGCGTGTCTCTCGGCGTCATCGCCAGCCAGCTCGGACACTCAGATACGCGGATCACCGAAAAGCACTACGCCCATCTGGCGCAGAGCTATGTCGACGAGGAAATCCGGAGCAACCTGCCTAGGCTCGGCTTCTCGCTCGCGAACGACGCACCCGTTCTCGATCTGAAGGCGGGCTGCCCAGAAAACTCAGGTCCGGGAAAATGACCACCGTTCTGAGCTTCAAGCGTAGAGAACGGCGAACCATTGGCCGTCTCAGCGCCCTCGCGGTGGGCCGGCTGACGGAGCCAGGCCTCTACGCCGACGGCGATGGTCTGTATCTTCAGGTTTCGAATGCAGGCGGCCGATCTTGGATCTTCCGATACCGGCTGAACGGGCGGAAGACGCCCCGCGACATGGGTCTAGGCCCGCTTCATACGGTGAGCCTGGCCGAAGCGCGCGACAAGGCGCGAACTGCCCGCGGGCAGCTGCTCGACGGCGTCGATCCGATCGAGGCACGCCGTAGCGCGCGAGCGCAACGCGTCTCGGAAGCAGCGAGGGCGATGGCTTTTCGCGACTGTGCCGCTGCCTATGTCGAAGCCCATCATCCCGGATGGCGAAGCGAGAAGCATCATGAACAATGGAGTTCGACGCTCGAGGCCTATGCATATCCGGTACTGGGCGCCCTCCCCGTCCACGTGATCGATGTGAACCTCGTGGACAAGGCGCTGCGACCGATCTGGTATGCCAAGACCGAAACGGCGATGCGGGTTCGCGGCCGTATCGAGGCAGTTCTCGACTGGGCGCAGGTGCGCGGCCTCCGGGAGGGACCAAATCCCGCAAGATGGAAAGGTACACTCGACAAGCTTCTGCCGGCGCGGAGCCGGGTTGCCAAAGTCCGGCATCATCCGGCGCTGCCTATCGACGAAGTCGGCGCCTTCATGGTCGAACTCCGCGCGCAGGATGGGATTGTCGCGCGAGCCCTCGAGTTCCTCATCCTGACGGCGGCGCGTACGAGCGAAGTCACAGGCGCGACGGACAGCGAGATCAATCGCCAGACCTCGGTGTGGACGATCCCGCCGGAACGCATCAAGGCGGGCCGTGAGCATCGCGTGCCGTTGTCGGATCGTGCGCTCCAGCTCGTCGACGAGGCCGCACCGTTATCCGACGATTACCTCTTCCCGGGCGGCCGTCGCGGCCGACCTCTCAGCGAGAACGCGTTTCGGGCCCTGCTTCACCGGATGGAACGACCGGACCTGACGCCGCATGGCTTCCGGTCGACCTTCCGGGACTGGGCCGCGGAGCGGACGAGCTACCCGCCGGAAGTGGCCGAAATGGCCCTTGCGCACGTCATACCTAGCGGGGTCGAGCGTGCCTACAGGCGAGGCGATCTCTTCGGCAAACGGATCGAAATGATGCAGGAATGGGCCGTATTCTGCTGGAATTCCAAAGAATAGCCCGGGATATGTCGCCGTTCGGCGACTTTACCGAATGTCATCAATCGACGACTAAGATTGTCGCCAATCGGTGTAATTCGGCATCGAACTGGGGCTCTGGCTCACTTTTGGTGCAGGGTCGGCATCCTGAGGCAGATTTTTTCTCATAACTCGCCCTGCGGGCCGCCCGCCTCTCTCTTCTTGGCTCTGATGGGCTCGCCTCGACCCAACTCGACGTCAAGGCCCGCGAAGAACGAGTGAGGGCTTGACAACCGAGATTAGAGTACTCAACGGGGCGAGAGCGCGGCGGCCTGGCGGGCCGCGTATCACCCGCATCTATTGATCCTCGCGACATCGCCGCGGAGAACCCCACCGGCTCGCTTTCCGGGTCTCAGGCTGCCGTCTTTCGACTAACGCATTTGCGGCCGTGGAACAAGATCCGGCCGCGGATTGACAGGGTTCGGGTGGATTAGACTTTGGAACGCCCTTCGATCAGCGTCAGCCGCTTCCGCATGCCCTCGATGATCGGCTCGGCCGTGCTCGCCGGCACCGACGCCGGCAAGGCGGCCATCACCGTATCAATCGCCTTAAGTGCTGCCTTTCCGACTTCGTCCAGGATCTCCTCCACTTGCGTCTTGGCGAGCCCGTACCTGACGCCGGTCTGGATGAAGTGTCTCGGCGCGATCTCCTCGATTTCGTAGTGCCTGTTGTCGCCGACGGCCATGGAGAGCTTGAGCTTTCGTCCATCGAGCTGCCTCGATCTCGCATAGGACTCGGCCGACATCACGTCGTAGAGCGGCGCCAGGTGGAAGCGGCCGCCGGCCGAGAGCAGCAGGCTGAAGTTCTTGGCATGCCCATCGGGCGCGGCCATGAGCCAGAAGACGATCTGGGTCTTGAGGAAGACTTTGCAGTCTTCGGCCGGACGGTCGCTGGCTCTAAGTAGCTCGAGGATCCGCCCGATACCTGGCCCGCCCTCGGATTCGTACTTCGCCGTCGGCGGAACGCCGAGCGCCTGGCAGCAATCCTCCTGCGGCAATCTCAGTAGCCGACTGGGGGTCTCGTCGGTCCATAGGCGGTCGAATCGCTCGACAACGAGCGCCTTTCGGCCGGCGAAATCAGCCATCTCCGCCTCCGCCGCCGGCAGCCCCATGGCCCTGACGAGCGCGAGGCTGAGCCATTCGTTCTCGACGCTGTCCGAGAGATCGGGATGTCCCTTGGTCGGGCCGATCGGCGGCTTCAGGATATGCGTCGTCGCCGTCGTCCCGCGCGGCTTCAGCCAGCGACCGTCGACGCGCAGCAAGGCCGTCTTCTCCTGCGCGCCGGCGATCGAGATCCGGAAGTCGTCGCTCTCGCTGAGACCGAGCGGAGTTCCGGCGAGATTGTCGAGAAGAGTCCCGATCTCCTCCTCGCTGACGGGTGTGCCGTCGATTGCGCCTGTCGGTCCCGGATCGAGATCGGCTGGCAGGAACTGCAACGCACCCACGCAGTCCCGGCCGGCGGCCAAGAGCAGGCTGTAGGCGTCGGTGCCATCCGCGTGCATCCGCTCAGCCATGCGCTGGCGGATCCTGTCGTTGTCGGGAAGCAGGTTGTCGAAGACCGCGATCACCGGCGCGCCGATGTAGCGGTCTTCGCGGAGCGGGAGCGAGAAGGAGACCGGGAGCGCATGCTCCCAGGCGAGCCAGTCCGGATCGTAGCGGAAGTCGATGGCACCGCTCGCCTGGCGACGGAGGTGACCGACCAGGCGGCCGTTGAGGCAGACCTTGAGCGGAGCGTGACGGGGCCGACGGGGCATCAGTAGGCCTTCCCAATGTCTTCGGGCGCGCTGGTGGTCCGCGGCCGGACGACCATCTCGAGGTCGAGGGCGACCATGATGGCGATGATGGTGTCGAGGCGGGTCGAGCCTTTTCCGGCCTCGAACTCGGAGATCGTCGCCTGCCGGAGATGCGCGCGGGCGGCGAGCTCGCCCTGGCTCAGGCCCCGTTGGCGGCGGATACGGCGGAGAGCCGACCCCATCTGGTGGGGCGTGCGGACGATCTGGTCCATGGAGAGGCTCCGGGTGGGCCGGGTTCATACGTGATAGAGTATACAGCAGTTTTATACGCCTAACAGCATATTCAGTCAATATACTGATCGGCGAATACAAAGAAAATATGCGCCGCCGCGTATATATCTGTCTGTGGCCTGCATAGACACCTCTCCGATCTTGTTCGTAACGCGACGACAGGCGCGCATCCCAGCAGTAGGTGGCGGTCCCGGTGATCTTCTCTAGTCGCTACCAAGGCGATCGCCCATGACCCGACGAAGCCTGAAATGATGACTGTCACCGGCTCGCACGACGACCGAAGCCACCGATGCAGTCCGCGCCGTCTCCGGGGCTCATGGCTACGGACCGACACCTGCCCACGCCTTGAGGGCGGCCCATTCATCATCCGTGATGCGGCCATCGGCGCGATGGGCGACGTGCATCTCGCGATAGAGGACGTATTCGAGGTCGTCGATGAACTCCATCGAAAGAACGATAACAGCATGGCATTCATGGTCTACGTAGGTTGCCCCTTTCTCGCGCGTCCATCGTCCACCCTCGTATGCCCAGATCCGGTCAACCAATTCGACGGCGACTGTCGGGCCGATCCGCTCCTTGATCGGCCGAAGCCATCCAATGATCCTTTGCTGGCGAACGCGGGCGGATTGCGCAGGTGGGCCGGACACCGCCCAATCCACCACGAGATCTCGAGCCAACCGGGCTCTGCTGAAGTGGCCCGACAAATCTTCGTTCGGTTCGCCAAGGGAATGCGTCTCCGCAGCCTTGAGCGCTGATCGGGTCACACCGAAGATGATCGTGTCGCCACCGAGGTCGACTGGGCCAAGATGCGTCAACCTCTCGCCGGCACAGAAGGCAGCGGCGAATGCCGCCATGATCAATTTCGGATTCGTGGAGACGATGCCAGGGATTGCGGTTGGGAGATTGATTAGTCCCTGCCGTTGCGCGATCACATCGGCTATCCGAGCATCGTCGGCGACCCGGACCACGTCCAAAGCCGACATCACCTCGGCGAGAGGCACTCGGTCCTTCGGTGAATGCGACAACGCCCCATTGGGATCGTTCGAAACTTCAACGGTCATGGCTTGACGCGCCTCCGCCGCTAACTTTGAATCCTGTTTCAAGCGTCCGCCCAGTGCATTCGCACTTTGGCAGCGTTGCCAATATCCTTTTTTGGGATAAAATAAAAGCACCACTAACAGAGGTGCCGACACAAGAGCGCGGCGCCTCGTCCATGGCGAAGTCCCTTCGATCGCCCCGTCAAGAACGCTTGCGGACCCTTTTGATAGAGGCGCGCCTGACGGCGGAGCTCACCCAAGCCGACGTCGCCAAGCGACTTGGCAAACCCCAATCCTTCATCGCGAAGTATGAGGGCGGCGAGCGCCGCCTCGACGTGGTCGAGTTTCTCGACCTCGCAAAGGCGATCGGTTTCGACGCGGCCAAGATGCTTAGGCGTGTTCAGCGACCATAGAGGCAACGCGCTGGCGACTCCTACCGCCAGCTGTGCCCAGCTCGCAATAGCATGGCAGCACTCTATGATGGCGGCCCGGTGGGGCACGGGGTTCCCACATCGGCCGAAGCCCGCGGAACGCTTTCCGACGCTCGGGTCGCCGACTGAGTGAGTAGCGGCTTCGTCACTTTCCGACAGGCCAATCATGTTGACGGCTTCGGAGCGGACGGAACTTGAGGGTCTGGCCGGGCGTCGTCGGACAGCACAGGGACTGGCGCGGCGGGCTCGGATTGTGCTGGCTGCGGCCGACGGCGAGGAAAACCAGATGATCGCCCGGAGGATCGGCGCCGACGTGAACACGGTCGGCAAGTAGCGCCGGCGGTTCGCCGAGCGCCGGGTCGACGGGCTTTTGGATGAACCGCGCCCCGGCGCGCCGCAGCAGATCGGCGATGACGAGATCGCCGAGACGATCCGGCTAACGCTGGAGACGACGCCGCGAGGTGCGACCCACTGGTCGCTACGATCGATGGCTGCGGCGGCGGGTCATGCGCCCTCGACGATCCACCGGATCTGGCAGGCGTTCGGGCTGCAGCCGCACCGGGTGGAGACATTCAAGCTTTCGAAGGATCCGCTCTTCGTCGAGAAGGTGAGGGACATCGTCGGGCTCTACATGGCGCCCCCTGAGCGGGCCTTGGTGCTCTGCGTCGACGAGAAGAGCCAGATCCAGGCGCTCGACCGCACCCAGCCTCTGCTGCCGATGCGGCCCGGACAGGTCGAGCGGCGTAGCCATGACTATACCCGCCACGGAACTCTGTCCTTGTTCGCCGCCCTCGATGCGGCGACGGGAAAGGTGATCGGAAGATGCTTCGCGCGCCATCGTGGACGCGAGTTTCTCAAGTTCTTGCGCGAAATCGAAAACAACGTCCCGACCGATCTCGACGTCCACCTCGTGATTGACAATTACGCCACCCACAAAACTCCGGCAATCCGCCGATGGCTGGCTAGGCATCCTCTCTGGCATGTCCACTTCACCCCGACCTCGGCGTCATGGATCAACCAGGTCGAGCGGTTCTTTGCCAACCTCACCGAAAAGCAAATCCGCCGCGGCGTCCACCGCTCGACCCGCCAGCTCAAACGAGCGATCCAAGACTAGATAAAGATCGTCAACGACGACCCCAAGCCGTTCAAATGGACCAGGTCCGCTGACGACATCCTCGCGTCGATAAAGCGCTTCTGCCTCGCCACTCTAAAAAATCGCCGACAACCAAGCGAAAATCATCAAAACTTCTGAATCAGGACACTAGTTTGGAACTAGCGTCTGCGCTAGCGGGAGCGCGCCCGCCTTCGCAATCCGGGCCAGCTTCGCCGGGCGCGCTCCCACTGGCGCAGGTCTAATCTGGTTCAACCGCCCCAGACTTGGCGGAAGACGCGCAGGAAGTTTTCGCCAAGGATCTTCCGGACGTCATCCTTGGAGAATCCGCGCTTCGTCAAAAGGTCGGCGACGCTGACGATCTGTCCGTAGTCGTCAAATCCTTGGACATACCGTAGGCGTGAGCGCGAGCTGATCTCGACGAACTCGCTGTATCGGGGGGCGCCACCGGCGTTGCGGGTACGAATGAGGTCACCGTCGGGATACGTGCCGTGGCTCATGTCGGTGCCGATGCCGACATGGTCGATACCGATGAGATTTACGGCATACTCGACAGCTTCGAGGAACTGCTCGATCGTCGGTCTGGTCGTCTGGTCCGGCCGGAACAGCATCGGGCCAAAATTACTTACGCCGACGACGCCGCCAGTTTTCGCGCAAGCGCGCATCTGCTCATCGGTGAGATTGCGCCTGTTCTCGACGAGTGCACGCGGGTTGGCGTGCGAGAAGAGGACCGGATGCTTGGACAGCTCGATAGCGTCCATCGACGACTTTATGCCTGTGTGGGCGAGATCGATGACGATGCCGAGGCGATTGCACTCGGCGACCCAGCGCTTGCCCAACATGCTGAGCCCGCCGTTCTCCGGCTCCATCACGCCGTCGCCAAGCGGGTTGCGGCTGTTGTAGCAGGGGATCATTACCCTCAAGCCCATCTTGTGGAAGATCTCGAGCCGGTTGAGGTTCTGACCAAGGAAGTCACCGCCCTGCGCCGAGAGGATCAGGGCAGCCTGCCTCTGCTTCTTTGCCTCGACGATGTCGTCGGCCTTGAGGGCGATGCGCACTTCCGGATAGGTTCGGGCCACACGCCACCAATCGGCCATACCATCCATCGCCGCTTCGCCTGGATGAAGGGGGCGGAAGGCGGTCAAACAATAGGCGGTTACGCCACAATCGTTCAGCTTGGCGAAATCCGCGTCGGGCCAAATCTGCGTACAGCCGTCGATGAAGATGTCGGGGTTTACCGCCTTGCTGTGCCAGCCCTTCTCAAGCGGATGTTTTTTGACGTCTGTAAGCCTGCTTTCCATTTCGCTCTCCTGAGGGTCTGGTCGATCATGCATCGATGTATTTTCGCGTAGCGGCAACATTGCGACCGATCGGCGGCATGCCGGCCGCTGAATCGGTGAACCCGACGGCTTCCTCGAGAGCAGCGGCGACCTGGAGAAGCCGTGCCTCGTCGAAATGGCGTGCGAAAATCTGCATGCCGAAAGGAAGTCCCTTGCTCGACAGGCCGATGGGCACCGATACCGCGGGATTGCCGGTAAGGCTGCAGATGACAGTCGGGGAACCGATCATGCGCGAAGGCTGACTAGGAGTCGCGATAAGCGGCGGCTCGCCGAGTCCGGTGGCCGTTACCGCCGCGTCGTAGCGCCCGAGAACGTTTCGGATCGCCAGGACCAGGTCGCGCCTCAGCCCATATGCATGGACAAGGTCAGCGGCGCTGATAGCAGTGCCGGCGACAAGTCGCTGATAGGTCTGGATGCCATAGTCACGCGGACGGGAGCGTAGCGTCTCCTCATGGATAGCAAAGGCTTCGGCGGCAACGACAACCCGGCTGCAGGCACGGAACAGTTCGAAATCGGGTAGGGCGACTTCCTCGACGACGGCTCCGAGGTTGCGAAAGATCTCGACCGCTCTGTCGAGGCTAGCCAGTAGATCCGGGAATATCGATGCCGTAACTAAGTACTCCCTGGCATATGCAATTCGAAGGCCCCTGACTCCTTGGCCCAGCTTGCGTGTGTAGTCCTCACGTTGGTGATCGACGCTAGCCGGGTCGCGCGGATCATATCCTGCAATCACGTTCATCAGCAGGGCCATGTCGCGGACGCTACGAGTGAGCGGTGCACAATGGTCGAACGAAGGCGCAAGCGGAAAAACACCGCGGGTGGAGATCAATCCATAGGTCGGCTTCAGCCCGACGACGCCGCAATAGTGCGCTGGCACGCGCGTCGAACCTCCCGTGTCGGTGCCGATCGCGGCGCGCATGAAGCCGACCGAGACGCCGCCTGCGCTGCCGGCCGAGGATCCGCCGGTATAGTGGTCGAGGTGCCAGGGGTTGCGTGAAATCGGGTAGGGCAGATCGTCGCCTGGTCCGCCACACGCGAATTCTGATGTGGCGAGCTTTCCCAAGAGCACGCCGCCACCGGCGCGCAGCTTCGCTTCGACGGCGCTGTCCTCATCCGGGAGGTGGCCAAGCAGCAGCTTGGAGTTACAGGTTGTCTGGATCCCGGCGGTGTCAAGGATGTCCTTCAGACCATATGGTATGCCATGAAGAGGTCCGCGATCGTGGCCAGCGCGTAGTTCCTTGTCAGCGCGCGCGGCGTCGCTACGGGCGCGCTCGGTCGTCAACAGGTAGAAGTAGTGCAGCGCCGGGTCGAGCGCCGCAACTCGATCCAACGCGGCTTCGGTGAGCTCGACTGATGTCACCGCGCCTGATCGCAGAGCACTGCCTGCTTCGGCTATCGTGAGTTCATGTATCGGCTTCATCGGGCCTCAGCTGGTGTCGGAGCAGGCATCCAGGCGAGAACACGTGAGCGGTCGAGTTTGTCATCGCTCGCTCTTGGCGGACCAACCGGACCGCCCTGGTCAGGTCGGAGAAGACATGCCGCGCCGCATCGCGGGCTTCTGGCAAGACGTCCATATCGTGGCGCCGCATGAGCATTTCGAACGCTTCGTCGTCGGCCTGGCTTGCACTCATACGCCTCTCCGTCCCTTGGCCATCCCGGCCCGGGCACATGACACTCACTACTTGTCGCGGTAGTTGATCCACACGGCCTTGGCAGGCTTAGTTCCGGCATTACGATAGCCATGGGGAAGGTTGCTGCTGAAGCGGAAGCTGTCGCCCGCGCCGAGGATAACCTTCTGCCCGTCGACCGTCAGTTCGACGCCTCCTTCCAGAACATAGCGGGCCTCCTCACCCTGATGCATGAAGGGCGACTCGCCGGTCCCGCCGCCGACGGCAATGGTCAGGATGTAGATGTCAAGGCGCGGCGATTTGTCGAATGGAGTCAGAAGCTCCTTGGTCATGCCTGTTGTCGGGAACTCGAGAAATTTTCGATCCGAGAGGCGCGCGACCTTGGTCGGGCTGTCGGGATACGGCGGGTCGCTCGCCGAGAAGAGTTCGGCGATGCCGATATCAAGGGCATCGGCGAGGCGCGCGAGGGCCCGTATCGAAGCGGATGAGAGACCGCGTTCCAACTGGCTGAGATAACTGCTGGATAGTCCGGACCGCAGAGCCACCTCCTTCAGCGACCTGCTGCGAGCCTTTCGCAGACGTCGTATGCGCTCGCCGACCTGAAGGTCGGTATCGAACGTGCTTTTCAGCGGATTTTCCTTCCTTGGGCTGAGACGGCGGCAACCACAGCGTTCCCTGTAAATTTTCTCGACTAGATAATCATAATAGTGGAACTTCATAATGCAAATTCCGCCGGTCGCCGATAATGCTAGTGCTTAGGGACAACGATCTCGGAATCGTGCGCGAGGACATGGGCGACGCTAGCCACGGGAAACGCGCATCGCGTCCGAGAAAAACCTAACCCACTCTAACGCTATCAGGGAGAGCACCATGAAGCCGACGCTGTGCAAGCTGTTACTGACGGTGCTAGTGGCGATGGGTATTGCCGGCCCGGCTACCGCCGCTCGAGTGACGATCGCACAAAGCCTGGATCCGCAGTCGCTGTGGCCCAACGCCACGACGAGTGCCGACACCTATAATGCCGGGACGCCGATCGTCGAGTCGCTGTTCTGGCTCGATGCGAGCGACAATCAGATCAAGCCGCTGCTCGCCCTAAGTTACACGCAGGACTCGCCGAACCAAATCACGATTAAGCTCCGGCCCAACGTCAAGTTCACCAACGGCGAGCCGATGAACGCCGATGCGGTCATCTTCAGCTACAACGTCGTGACGGACCCAAAGCAGACGCCGGCCTACACGCGGTACTTCGAAGGCTTCTCCAAGATCACCAAGATCGACAACCTCACCGTACAGGTGGATACCAGCTATCCGCTACCGCCGATGGGCCTGACGCTCAGTCTGTTTTTCGTCGTCCCGCCGAAGTACTGGACCGAAGTCGGCGGTGCCGTGGCGTTCGGCCGCAAGCCAATCGGCACCGGTCCGTTCACGTTCCACAGCTGGGTCCGTGACGCTCAGGTCGTCTTGAAGAGGAACGATGCCTATTGGGGAAAACTGCCGGAGAATATAGACGAACTGGTTTTCAAGTCAGTCCCGGATTTCGGCGCGCGCGTTGCCGGTGCGATCACGGGGGAAGTCGACATCGCCAAGCAGGTTCCGATTTCGTCGGTGGCTGATCTCAGGAAGCGGGTCAACCTAAAAGTACTCGAGGTGAATGCTTTCACGGTCGTTCATCTCATCCTCTCGTCGCTTGAACAGCACAAGAGCCCGCTTCAGGACAAGCGGGTCCGCCACGCGATTAATTTCGCAATAGACAAGCAGGGGATTATCGACGGTCTGTTCCTCGGTAATGCCCGCCGTCTCAACGGCCAGTTGCTGCGCCCGACTCAGCCCGGCTATGATCCGAACATCGTCGACTACCCATACGATCCGAAGAAAGCCAAGCAACTCCTGACGGAGGCGGGCTATCCGAACGGGTTCCAGGTTCCTTTCAAGGTTCCGGTCGGCTCCATCCAGCAGGGTCAGGAAGTCGCGGAAGCAGTTGCGGGGATGCTCGGGGCGATTGGTATCACCGCCAAGATCCAGCTCCTCGAGGCCGGCGAGTATCTTCGTCAGCTGCGCGCTCGCGAACTCGGCCCGATGGCGATCAGCGGAAACCAGCCCCCGGACGACTCTCACTTCATGATGTCGCAGTATCATTCCACTTGGCGTTACTCGTACATCAACGACGCCGAGCTCGACAAGCTGATCGACGAGGGCAAGGTGGAGATGGATCCGAAAAAGCGCGACGCGATCTACCGGAAGATCAGCGCCCTGATCTACGAGCAAGCGCCGGTGGGCTTCATCAATGGCGGCGTCGACCACTACGCCGTCAACGCCAAGCTGAAGAACTTCCATCCGCGCGGAGACGGCAGGTACTTTTTCTACAATGTCTCGCTCGACAAATGATCGTCGGAGCGAAGTGACGCCGACGCCTCAGGCCGATGCTCCGAGCGGTTCGCCGGTCGGAGCGAGAACGTAAGGGTAGCATCGCTACCGCCAAAGGTCTTGGATGCCTCAATACATCGCCAACCGCCTGTTGCTGACGTTGCCAGTTCTGTTCGGCATACTGCTCATCTCCTTCATCCTGACGCATATCAGCGGCGACCCGACCGACCTGATACTGCCGCCGGATGCCACCGAGTCCGCGCGCAAATCGTTCCGTGAGCAACACGGGCTCGACCGCCCGCTGTGGGTGCAGTTCGGCAGCTTCTCCTGGCACGCCCTCCAAGGCGACTTCGGCGAGTCCCTGCGATTCGGTGTTTCGGCCATCAGCCTCGTAACCGAGCGCATGGCGGCAACGACCGAACTCGCGGTTGCCGCGATGGTTCTCGCCATCGGGATCGGCATCCCGGCCGGCGTCGTCGCCGCCTATTGGCGCAACACGGTAGTGGACGTGGTAGTTCGCGCGATGACGCTGGTCGGCCAGGCGATACCTTCCTTTTACCTCGGGATCGTCTCAATCGTCGTCTTCGCGGTCATGCTCGGCTGGCTGCCGACAGGCGGACGAGGTACTTGGGCACAGCTGCTGCTGCCGGCGGCAACGCTCAGCCTCCACATCGTCGCCCTGATCACCCGCGTGACTCGTTCCTGCATGCTCGACGTGCTTGGCCAGGATTATATCCGCACAGCCCGCGCCAAAGGACTCGGCGAGAGCGTCGTCGTCCGGAGGCATGCGCTGCGAAACGCTTTCATCCCGGTTCTGACGATCATCGGCCTTCAGGTCGGCCTGCTGATGGGCGGCGTCATCGTCACCGAGACGGTGTTCTCCTGGCCCGGCGTGGGGCGCCTCGCGATTCAAGCGATCTATGCCCGCGACTTTCCGGTGGTCCAGGCCGTCGTCTTCCTCTTCGCGATGATCTTCGTGATCGTCAATCTGCTCGTCGACCTCCTTTACGCGGCACTCGACCCGCGCATCGGCTACAAGTGAGGGCCGCGTATGAGCGCTGCCGAACCAACTATCGACGCCCCCGACGCCGCACCCAAGCGTCGCAGTGAAACCCAGGAAGTGTTGCGCCGGCTCTATTCCAA
The DNA here is from genome assembly GCA_945871425.1 of Rhizobium sp. Q54. GTDB lineage: Bacteria > Pseudomonadota > Alphaproteobacteria > SHVZ01 > SHVZ01 > SHVZ01. Next base: position 9,684 of record CAMBVS010000011.1, on the reverse strand, counting down.
GCCGACGGCCGTCTTAAGTACGGTCGTCGTACTCGTCGTCGTTCTCTGCGCATTGTTCCCATGGCTCATCGCGCCCCATGACCCGTTTGCCCAATCCCTGGCGCTTCGCCTGAAGCCGCCATCCTTCGCCGATGGCGGCGTCGCCGGCTTTTGGCTCGGCACCGATCACCTTGGGCGCGACACGCTGTCACGGATCATTTACGGCGCGCGGGTCACCCTGATCGTCAGCCTTTTGGCGGTCATCGTCTCAGGGATCATCGGCGTATGGCTCGGGCTGCTCGCCGGCTTCTCCGGTGGCGTGACCGATGCGATCATCCTGCGGCTCATCGACACACAACTCGCCTTCCCGGTGGTGTTGCTCGTCATCTCTCTCGTCGCAGTGGTCGGGCCTTCGCTAACGAATCTCGTCGTCCTCATGGGCCTCTCGGCCTGGCCCCGCTTCGCCCGTATCGTCCGCGGGTCGGTATTGTCGGTACGTGGTCTCGAGTATGTCGAAGCTGCCCGTGCGATCGGCGCGTCGCGCCTGCGCATGATGATGCGTCACATCCTGCCCAATGTCCTTTCGGCGATCATCGTCTATACCAGCTTCGAACTCGCCCGCATGATCCTTCTGGAGGCGACGTTGAGCTTCCTCGGGCTGGGCGTGCAGCCGCCCGATCCGACCTGGGGCGGGATGATCAACAGCGGCAAGGAGTACCTGTCCTTGTCGCCCGCGGTCTCGCTGTTCCCGGGCATGGCGATCGGCGCCATCATCCTGGCCTTCAATCTCCTTGGCGACGAGCTGCGCGACGCCCTCGATCCGCAGCTGAGCCACGACTAACCGCCATGGGCGATGCTGTGAGCACACGTACGCCGGTGATCGACGGGTTAAACTGCGCGACTCAGACCCGCGATCAGTGGCTGCGGACACTTGAAGGTCGGGTTGGTGCCATCAACTTGACTTGCCTCCGGCCGGCCAACGACCTCGCCAAGGCGATGTCGGACATCGGTCTGACGCTGCGGCTCGTCGCCGAGAACGGCGACATCGCCTCGATCGTCACTTCTGTCCGCGAGATCCGTTCCACGTACGCGGCCGGCAAGCTCGGAATCATCCTCGGGGCCCAGAACTCGACCTGCCTGGAGCATGATCTCTCGTTGCTGCGCATGCTGTCCCGGGTAGGCCTCCGCATCCTCCAGCCAACCTACATGGAACAGAACCGACTCGGATCCGGTCTGCTCGCCAAGCCGCAGGGCGGGCTGACCGAGCTCGGACATGAGTGGGTCGCGATGATGAACGAGTTGCGGATGGTGATTGACCTTTCCCATGTCGGCTATCGGACGGCCTTTGAAACACTGGCGGCCTCCAAGCGAGCGGTCATCTGCAGCCACTCCAATCCGCGTGCAGTCTGCGACAATCCTCGCAACATTCCCGACGAGCTGATTGTCGCCGTTGCCAAGACTGGCGGAACCATCGGCATTGCGGCTTGGCCGGTGATGGTGCGGCTCGATGAACGGCCGACGCTGGAGGATCTGTTCAGGCACTTCGACTACCTCGTGAACCTCGTCGGCATCGAGCATGTCGCCTTCGGCAGCGACTTGTCGGAACTTACGAAGTCGGAAGAAGTGTGGGCACAAACGTTCGGCCCGAAGGGCATGTATCCAGAGGTCACCTCGATCGCCGGCCCTTGGTTCACCTTTGAGCAACGCTATACCGAAGGCTATGAAAGCCTCGCCCAAACCGGGCGGATCATCGATGGCCTTGTCAATCGCGGCTACAGCGAGGATGACGTCGACAAGATCATGGGCGGCAACCTCCTACGCGTCTACGAGGAGGTCTGGGGCGAATGAACTTGTCGACCACACCGACAACGCCGGCGGTCGACGACATTGCGGAGCCGATCCTGCGCGTCCAGGGCCTGAAGACGCAGCTCCACCTCAAGGTCGGCATCCTTCCAGCGGTCGACGACGTATCCTTTTCCGTCCGCTCGGGCGAGACCCTCGGCATCGTCGGTGAGTCCGGCTGCGGCAAGACTATGACGGCGCTGTCGATCATGCGCCTGCTACCTTGGCCGGTTGCCCAAATCGCTGCCGGTTCGATCGAACTCGCCGGAAAGGGGGACATCACGAAGCTTTCGAACCGCGAGATGAAGCAGATCCGCGGCAACGAAATCTCGATGATCTTTCAAGAGCCAATGACCTCGCTCAATCCGGTCTTCCGCGTCGGCTTCCAGATCGAGGAGGCGATCCGCGCCCACCAGAATGTCAACCGGAGCGAAGCTCGCGACCGGTCGATCGAAATGCTGGATCTCGTGCGCATTCCCCTGCCGAAAGAGCGCGCGCGGGCCTATCCGCACCAGATGAGCGGTGGCATGCGCCAGCGCGTCATGATCGCCATGGCGCTGGCCTGCCGCCCGAAAGTGATGCTTGCCGACGAGCCGACGACGGCACTCGACGTCACCATCCAGGCGCAGATCCTCAAGCTGATGAACCAGGTGAAGGATGAGGTCGGAACGTCGATCGTCCTCATCACCCACGATCTCGGTGTCATCGCGAAAATGGTCCAGCGGGTGCTGGTCATGTATGCAGGCGTGGTAGTCGAAGAGGCCGATGTTCGCCCCCTCTTTGCCGAGCCGCTACATCCCTATACACAGGGCTTGCTGCGCTCTATTCCGCTGGCCGAGAGCGGGGCCGGACGCAAGGAGCGGCTCGAGACGATCAAGGGTGCGGTGCCCAACCTCCTCAAACTGCCCAAGGGCTGTCGTTTCTCCGATCGCTGCCCGGCAGTGCACGAGCCCTGTCTCAAGCAAGAGCCGCCACTGGCGCCGCCCGACGTCCAGCCCGCATCGGGCCATAAAGTTCGCTGCTGGCTCCACCGGAAGCCGAGCTGATGAAAGACAGTCCTACGGCGACTACCGGCGGCGGCGAGTTTCTGCTCGAAGTGCGAGGCCTCAAGCGCCATTTTCCGGTCGGTGGCGCCATATTCAATCGCGGTCGCAAGGTCAAAGCGGTTGACGGCATCGACCTTGCCATCCGACCGGGTGAGACACTTGGGCTGGTCGGCGAAAGCGGTTGCGGCAAGACCACATTGGGGCGGCTGATCGCCCGACTCGACGAGCCGACGGATGGCAGCATCCATTTCGAAGGCAACTTGATCAGCGGCGTCAGCGGCGCGGCGCTCAAGCCGGTTCGCCGGCAGATCCAGATCATTTTCCAGAATCCCTTCTCGTCTCTCAATCCGCGAATGACGGTACGCGACACCCTGGAGGAGCCTCTGATCATCCACCAGATGGGCGATCGCCTGGCACGTCAACGCCGGGTGATGCAGCTCCTCGACATGGTGGGCCTGCGCAAGGAGTACTCCGACCGATATCCGCATGAGTTCAGTGGCGGCCAGCGACAGCGTATCGGCATCGCCAGAGCGCTGGCGCTCAACCCCAAGCTGATCATTTGTGACGAGCCGGTATCAGCACTCGACGTCTCGATCCAAGCCCAGATCGTCAACCTTCTGGTCGATCTCCAGAATGAGCTCGGCCTCTCCTACCTCTTCATCTCGCATGATTTGCGTGTTGTCGAGCACATCAGCGATCGCGTCGCGGTCATGTATCTCGGCCGTATCGTCGAGAGCGCCAGCGCGCCGGAGCTCTACCGGCATACCTACCATCCCTATACGGAGGCGCTGCTTTCGGCGCTGCCGGTGCCCGATCCGACCGCCGTTTCGCAAGAGATTATCCTGGAGGGCAGCGTTCCAAGCCCAGTCGATCCGCCCGCAGGGTGCCACTTCACGACCAGGTGCCAGCACGTGCGGGATGTCTGCAGCGCCTCGACGCCGTCTTTGACGGAGTATCGACCCGATCATTTCGTCCGATGCGGACGAGTCGAAGAAATTCGCGAACCGGGACAGCGTCCGCGCGAGAATGCCGGGGCGGCACTCTGAAAAGCTGTGTTTCGAGTCTTCCGCGACCGGAGAAGAACATGGACTACACTAAGCTTGCCGCCGATCCGACAACGTTGGTCTTGGGCTACAACGGCAAGGCAGAGATGTTCACCCGCAGCCCACTGCGTCCCCGCGCCCGCGCCAGCGCCATGCGCTGGATGTTCAGCTCGCTGCTGCGCTTCGACGAGAATTTGGAACTCGTCGGTGATCTCGCTGAGAGATGGCAGACCTCGGCCGATGGTCGAACATATACATTCGCATTGCGAAAGAATGCCGTTTGGCACGACGGCAGACCGGTCACTGCCGACGACGTGATGTTCAGCGCGGGCTTGTTGCAAAGGCCGAGTTCCTATTTTCGCAACACGCTCCACCTACACACGGGCGAGCCGGCGACGTTCAAGAAGGTAGATTCGCACACAATTGAAGTAAGTACGCCGCGGCCTTTTTCGGCGCTGCCCGCTTATCTTACGAGCACGTGGGCATCGATGTTTCTGATCGTCCCGGGCCATGTGGTGAACAAGATCGGTGAAACGGCATTCGAGGAATGTCCGGTCGGCAGCGGTCCGTTCCGAATAGGCGAGAGTACCGATGGCGGCGATGTCGTTCTTACTGCGCATCAACAGTATTTCGCCGGGGCGCCGAAGATCGATCGCGTCGTCCTGCGCATCATCGAGCCCGGCGCGGCTCGGGTCGAGGCGTTCAAGCGCGGCGAACTCGACATTATGGTGGCGCCAGGCCGGCAATTTTCGGATGCGGATGCCCGGAAACATCATGGCCGGCTGCTGTCGCTGCCATCCAACCAGATCGTGCAGTTCGGGCTCAACGGACGACACCCCATCCTGAAGTCGGTCAAGGTGCGGCAAGCGATCGGCCATGCCGTCGATCTTCCTCGGCTGGTTCGGCAGATCGAAGGGCCGTTGGGTCTGCCGGCTTACAGTCCGATCGGACCGACCAACTGGGCCTTTGAGCCCGACGTCAATCGCCACGACTACAATCCAGCGTATTCCCGAGAACTGCTAGCCGATGATGGCTGGCGACCGGGTTTGGACGGGATCGTGCGGAAGGACGGCGAGAAACTTAGCTTCAGCGTGATCTTCGTCCCAGATACGTGGAATGTCGATTACGGCTCCTATGCGGAAGGCATCCGGAAATACCTCGCCGATGTCGGCATCGAGTTGATCGTCAGGTCGGTGGAGTACTGGAGCGGTATGAAGCCGGCATGGCGCAACCATGACTTCGGCGCCTTTATGTACTACGACACCTTCTACAACGAGCCCGACCTGTACTGGAGTTGGCACTCCTCAATGCCGAAGCGGCCGGAGGGTCCCGACTTGCCGGGTGGATTGCCACAATATGGATACGGAACGACCGGCTACACGAACGCCGAGGTAGACGATCTCATCATTGCCGCGCGCGAGGAGCCGGAACGCAAAAAACGGATCGCGCTTCTCAGCAAGGCGCAGAAGATCATGGCGGAGGAGGTCGCGAGCCTTTGGCTCTTCAACTACCCATACCGTACTGTCATCGCCGACCGTGTGCATGGCACCAGCGTTCCATCAATCGCCGAAGGGACGGCAGACCTGCTCGTCACCATTTATCCCGAGCGCATCTACAAGAAGGTCTGAGGGTACGTCACATATCGCACCATCTGCGATGCCTGGGACTGGCCAGCCCCCGCCGAGTGGTCCAGTTGGAATGCTAGTTTGGAAATAGCGTCTGCGCCAGCGGGAGATCGTGTCCCGAGACGTGGTGTAGGAGCGTTGCTCCTGGGCAGCGTTGGCTGCTCGGTCAGGCTGCCGCGGCTGGCAGGCTGACGATGGGATCATCGCTGAGCGGAGCGATGGTTTCCAGGCTCATGTAACGGGACCTCTGGACGGCCCATTCGTCATTTTGCTCCAGGAGCAAGGCGCCGATCAGGCGGGTGACGGCGGCCTCGTTGGGAAAGATGCCGACGACCTCGCTGCGACGCTTGATCTCGCCGTTGAGCCGCTCCAGCGGATTGGTGGAGTGCAGCTTGGCGCGATGCTGGGCGGGAAAGCCCATGTAGGCCAGCACATCGGCCTCGGCTTCATCCATGAGAGCGGCCAGCTTGGGCACGCGCGGCCTGGCCTGATCGGCGACGTCACGCCATTGCTTGCGGGCGGCGGCGGCATCGTCCTGAGCGAAGGCGGTGCCGACCCAGGCGGAGACGACGCGACGCTGGGTCTTGCCGGTGTAGGCCAGGGCGTTGCGCATGAAATGGATGCGGCAGCGCTGCCAGGTCGCCCCCAGGATCTTGACGATGGCGGCCTTCAGCCCCTCGTGCGCGTCCGAGATCACCAGCTTCACGCCCCTGAGGCCGCGGCGGGCAAGCGAGCGCAGGAACTCGACCCAGAACGTCTCGGCCTCGCTGTGACCGACGGTCATGCCGAGCACCTAGCGCCGGCCGTCGGTGTTGACGCCGACGGCGACGATGATCGCGACCGAGACGATGTGGTGGTCGCGCCGGGCTTTGACGTAGGTGGCGTCGAGCCAGACATAGGGCCAGTCGCCCTCGATGGGCCGGCGAGGAAGGTCTGCACCCGCTCGTCGATCTCGGCGCATAGCCGCGAAACCTGGCTCTTGCTGATGCCCTCCATGCCCATGGCGCGCACCAGATCGTCGACCGAGCGGGTGGAGATGCCCTGGACATAGGCTTCCTGGACGACTGCGGTCAGGGCTTTCTCGGCCAGGCGCCGGGGCTCGAGGAAGACCGGGAAGTAGCTGCCGCGGCGAAGCTTGGGGATGCGCAGCTCGACCGTGCCGGCCCGGGTCGCCCAGTCGCGCTCGCGGTAGCCGTTGCGCTGGTTGCGCCGATCGGCGCTGCGCTCGCCGTGCCCGGCGCCGCACAGCCCCTCGGTCTCCAGCTCCATCAGCCGCTGGGCGGCAAAGCCGATCATCTCGCGAAGGAATGTCGTATCGGAGCCCTTCTCCAGAAGGGCGCGAAGAGCGATCTTGTCCTCGGTCATCGTGGGGGTCCTCGGGTCAGAGTTGCGTGTTGCAACCCAACCCTACCCAAGATCTCCGCGATGGCCGCCGAGCGGCCCGCCTCCGCCTGACGCGCGGCGGTCGCTGCGGCGGGCCGCTCGACGGCCTCCTACACCACGCCCCGGGACACGATCACCGCCTCTACCTTGAACTCCTGGCCATACTGCTTGCGTCCCATGCTCCACCTCCGGTTCAATCATGACACCTAATCTCGGTGTCATCCGAACCGGCAGCAGCCCATAGAGTGCTCGCCTCCAGGACGGCTACATCAGTACAGAACGAAAAGATCCAGAAGGCGTAAGCGCCGTTCTGAGGCCCTTGTAGAAGCGGGCGGCTGATCGGGATAGGACGTCCTTGAGCACGCACTTAAGGACGTCCTGAAGATGAAGGCCGAGATTCTGACCGGCCCCGAGCGTCGCCGGCGCTGGAGCTTGGAAGAGAAGGCGCGGATTGTCAGCGAGACGATGGCGGCGGGTACCCAGGTTTCGGAGATCGCCCGGCGTCACGGTGTGAGCCGGAGCTTGATCTATGGCTGGCGTCGGGAGCTACGTCGCGGGCGAGGCCCCGAACCTGTCCTGCCGGACCTCGTGCCCGTCATCGTGTCCGCGGCGGAAGGCCGGACGGCTGCCGAGCCGCGGGAGCAGCGGGCCGGTGTCATCGAGATCGTGCTGGCGGGCGGCACCCGGATAACGGTGCGCGGTCGGGTCGACGGCAAGGCGTTGCAGGCCGTGATGACGGCATTGCGGACGGCATGATCGCGCTGCCGAGCGGGGTCCGGGTCTTGATCGCCACCAAGCCGATCGACTTCCGCAAAGGCATGGATGGCTTGGCGGCGGTGGTGAAGGAGCACCTGCGCGCCGATCCGTTCTCCGGAACGATCTTCGTGTTCCGCGCGAAGCGGGCCGACCGGGTGAAGCTGATCGTCTGGGACGGGACCGGCTTGTGCCTGTTCGCCAAGCGGCTCGAGCAAGGCACGTTTCGCTGGCCGAGGATTGAGGACGGAGCGATGCGGCTCTCTCCCTCGCAGCTCGCCGCGCTGATCGAAGGCCTGGATTGGACCCGCGTGCGCGAGCTCGATGTCCGCGTGCCGACGGCAACGCGCTAGCCCCGCGACAGATCGACTCATACCCGCCGGTCTGGCGCGTGTCGGTTCGTCGTCGGCCGCAAGCTTGGTATATTGGCAGGCGTGAAGCTCGACGCCGACGATCTTCCGACCGACCCCGAGAGGCTGCGCGCCCTCATCATCGCCGAACGCGTGCAGCATGCCGAGCGGATCGCACGGGTCGAGAGCGAACGCGATCGGTTGCGCGCAATTATTCGCGAGCTGCAGCGCCATCGCTTCGGCCGACGCTCGGAGCGGCTCGATCCCGATCAGCTGGCGCTGGCGCTAGAGGATCTGGAGCAGCTGCTCGCCGCCGCCGAAGCCGAAGAAGCTCGCACGACGGGCAAGCCCGCAACGGAGCGCCCGAAGACGCGGCGGAAGACCAACCGCGGCGATCTGCCGGCGCACCTGCCGCGGATCGAGAAGCTGATCGACATCGCCGATCGAGCCTGCCCGTGCTGCGCTAAGGAGATGCACAGGATCGGCGAAGACATAGCCGAGCGTCTCGACGTGATCCCGGCCCAGTTCCGGGTGCTGGTCGTTCGCCGGCCCAAATACGCCTGCCGGTCCTGCGAGGGCACGGTGGTCCAGGCCCCGGCGCCGTCACGGCTGATCGAAGGCGGATTGCCGACCGAGACGCTGGTGGCCCATGTCGTGGTCGGCAAATACGCCGACCATCTGCCGCTCTATCGCCAGGCCCAGATCTACACGCGTCAGGGCATCGCGCTCGATCGCTCGACCCTGGCCGACTGGGTCGGCCGAGCCGCCTGGTTCCTGCGGCCCTTGCACGAGCGTCTTCTGGAGACTCTCAGGCGGTCGTCCAAGCTGTTCGCCGACGAGACCACGGCCCCGGTCCTCGATCCCGGACGCGGTCGAACCAAGACCGGCCAGCTCTGGGCCTATGCCCGGGACGACCGGCCCTGGGGCGGGCCGGCGCCGCCGGCGGTGGCTTATGTCTATGCGCCCGACCGCAAGACCGAGCGCCCCTTGGCTCACCTCCAGGGCTTTCGCGGCATCCTGCAGGTCGACGGCTATGCCGGCTATCGGGCGCTGGCAGAGACAGGACAGGTGGAGCTCGCCTTCTGCTGGGCCCATGTCCGACGGCGCTTCTATGAGATCGCCCAGGCCGGCGCGGCTCCCATCGCCACCGCGGCGCTCGCGCGCATCGCCGAGATCTACGCCATCGAGGCCGAGATCCGCGGTCAAAGCGCCGAGGCACGCCATGCGGTCAGGCAGGAGAAGACCAGGCCGCTGATCGACGGCCTGAAAACCTGGCTCGATGCTCAGCTCGCCGCCGTCTCGCAGAAGAGCGCGATGGCCGAAGCGATCCGATATGCCCTGGTCCGCTGGTCGGGCCTCGCCCGCTTCCTCGACGACGGCCGCATCGAGATCGATTCAAACCCCGTCGAGCGCACCATCCGTCCCATCGCGCTCAACCGCAAGAACGCCCTCTTCGCCGGATCGGACGGCGGCGGTGAGCACTGGGCCATCCTCGCCTCGCTGATCGAGAGCTGCAAACTGAACGCCGTCGATCCGCAAGCCTATCTCGCCGAGGTGCTCGCGCGCCTCGTCGCCGGGCACCCAGCCAACAGCCTCGACGATCTCCTGCCCTGGCACTGGGCCGCTAATCAAGCCATTCAAAGGGCCGCGTAACACCGCTTAC
>CAMBVS010000010.1 GCA_945871425.1 Rhizobium sp. Q54 | reverse complement strand
AGTCCGGGAGCGGGCACCAGTACTGTCGCTACTTTCCAGCCCCGAAAAGAAGGGGCCCGGCACGAGGCCGGGCCCTGGCGTTCGACGGCTGAATCGCAGGTCAGGTCCGGCGGTGGGCCGGGCCGCCATGCCCGCCGTGACGGTGCCGGCGTCCGAGGATCTCGTCGGCAGTCTTCTTCTGCTCGTCGGTGAGCTGCGTGTAGAGCGGCTTGAAGGCGTCGAGGTAGCGCTGGTTCTGCGCCGCCTGCATCTTCGCCGCCTCGGCCTGGCGCTCGATCTGCTCGAGCGCGGTCGGCCGCTTCTTCACGGTGTCGCTGGCGTGTTGCTCCTGCGCCTTCTTCATCTGGGCGGTCATCTCTTCGGCATTCTGCCGTATGACGCCGGCGAAGGCGTCGAAGGCCGGTGCCTGCGCCGGCGTGATCTTGAGCTCGGCCTTGAGGAAGGCGATGCGGCCGTCGGCGCGGGCTTGGAAGCTGCGGTGCTGGCGGGGCTCGGCCTGCTGGGCCTTCGGCGCCGGCAGAGGCTGGGCGAAGACGACTGGGGCGGCGGCGCCGAGGATGCCGATGGCGAGCGCGCCGGCGAGAATGCGATTGCGATGAAGACTCATGGAGATCCTCCTTCCAAGTGCTGGGACCAGGGCAGCGTCGTCATCGACGCTTCTGCCCGATGACACGCGCCTCCCCCGCCGTCTCCTGCGGCGCCCGGGTGAAAAGGCAGAAACGCGCCGTCGCCGACGGCGCGCTTCCGCTTGCCCTGTACGATCCTTAAGCCTTGTGGCGTTGCCGCCTCAATGCGCGCGGCTCACGCGGTCGATGTCGCCGCCGGCTCTCGCCTGCAACGGATCCTCGCGCTGCTCGAGATCGGAGCGCGAGAGGCCGATGTCGGCCACCGCATGATCGTCGAGACTGAGAAGCTGCGAGCGCATCCGTGCCTGCCGGTGACGTTCGACGAAGCGGTGAAGGGCGGAGCCGATGCTGTGCATCGGGGATCCGGCCATGACGGTCTCCTCTCCGTTTCCGACGATGTGCGATCGCCGGCGGACGCCGTCAGGCGGCGGCGGAGGACATATCCATGACCGGCCGGCGACCCCGGTCGTCGGTCAGGCGCGCGGCCGCCTGGCGAAGATGAGGAAGCGGCAGGCGGCGCCCTTGGCCAGCGCCTTCTCCTCGTAGCGTGTCGGCGGCCAGTCGCTCGGGCGCGTCGACGTTTCGCCGTCGGCGATGCGCACCGGGCGGAACGCCGGATGGTCGCCCGCTATCGCCAGCATGTGCCGGACATAGTCGGGGTCGTCCGAGGCGAGCCTGAGCTCGGCGTCGTCGACGAGCGCCTGGGCGAGCCAATCCAGCGTCTCGGTCGAGACGATGCGGCGCTTCTTGTGCCGGGACTTTGGCCAGGGATCGGGGAAGAGGATGAAGCAACGGCCGATCGATGCCGGCGCGAGGCGCGCCAGCAGCAGGCGGGCGTCGTCCGGATGCAGGCGGACATTCGTCAGCCCCTGCTCTTCGATCGCGGTGAGCAGCGTCGCCAGGCCGTTGAGGAACGGCTCGCAGCCGACGAAGCCGATCTCGGGATGGTGCGCGGCCTGCTGGGCGAGGTGCTCGCCGCCGCCGAAGCCGATTTCCAGCCAGACGTTCTTGCGGGACGGGACGAACAGCGCCCGCGGATCGATCCCGCCCGTCTCCGGAATTGCGATCCGAAGACGGGGCAGGAGATCTTCGATCAGCTCCTTGCGGCGCTGGGTTAAGGGCCTGGCGAGGCGCCGGCCGTGAAACCGTCGGGTCTCAGGCGCCAAAGGCCTTCTTGAGCTTGTTCACCAGATCGACCTTCTCCCACGAGAAGCCGCCGTCCTTCTCGGGCTTGCGTCCGAAATGGCCGTAGGCTGCGGTGCGATAGTAGATCGGCTTGTTGAGACCGAGATATTCGCGGATGGCGCGAGGGCTGAGACCGACCATCTCCTGCAGGATCTTCGACAGCTTGTTCTCGTCCACCTGGCCGGTGCCGTGGGTGTTCACATAGACCGAGATCGGGTGCGAGACGCCGATGGCGTAGGAGAGCTGGATCGTGCACTTGGATGCGATGCCGGCGGCGACGACGTTCTTCGCCAGGTAGCGGGCGGCATAGGCGGCCGAGCGGTCGACCTTGGTCGGGTCCTTGCCGGAGAAGGCGCCGCCGCCATGGGGAGCCGCGCCGCCGTAGGTGTCGACGATGATCTTACGTCCGGTGAGGCCGGCGTCGCCGTCTGGACCGCCGATGACGAAGCGGCCGGTGGGATTCACGTAGAAATGCTCCTCCGGCGGCATCCAGCCGGCGGGCATCACGCTCTGGACGTAGGGCCGCACGATCTCGCGGACCTCCTCGACGTCGACCTTCTCGGAATGCTGGGTCGAGACGACGACGGCGGTGCAGCCGACCGGCTTGCCGTTGACGTAGCGGAGCGAGACCTGGCTCTTCGCGTCGGGGCCGAGCATCGGCGCCTTGCCCTTGTGACGGGCTTCCGACATCGAGCGCAGGATGTTGTGCGAATACTGGATCGGCGCCGGCATCAGCTCCGGCGTCTCGTCGCAGGCATAGCCGAACATGATGCCCTGGTCGCCGGCGCCTTCGTCCTTGTTGCCCTTGGCATCGACGCCGCGGGCGATGTCGACGGACTGGCCGTGCAGATGGATGCCGACCTTGGCCTTCTTCCAGTGGAAGCCCTTCTGCTCGTAGCCGATGTCCTTCACCACCTTGCGGGCGATGGCCTCGATCTTCGGGGCGTTCACCTTGCCGGACTTGTCGACCAGCGAGCGCGGGCCGCGCACCTCGCCGGCGATGACGATGCGATTGGTGGTGACCAGCGTCTCGCAGCCCAGGCGTGAATAGGGATCTGCCGTGAGGAAGGCATCGACGATCGCGTCGGAGATCCGATCGCAGATCTTGTCGGGGTGGCCTTCGGCCACGGATTCACTGGTGAAGACGTAGTCGGCCTGCGCCACGGACGCCCCCTCTAATCGACGGGAAAACATAAAGAATGGGCGGCGCACAGCACCGCCCGGTCAGGGGCCGAGTGTTTGCTTCGTTTGTCCGGACCGGTCAAGCGGAAATGCGGCGTTTGCTACTCGGCGCGGGCGAGCGCCTTGGTCAGCTCGAACACGCGCCGGCGGAGGTCGGGCTCACCGATCTGCCAGTAGGCGTCGACCAGGCCACGCGTCTCCCGCCGCGCCATCGGGTCGGTCTCGTACCCGGCCGCGGCCTCGGCCGCACCGCCGCTGCGACTCGCTGCTGCGGCGCCGGCTTCGACCGCCATGTCGTCGAAGAAGAAGGAGACGGGAACGTCGAGGACACGACCGAGGTCGAAGAGGCGGCTGGCGCCGATGCGGTTGGCGCCGCGTTCGTACTTCTGCACCTGCTGGAAGGTGAGACCGAGCGCCTGCGCCAGCCTTTCCTGGCTCCATCCGAGGAGGGTCCGGCGGAGCCGCACCCGCTGGCCGACATGGATGTCGATCGGATGCCCCTTGCCGTCGCTGCCCGCTCGTGGCGGGCGCCCGCGCGGGCGGCCGGTGCGCGCCATCTCTTAAGTTCCCTTTTCAGATCATGCCGATAGGCATGAGGGATAGTCGTTAATCATTGTGGGGGTCAATTCGAGAGAGACTTCCGTGGATGGCTTAAACGAAATACGAGGATGGCGAGTGCAAGCATGAGGAGCGCCAGCGGCGCTTCGCGCCATCGTACGTAAGGAGTCGGCGGCAATGCCGCCGGCAACTCGGCATCGACGACGCCGACCTCGTCGAGACCGAGGCTGCTGACGACTCGGCCATAGGCATCGACGACGGCGGAGATGCCGTTCTGCGCCGAACGCACCAGCGGCAGGCCCTCCTCGACTGCGCGCATGCGGGCGATGGCGAAGTGCTGATAGGGACCGGCGGAGCGGCCGTACCAGGCGTCGTTGGTGAGGTTGAGCAGCCATTGCGGCCGATCGTCGCGGTCGGTCACATGGCCCGGGAACGCGACCTCGTAGCAGATCAGGGCGCCGGCCTTCGGCGCGCCCGGAACGATGAGACTCGCAAGGCCGGAGCCTGGCACCATGCTCTCGCCGGGAAGCTGTGGAATCCAGCCGAGGAGCCAGCGGAGCGGCGTGTATTCGCCGAATGGAACCAGATGGGCCTTGTCGTAGGCGGCGGCGACCTTGGCGTCGGGGCCGACCGCGACGAGCCCGTTGGTGAAGGCGCGAGCTCCCTCGCGCTCGCGAAGGCGGATCGTGCCGGTGATGATCGCGCCGCCGATCGGCGCCGCCGCGCCCATTGCCGCCAGCACCTCGGGCTCGGCCTCGACCAGGAACGGGACGGCGGTCTCAGGCCAGACGATCAGGGCCGGGGGTGTCGCCGCGGGCTCGCGGGTGAGCGTCAGGTATTTGACGAGCGTGGCGACGCGCTGGTCCAGCTCCCATTTCAGGTTCTGCGGCACGCTCGCCTGGACCAGCCGTAGGCGGACGCCGGTACCGCCGGCCTCGTCCGCGCGCGTGAGCCGCCAGTGGCCGTATCCCCAGCCGAGCGCCATGAGGCAGATGCCGAGCGCGATCGCGCGACGCGCGTAACGCGAGCGCCAAGCGGCGGGCAGACTCGCGACGAGCACGGTGAGCAGCGTTAGGCCCCAGGCTCCGAGCACGGAGACCGACTGCAGGATCTCAGGGACCTCGGCCCAGGCATAGGCCGCGAGGTTCCAGGGAAAGCCGGTGAAGAGGTGGCCCCGCAGCCATTCCGCCGTCGTCCACAGGAGGGCGAAGGCGAGCACGCGGGGGACGCCCTCCAGGCGGAGCGCGGTCGTCGCCGCCAGCGCCATGCCGGAGTAGATCGCGAGGATCGCCGGCAGGCCGAGGGCTGCGAAAGGGATGAACCAGATGAAGCGGTCGCCGTCGACGGTGAAGGCGTTGGCAATCCAGTAGAGCCCGCTGGTGAAATGCCCGAGGCCGAACCACCAGCCGAGCGCGAAGGCCGGCACCAGACGCCTGACGTCGCGCGCGAGGTAGAGGAGGCCCGAGAAGGCGACGGCCAGGGCCGGCACGATGCCGATCGGCGGCAGGGCCAGCGTGGCGACGGCTCCCAGCACGAGGGCGACGAGGCGGCGGCGCCACGTCCCCGCCGGGCTCCCGCTGTCGCGTCGCATCGAGGAAGAGGGGGGCAGCGGGATGACGTCAGGCGGGGGCGGCGGCGCTCGGCGCCTTGAGGACGCGGAGCCGCTTGACCCGCCGCGCATCGGCCTCGACCACCTCGAATTCGAGGCCGGAGGGGTGGCGGATGACCTCGCCCCGAACCGGCAGGTGGCCGGCGAGCCAGGTCACCAGTCCCGCCAGCGTGTCGGTGTTCTGCCGCTCCTCGGGCGAGAGCACCGGTCCTACCTCGCGCTCGAACTCCTCGATCGAGGCCCGCGCATCGGCGACGACCGCGCCGTCGGGCTTGCGCTCGAGCTTCGGCGTCTCGGTCTCGTCGTGCTCGTCGTCGATCTCGCCGACGATCTGCTCGATCAGGTCCTCGATGGTGACGAGGCCGTCGACGCCGCCGAATTCGTCGACGACCAGCGCCATGTGGGTCTTAGCCGCCCGCATCTCGATCAGCATGTCCATGGTTCGCGCCGCCGGCGAGACGAACAGCACCTTGCGCAGAAGCCGGCGCAGGGTCACCTGCCTGCCCTCGGTCACCGAGGTCAGCACGTCCTTAATGTGGACCATGCCCAGCACGTCGTCGAGGGTGCCGCGGTATACGGGCACGCGCGAATGGCCGGACGCGGTCATGTGCTTGACCAGGTCGGTCACCGAGGTGTCGATCTCGATCGCGTCGATGTCCGAGCGCGGCACCATGACGTCGCGGGCGGTCAGCGTGCGCAGCTTCAGCACGTTGCCGATCAGCGCGCGCTCGTCAGGGGCGATCGGCTCCTCGGTCTCGCGCTCCTCGATCAGCTCCTCGATGGCTTCGCGGAACGAGGCTTCGACCTCGCGCTCCTTGCGGGTGCGTCCGAGCCAGGTCTTGAGCCTGGAAAGCCAGCCTTCCGACGCCGGCCGGGCCGAGGATTCCGTCGCGTCGCTCATCGCCTGAGCTCGTAGGGATCGGGGATGCCGAGGCGGGCGAGCACGGCGACTTCCACGCTCTCCATTCGCCTGGCTTCGACCCTGGTCTCGTGGTCGTGGCCGAGCAGGTGGAGCACGCCGTGGACGACCAGATGGGTGAAGTGGTCGGCGGCGGGCTTGCCCTGGTCTTCGGCCTCGGCCAGCACGGTCTCCAGCGCCAGCACGACGTCGCCGAGGAACGGTCGCTCGCCCGACTCGAAGGAGAGCACGTTGGTCGGCTTGTCCTTGCCGCGGTAGTCGCGATTGAGGATGCGCACGGCGGCATCGTCGGCGAGCGCCAGCGATATCTCCGCCGGGCCTTCGTGGGCGGCGGCCAGCGCCGCCTTGGCCGCGCGCCTAGCGAGCCTGCCTGCCCCGGGAAGCGAGCGCTTCCATTGCCTGGACAGCTCGGCGACGGCAACCGTCGCCGTGACGGGAGGTCGGCCGGGACTCATCTGGTCTCGCCGTCCGGTCGCTGTGCGGCGATGAGGCGCGGGTCGCGCGCGTTGTAGGCGCGGACGATGCGGGTGACCAGCGGGTGGCGCACGACGTCGGCGTCGGTGAACTCGACCATGGTGATGCCGTTGACGTTGCGCAGCGTCTCCATCGCGTCGGCAAGGCCGGACTTGGCGCCGAGCGGCAGGTCGACCTGGCTCGGATCGCCGGTGACCGCCATGCGGCTGTTCTCGCCGAGCCGGGTCAGGAACATCTTCATCTGGGTCGGCGTTGTGTTCTGCGCCTCGTCCAGGATGATGAAGGAATTGGCGAGCGTGCGCCCGCGCATGAAGGCCAGCGGCGCGATCTCGATCTCGCCCGCCTGCAGGCGGCGGTCGACCTGGTCGCCCGGCATCATGTCGTAGAGCGCGTCGTAGAGCGGGCGGAGATAGGGGTCGATCTTCTCCTTCATGTCGCCCGGAAGGAAGCCCAACCGCTCTCCCGCCTCGACCGCCGGGCGGGAGAGGATGATGCGGTCGACCTTGCCTGCCTTCAGGGCGGCGACGGCGACGGCGACGGCAAGATAGGTCTTGCCGGTGCCCGCGGGGCCGAGGCCGAAGACCAGCTCGTAGGCGGCGAGCGCATCGATATAGGCCGCCTGCCGGGGCGAGCGTGCCTCGACCGGACGGCGCCAGGTGACGATGCCGAGCGGCGGCACCGTGTCGCGCGAGCCGGCGAAGCGGATCGCGGCGTCGACATCGGCGGGGGAGAGACCGGTTGCCGCACCGCCGCGGCGCTTGTCCGCAACAAGGCGGTCGTAGAGGCGCTCGAAGGTGTGCTTGGCCTCTTCCGCCCGCTCCTGAGGACCGGTGATCGCCAGCACGTTGCCGCGGCTGGCCACGCGTACCTCGAAGCTCTGCTCGATCTTCGCCAGATGGCGATCGTGCTCGCCGAAGAGCAAGGGGAGGAGCGAATTGTCCTCGAAGTTGACGTGCAACACCGGCTGCTCTTCCCGCCTCACGCGGCCACCTCCTCGGCGATTGCGACACGACCGGCAAGGCTGATGCCGTGGGCGGCGACGACCTCGACCGGGACGACCGTGCCCGTCAGGCGGGTCGGGCCGTCGAAATGGATGGCCTGCAGATAGGGGGTGCGGCCGATCAGCTGGCCCGGCTTCTTTCCCGGCCGCTCGACCAGCACCTCGAAGATCCGCCCGACGGTCGCCCGGTTGAAGGCGAGCCGGTGATGCTCGAGGCGTTCATGCAGGCGGCCGAGCCGTTCGACCTTGACCTCGTCGGGCATCTGGTCGGCCATCAGGGCGGCGGGCGTGCCAGGCCGCGGGCTGTACTTGAAGGAATAGGCCTGGGCGAAGCCGACCTGCTCGGCCAGCGCCAGCGTCGCCTCGAAGTCAGCTTCGGTCTCGCCGGGGAAACCCACGATGAAATCGGAGGAGAGCGCCAGGTCCGGCCGGGCGGCTCGCAGTCGCTCGACCAGGCGGAGATAGTCCGCAGCCGTATGCCGGCGGTTCATCGCCTGGAGGATGCGGTCGGACCCCGACTGCACCGGCAGGTGCAGGAACGGCATCAGCTTCGCTTCGTCGCGGTGCGTCCGGATCAGCTCGTCGTCGAGATCGCCCGGATGGGAGGTGGTGTAGCGAAGCCTCCGAACGCCGTCGATCTCGGCGATCCGGCGGAGAAGCCGGCCGAGGCCCCAGATGCCGCCGCCCGGCCCCTCGCCATGGAAGGCATTGACGTTCTGGCCGAGGAGCGTGATCTCGACCGCGCCCTGGCGGGCCAACCGCTCCGCCTCGGCGAGGATGGCAGCGACGCCGCGCGAATACTCCGATCCCCGCGTGTAGGGCACGACGCAGAAGGTGCAGAACTTGTCGCAGCCCTCCTGGACCGAGAGGAAGGCCTGCGGCCCCCGGGCGGCGCCGTCGTCCGGCAGGTGGTCGAACTTCGGCTCCGCCGGGAAGTCGGTCGCCAGCGCCTGGCCGCCGGCGCGCGCCACGCGCGCGACCAGCTCCGGCAGCTGGTGGTAGCTCTGCGGGCCGACGACGATGTCGACATAGGGCGCGCGCCTCAGGATCTCGCCGCCCTCGGCCTGGGCGACGCAGCCGGCGACGGCGATGGTCATATCCTGCCCCCGAGCCTGCCTCTCCTGCTTCACCAGGTTCAGGCGGCCGAGCTCGGAGAAGGTCTTCTCGGCGGCCTTCTCGCGGATGTGGCAGGTGTTGAGGATGACCATGTCGGCGGCTTCGGGCCTCTCGGCCGGGGCATAGCCGAGCGGCGCCAGGACATCCGCCATGCGGGCGGAGTCGTAGACGTTCATCTGACAGCCATAGGTGCGGACGAACAGCTTCTTGGCCAAGGTTTTCCCGGATACCCTTCGAGGCGCCTCTACTCCGCGTCCGGCGCTCAGGATGGCCTGCTCCCGTGACGATAGGATGTCGCATGAAACCTAGCATTCCCGGGGTCGCCGTCAAGGCCGTGGGGCTTGCGGACGCGCGACCGTAGCGTGTAGGGCTTTACGACTGAGCAGGCTCGAGGGAGGAAACGGTGGTCCGGATCTGGGGTCGAACCAATTCGTCGAACGTCCAGAAGGTGTTGTGGGCGGCCGACGAGGTCGGGGCGAAATATGAGCGGATCGACGCCGGCGGCGCCTTCGGCGTGGTCAAGGAGCCGAAATACCTGGCGATGAACCCGAACGCCCTGGTGCCGACCATCGAGGACGGCGACCTGGTGCTGTGGGAATCGAACACGATCGTGCGCTACCTCGCCGTCAAGTACGGCAAGTCGACGCTGTGGATCGAGAATCCGGGCAAGCGGGCGCTGGCCGAGAAGTGGATGGACTGGGGCTTCACCCTCGGCGGTCCCAACGGCCCGCTGTTCTGGGGTTATGTCCGCACACCGCCGGACAAGCGCGATCCCGCCGCGCTCGAGGCCGCTAGGGTCAAGGCGATCGAGCTGTGGACCATCGTCGACAACCAGCTCGCCAGCCAGCCCTACATCGCCGGCAAGAACTTCTCGATCGGCGACATTGGGCTCGGCGTCTTCGTCCATCGCTGGCACCAGTTCCCGATCGAGCGCGGCAACCTGCCGAACCTCGCCGGCTACTACGAGCGGCTGAAGGCGAGGCCGGCCTATGCCCGGCACGTGGCGCTGCCGCTGACCTGACGCCGACTTCGTCCTTGTGTTCGTAGGCGGCGCGCGGCAGGTTCCGGCGCCGCGAAGAAGGAGAGCCGTCGTGCGTGCCGAGACCGAGCAGACCGTCGCCGAGATCAAGCAGTCGCTGGAACTGCTGAGGAGGTCTCTTTGACTGGGACAAGGCGAGCAGGCGTCTCGACGAGCTGAATCGCGGCGCCGAGGACCCGGCGCTCTGGAACGACGCCGCCAAGGCCCAGGCGTTGATGCGCGAGCGCACCCAGCTTGAGAAGGCGCTGGGCGACATCCGCCAGATCGAGCAGGGGCTCGAGGACGCGGTCGGCCTGATCGAGCTGGCCGAGGCCGAGAACGACCAGGCGACCTTGGCCGAGGCCGAGGCGGAGCTCACCAAGGTCGCGGCCATGGCCGCCAAGAAGCAGCTGGAAAGCCTGCTCTCGGGCGAGGCCGACGCCAACGACTGCTACCTCGAGATCCATGCCGGCACCGGCGGTACCGAGGCCCAGGACTGGGCCTTGATGCTGCTCCGCATGTACACGCGCTGGGCCTCGGCCAAGGGCTACAAGACCGAGTTCGTCGAGGAGAGCCCCGGTGAAGAGGCCGGCATCAAGTCGGCGACGATCAAGGTCATCGGCCCGAACGCCTATGGCTGGCTCAAGACGGAGTCCGGCGTCCACCGTCTCGTCCGCATCTCGCCCTTCGATTCACAGGCGCGCCGGCACACCAGCTTCGCCTCGGCCTGGGTCTACCCGGTGATCGACGACACGATCGAGGTCGAGGTCGTGGACAAGGATCTCCGGGTCGACACCTATCGGGCCTCGGGTGCGGGCGGGCAGCATGTCAACAAGACCGAGAGCGCCATCCGCATCACCCACATCCCGACCGGCATCGTGGTCGCCTGCCAGACCGACCGCTCCCAGCACAGGAACCGCGCGATGGCGATGGAGATGTTGAAGGCGCGGCTCTACGAGGCCGAGCTGCAAAAGCGCGAAGCGGTGGCGGCGAAGGAAGCCGAGTCGAAGTCGGACATCGGCTGGGGCCACCAGATCCGCTCCTACGTGCTGCAGCCCTATCAGATGGTGAAGGACTTGAGGACCGGGGTCGAGACGGGCAATTCCGGCGCCGTGCTGGACGGCGACATCGACCGCTTCCTCGAGGCGTCGCTGGCCCAGCGTCTTGTCGGCAAAGCCGGCGCGGCGGCCTGAGCATGACCGAGCCGCTCCTTCCCGGCCTGACGCCGATCGAGGAGGTTAAGCGCCTCACCGGCCTCGAGTTCTTGAAGGGGATCATGGGGGGGCGGCTGCCGCCGCCGCCGATCGCCCACCATCTGGGATTCACGCTCACCGAGGTCGAGGAGGGGCGGGCGCTCTTCGTCGGCACGCCCGACTTCAAGGTCTACAACCCGATCGGCTCGGTCCATGGCGGCTACATCGCCACCCTGCTGGACTCGGCGATGAGCTGCGCCGTTCAGACGACTATCCCCGCCGGCTTCGGCTACACCACGGTCGAGATAAAGGTGAACTTCGTGCGCGCCGTCACAGACAAGACCGGGCCGGTTCGGGCAGAAGGTCGGATCATCAGCGCCGGGAAGCGGATCGGAACCTCCGAGGGCCGCCTGACCGACGCCCAGGGCCGGCTTCTTGCCCACGGCACCGCGACTTGTCTTGTCTTTCCACTGTGATGGACGGTTAATGGATGCTTAACTTCACACGCTTCCGTCAGAGTCGAATTCTTTTGAGATCTCAGAGAGTTGTACGCGAAAAGCCGGCGTAATAGTCGTTGCCGGGGCGGGCATTCGGTGCTATCTTTTTATTTATCCCCCGAGAAACGGAAAAATGGGATTCCCATCATGGCCAACTCGATCCTCACCAATTCCGGCGCCGCGACCGCCCTTCAAAACGCCAACGCGATCGAACGCAATCGCGACGTGCTCGGCCGCCAGCAGGCGACCGGCAAGCGCGTCAACAACGCGGTCGACAATGCCTCCGCCTTCACCATCGGCCAGATCCTGCAGGGCGACCTCAAGTCGTTCGGCGCGGTCGAGCAGGGCATCGACAACGCCCGCGGCGTGCTGGCCGTCACCAATGCGGCGGCGACCGCGGCCTCCGAGCAGCTCGCCAACCTGAACGCGACGGTGATCGCCGGGCAGAACCCCGGCAATACATCCGAGCAGCAGGCGATCATCAACGCCGACTTCCAGGCCCAGGTCGCCCAGCTCAACCAGACCATCCAGAACGCCAGCTTCAACGGCCGCAACCTGCTCTCGGCCGGATCGACCTCGCTCAACGTCCTGGCCAACATCGACGGCACGACGCTGACGGTGCAGTCAGCCTCCGGATTCGCGACCCAGACGGCCAATCTCGGCGCCCAGTCGCTGGCGACCCCGGCGGCGGCGGCGCAGGCCTTCTCGGCGCTCCAGCAGACCCAGGCCGGCCTCGCCAGCGTGCTCGGCAACGTCGGCGCCGACACCCGCACGCTGAACAACCAGTCGCAGTTCCTGTCGATCCTGAACGACGCGACGGCCGAAGGGCTAGGCGCTATCGTCGACGCCGATCTCGGCCAGACCGCCGTCCGCAGCCAGGCCGAAGCCGCGCGCGGGCAGCTTTCGAATCTGACCCTCAACATCGCCAACCGCCAGCCGCAGTCGATCCTCGGCCTCTTCCGCTGATCCTTGGCGACGCGTCCTACTTTCGCAGCCTCTGATCGCAGTCTTCGCGGCGGCCCTCCCAAGGGCCGCCGTCTTCTTTTGTTCGCCAGTCTGAGCGAGCAGTAGCGCCAGCGGTGAAATGCCGCTAAATTTTGACAATTGAAGCAAGAAGCTCTGCTCTAAGGGCAACGCTACAACCAGGAGGCTTTACATGCGGTTCACTAGGCTATTCGCCGCTGCGGCGGCTGTGGCATTCACGGCCGTTGCCGGCACACCGGCCGAGGCCGGCACCATCCTCGACGCGATCAAAGCGCGCGGGTCCTTCAAATGCGGCACGGCGCAGCCGACACCGGGCTGGGGCTACACCGACTCTTCCGGCGCCTGGCAAGGCTTCAACATCGACGTCTGCAAGGCGATCGCCGCGGCGATGTTCGGCAACCCGACGAAGGTCGAGTACGTCGTCGTCACCTCGCAGAGCCGTTTCCCGGCGCTGCAGTCGGGCGAAGTCGACGTGCTGTCGAACAACACCACCTGGACCCTCGCGCGCGACAGCCAGCTGGGATTCAATTTCGCTCCGACCGTCTTCTATGACGGCCAGGGCTTCCTGATCCCGAAGAAGCTTGGCGTCACCAGCGCGCTCAAGCTCGACGGCGCCACCGTCTGCGTGCTTCCGGGCACGACCACCGAGCTCAACCTCGCCGACTACTTCCGCGCCAACCGGATGAGCTTCAAGCCGGTTGTGATCGAGAACGCCGACGAGATCCGCCGCGCCTACTTCGAAGGCCGTTGCGATGTGATGACCAACGACCGCTCGTCGCTGGCGGCCATCCGCTCGCTGGCGCCGAATCCGGCCGACCACGTGGTGCTGCCCGACGTCATCTCGAAGGAGCCCCTGGCGCCGGTGGTCAAGCACGGCGACGACCAGTGGTTCGACATCGTCAAGTGGTCGGTCTATGCCCTTCTCGAGGCCGAGGAATACGGCATCACCAAGGCCAACATCGACAAGATGGTGGCGGAGAACAAGGACCCGCGCATCCAGCGCTTCCTCGGCGTGACGCCTGGCAACGGCGCCGCCCTCGGCCTCGACGAGAAGTGGGCCTACAACGTCGTCAAGGCGAGCGGCAATTTCGGCGAGATCTACGATCGCCATCTCGGGCCGAAGACCCCGCTGCAGCTCGAGCGCGGCGTCAACGACCTGTGGACGCGCGGCGGTTTGATGTACGCGCCGCCGGCGCGCTGATCCAGACGAGAGCCCGCTGAGGCCTTCGAACCGCCTCGCGCCCCCGGCCCCTCACCAGGGCGCGCGGGGCGGTTCGATCTTCATCCCCGCGCTCCGCGTGAGCGGGAGGACCAGGACATGAGCCAGATCGACGCGCCCCGCCCGGGGGCCGCCGCCTATGCCGACCAGGTAGGCCAGCGTCTCAGGCGAGGCGGAGCTTGGTGGAACGACCAGCACGTCCGCTCCCTCCTCTATCAGGTCGCGGTCGTCCTCGCCGTCCTCGCCATCGCCGGGTGGTTCGCTTCCAACGCCATCACCAACCTCTCCAAGGCCGGCATCGCCACCGGCTTCGGATTCCTCGGCCGCGAGGCCAGCTTCGGCATCGGCGAGAGCGTTATCGACTACTCCCCGGCCGATACCTACGGTCGCGCGCTCTTGGTCGGCTTCCTCAACACGATCAAGGTGGCGGTCGTCGGCTGCATCCTGACGACGTTCCTCGGAACCTTCCTCGGCGTCCTCAGGCTGACCAAGAACCCGCTGCTGGCGCGGCTGATCAGCGCGTACATCGAGGTCATCCGCAACATCCCGCTGCTGCTTCAGCTGTTCTTCTGGTACGCGATGGTGATCTCGCTGCCGCAGCCGCGGCAGGCCGCGAATCCGATCGAGGGCGTCTTCCTCTCCAATCGCGGCATCAAGGTGCCGGGCCTCGTGCTCGACGAGAGCCATTGGTGGGTAGCCGGCGCTCTCGCTCTCGGCATCGCCGGCACGGTCTGGCTGGTGCGGCGGGCCAGGCGCAAGCAGGAAGCGACCGGCGAACGGACGCGGGTGCTGCCCGCGGCGATCGGCCTGATCCTGGGATTGCCCCTCGTCGTCGGCTTTCTCGCCGGCGCCAAGATCGAACTCGACATGCCCGAGCTGAAGGGCTTCAACTTTTCGGGTGGCATGACGCTGTCACCGGAATTCGCGGCGCTCCTGATCGGCCTCACCGTCTACACCTCGGCCTTCGTCGCGGAGATCGTCCGCGCCGGAATCCAGTCGGTCAGTCACGGTCAGTGGGAAGCGGCGTCGTCGCTCGGCCTGAAGCGCCCGAAGATCCTGACGCTGATCGTGCTGCCGCAGGCGCTGCGCATCATCGTGCCGCCGATGACGTCGACCTACCTCAACTACACCAAGAATTCCTCGCTTGCGATCGCGGTGGGATATCCCGACCTCGTCAGCGTCGCCAACACGACGATGAACCAGACCGGACAGCCGATCGAGGCGATCGCCATCTTCATGTCGGTCTATCTGACGCTGAGCCTGCTCATCTCGGCCTTCATGAACTGGTACAACAAAAAGATCGCGCTCCTGGAGCGGTGATCGAGGCGGAGGCCAGAGACCCATGTCCCAGCTCGCCACCGACTTCACCTCGGCGAAGAATCTGGTCGGCCCGCCGCCCTCGCAGAAGGGTGGTCTGGCGCTCAGAACCTGGCGCGCCCTCTTCGGCACCCCGCTGAATGGCGCGATCTCGATTGCCTGTATTCTCGCCCTCGCCTGGTTCATTCCGAAGACCATCAACTGGCTGATCATCGACGCGACGTTCTCAGGCACCGCGCAGGACTGCCGGAAGTCGGCCGGCGCCTGCTGGGCGTTCCTCGGCGAGAAATGGCGGGTGATGATCTTCGGCGTCTACCCGGCCGAGGAGCTGTGGCGGCCGACCCTGGTGATGGGCCTGTTCATCTTCATGGTCGTCGCCTCGATGTTCAAGAGCCTGTGGCGGAAGGAGCTGCTCTACGCCTGGGCGGTGACGGTGCCCGTGCTTCTGATCCTGATGGCCGGCGGCATCTTCGGTCTCCCCGCGGTGCCGACCAACCGCTGGAGCGGGCTCCCGGTCACCCTGCTGCTCTCCCTGTTCGGCCTGGTGCTGGCCTTCCCGCTGGCGATCGTGCTGGCGCTCGGCCGGCGGTCGACGATGCCGCTGATCCGCATGCTGTCGGTCTGCTACATCGAGCTCATCCGCGGCGTGCCGCTGATCTCGCTCCTGTTCATGGCCTCGGTGATCCTGCCGCTGTTCCTGCCGGCCGGGACCACCATGGACAAGCTGCTCCGGGCGCAGGTCGCGGTCATCCTGTTCGCCGCGGCATATCTGGCGGAGGTGGTGCGCGCTGGCCTCCAGGGCATCCCGCGCGGCCAGTACGAGGCTTCCGACTCGCTCGGCCTCACCTATTGGCAGTCGATGCGCCTGATCGTGCTGCCGCAGGCGCTGAAGATGGTCATTCCACCGCTGGTCGGCACATTCATCGGGTTCTTCAAGGACACGACGCTGATCATCATCGTCGGCCTCTTCGACTTCCTGTTCTCGGTCCGGGCACCGCTGGCCGATCCGCTTTGGCTCGGCTTCTCGACCGAAGCATATTTCTTCGCCGCGGCCGTCTACTTCGTCTTTTGCTTCACCATGTCGAAATACAGTCAGTATCTCGAGCAGGAGCTGAGCCCCGAACGGCGTCGGTGATCACGAGAATGTGAGGCGGGTGTTTGAGGCGCCTGCCGCAGTGCCGGTTGATTTATGGGCGTTACTTTCAATCCTGTAGAGAGTTAACGCCCTGGGTAGTTGAGATTGCATGGCATACGTTGCGTTTAGGGTTTGCTCTAAAATTATTGAAAATTGTTTGGAAAAGACCGATGCTGGCATTGTTTCGGGTCGCGCACGGCCCCAAATTGTGACAAGAAGAGGTAGAAACCTCCAAAAAACCCACGTGAAAACACGTGAAACCAGGAGTCTCGCTATGCCGAGGAAAGCTGCCGCGAAGTCGGCAAAGAGCGAAAACCACAACCCCCGCGGCGCCAGTTCGGTCGACGCTCATGTCGGCCTTCGGGTCCGCCAGCGGCGCACCCTGCTCGGGATGAGCCAGACCCAGCTCGGCGAGGCCCTCGGCCTCACCTTCCAGCAGGTCCAGAAATACGAGCGTGGCTTCAACCGGGTCGGCGCCAGCCGGCTGTGGGAGCTGTCGCGCGTGCTCGGCGTGCCGATCACCTATTTCTTCGAGGGCCTCGAGCCCGATACCCAGCCGGTGCCGGTGCGCGAGATGCCGGAGTCGATGAAGGCGAGCGCCGATCCTCTCAACAAGCGCGAGACCCTCGAACTCGTCCGCGCCTACTACCGGATCCAGGACGTCGCCGTCCGTCGCCGGCTCTGCGACCTGATCCGTCAGATCGCCGGAGCCGCCGAGGCCGATCTCGACGACGAGACCGATCAGGCCGCCTGATACTTCGACGTCGTCTCCAGTCGCGACTACGGCCCGCTCCTTCCGGAGCGGGCCGCTTCGTTTCTGCGACTTAAGAGCCCGCGATGCCTATTCGACCAGCGCGGGAACCTTCGGCTCCTCGCGCGGCGCCGGCGGGGCGGGGTAGTTGAACACCAGCTTCTCGCCGTCGAAGTCGACGCGGACGCGCCCGCCGTTCGAAAGCTTGCCGAACAGCAGCTCCTCGGCCAGCGCCTTCTTCACGTGCTCCTGGATGATGCGGCCGAGCGGCCGGGCACCGAATTGCGGGTCGTAGCCCTTTTCGGCAAGCCAGCGCTTCGCCGCCTCGCTCAGCTCGATCTCGACGTTGCGCTCGCCGAGCTGGGCTTCGAGCTGCGCGACGAACTTGTCGACCACCTTGCTGACGGTCTCGGCGGTGAGTGCAGCGAAGCCGATGATGGCATCCAGCCGGTTTCTGAACTCGGGCGTGAACAGCCGGTTGATCGCCTCGGTGTCCTCGCCGACGCGCGTCGAGCGCTCGAAGCCGATCGGCGGCTTGATCAGGTCGGCGGCGCCCGCGTTCGTGGTCATGATCAGGATGACGTTGCGGAAGTCGACCGACTTGCCGTTGTGGTCGGTCAGCTTCCCGTGATCCATCACCTGCAGCAGGATGTTGAACAGATCCTGATGCGCCTTCTCGATCTCGTCCAGCAGCAGCACGCAGTGCGGATGCTGGTCGATCGCGTCGGTCAGCAGCCCGCCCTGGTCGAAGCCGACATAGCCGGGCGGCGCGCCGATCAGCCGGCTGACCGAGTGGCGCTCCATGTATTCCGACATGTCGAAGCGCGTGAGCTCGATCCCCAGCACCTTGGCGAGCTGGCGGGCGACCTCGGTCTTGCCGACGCCGGTCGGCCCTGAGAAGAGGTAGCAGCCGATCGGCTTCTCGGGCTCGCGGAGCCCCGCCCGCGACAGCTTGATCGCCGCCGACAATGCCTCGATCGCCTTGTCCTGGCCGAAGACCACCGTGCGCAGGTCGCGCTCGAGATCCTTCAACACCGCCTTGTCGTCGGCCGAGACGCTCTTCGGCGGGATGCGGGCGATCTTGGCGACGATCGCCTCGACCTCCTTCACCCCGATGGTCTTCCGGCGCTTCGACGGCGGCTGCAGCATCTGGGCGGCGCCGACCTCGTCGATGACGTCGATCGCCTTGTCGGGCAGCTTGCGGTCGTTGATGTAGCGGGCCGCCAGCTCGACTGCCGACTTGATCGCCTCGGCGGTGTAGCGGACTTTGTGGTGCTCCTCGTAGTAGGGGCGGAGCCCCTGGAGGATCTTGATCGAGTCCTCGACCGAGGGCTCGTTGATGTCGATCTTCTGGAAGCGGCGGACCAGCGCCCGGTCCTTCTCGAAGTAGTTCCGGTATTCCTTGTAGGTGGTGGACCCGATGCACCTGAGCGTGCCGGAGGCCAGCGCCGGCTTCAGCAGGTTCGAGGCATCCATGGCGCCGCCCGAGGTGGCGCCGGCGCCGATCACGGTATGGATCTCATCGATGAAGAGGATGGCCTTGTCGTGAGCCTCGAGCTCGGTGATCACCGCCTTGAGGCGCTCTTCGAAATCGCCGCGATAGCGCGTGCCGGCCAGGAGCGCGCCCATGTCGAGGGCGAAGATGGTGGCGTCCTTGAGGACCTCGGGAACCTCGCCCTGGACGATGCGGCGCGCCAGGCCTTCGGCGATCGCGGTCTTGCCGACGCCGGGATCGCCGACATAGAGCGGGTTGTTCTTGGTGCGACGGCAGAGGATCTGGATGGTGCGCTCGACCTCGTCGGTGCGGCCGATCAGGGGGTCGATCTTGCCGGCGGCGGCCTTGCGGTTGAGGTTGACGCAATAGGAATCGAGCGCGTCGGAGCCCTTCTTGTTCGGCTTCTCCTGGGCCGGCTGATCCTCGTCGGCGCCGCGCACCGTCTTCTGCTCGGTGCGGCCGGCGACCTTGGCGATGCCGTGGGAGATGTAGTTGACCGCATCGAAGCGAGACATGTCCTGCTCTTGCAGAAAATAGACGGCGTGGCTCTCCCGCTCGGAGAACAGCGCCACCAGCACGTTGGCGCCGGTTACCTCGCTCCGTCCCGAGGATTGCACGTGGATCACCGCACGCTGGACTACGCGCTGGAATCCGGCCGTCGGCTTTGCCTCCTCGCCACGCTTGGAGACCAGCGCCTGGAGCTCGTTCTCGATGTAGCCCGCGAGATCACGGCGAAGCTTCTCGACCTCGACCCCGCAGGCGCGCAGCACGGCGATCGCGTCCTGGTCTTCGGTCAGCGACAACAGCAGATGTTCGAGAGTGGCGTATTCGTGCCGGCGCTCGTTTGCGAGCGCAAGCGCGCGGTGGAGCGACTTCTCGAGGTTGCGCGACAGCATGCCCACGTAAGCCCTCCTAGTCCTTCTCGAGCGTGCACTGCAGCGGGTGCTGGTGCTGACGGGCGAAGTCCATGACCTGGGTGACTTTGGTCTCGGCCACCTCGTAGGTAAAGACGCCGCAGATGCCGACGCCGCGATGATGTACATGAAGCATGATCCGCGTCGCCTCTTCGCGCGTCTTCGAAAAGAAGCGCTCGATCACATGGACGACGAACTCCATCGGCGTGTAGTCGTCGTTCAGCATCAGCACCTTGTACATCGACGGCTTCTTGGTCTTGGGCTTGGCCTTGACCACAACGCCGGTCTGTGGACCGCCGTTCGTTCCCTTGCCGTTGCCGATGGTCGGGTCGCTCACGATACGCGAATCCTAGGGACGATCAGGTCGGATGAAATCATAGGGTCGCGGAACCACGAGGGGAAGGGTTGGACCGAGTCTCGTCGGCGAACATGGCGAAAACCCGGATGCGGCAGAGGCCTACTCAGATGGGAACGCGACCCTGAAAAAGCAAACGGCCCGGCAGGATCCCCTGCCGGGCCGTCGATCGGCACGATTCGCTTGAAGCGAAGGCGTTACGCAGCGGCCGGCTTGAACAGCTTCTCGACGCTCACGTTCACGCGAGCCTTGATCGGCTCGAAGGCGTCGTTGGCGGTCTTGACGCCCATCTCGGAGAGCTTGGCGCTCTCGGCGACGGCGGTGTCGAAGGTCTTCTTCGCCCAGTCGTTCTGGAGGTCGACGACCTCCTTCAGGGTCTTGGCGGCGACCAGGCTCTGGATGGCGGCGACGTTCTGCTCGACGGCGGCCTGGGCGAAGCCCATCCACTCCTTGCCGAAGGTCTCCGCGCCCTTGACCACGACGGTCGAGGACTGGACGAACGCCTCGAGGTTCTGCTTGCCGAGATTGGCGAGCTCTCCATAGCCCTTGAAGAAGTTCTGCGAGGCCTTCTCGACGTTGCTCTTGGTCATCTCCATGGCCTGCTCGTAGGAGGCCTTGGCGGCGGCGGTGCCGGCCTTGACGACGGTCTCGACGGTCTCCTTGACGGTCTCGGCGGCCTGGAACGCGTCTTTCGCGGAAGGCGCCGACTTCTGGGTCTTCTGGTTCATGGGAGTCTCCTTCACGGGATGGCCGGCGGCGGCCGGCGCGGGTTGTTTTGTGCTGCACTGCAGCATGCGCCTTAAATAGGCGATCTCCGGGGAGTGTCAAGGGATATTGTGCAGTGCAATATCGCATCTGCGACGGATTTCTTGGTCACCTTTCCCGTCCGCGACGTCTCATCCCTAACCTCTTGATTCGCCTCAGATTCGCCATAATTCACATCAGCGGCTGCTGATAAATCATTTAAAAACAAATACTTGCAAGATTTTTCTAACGTCGACACCAATGCTGTAGCACAATAGTGACCATCCAAGAGAATTTTGCTGGAGACGGCGATGAGGTCGGACGGGATAAGGCGTCTCAAAATCTGGACCCTGAGCCTTGCAGCGCTCCTGCTGATGGCATCCGCGGCCTCGGCAGCGATCATGCCCGCCTTTACCGCCGATGAACGCTACGCCTCGATCGTGGTCGATGCCGAGTCGGGCCGGGTTCTGGCGGCGAGCAATGCGGATCAGGTGCTGCATCCCGCGTCGCTGACCAAGATTATGACGCTCTACATGACGTTCGACGCGCTGAAGCGGGGTCAGCTGAACCTGCAGCAGCCGATCAGGGCGTCCGCCCACGCCGCCGCGATGACCCCCTCGAAGCTTGGTCTCAGGCCCGGCGACGCGCTCACCGTCGAGCAGGCGATCCTCGCCCTCGTCACCAAGTCAGCCAACGACGCGGCCGTGGTACTGGCCGAGGCGATGGCGGAAAGCGAGGAGGCCTTCGGCCAGCGCATGACCCAGCGGGCCCGTTCGCTCGGCATGGCCCAGACCACCTTCGTCAACGCCTCGGGCCTGCCCAACCCGCGCCAGGTGACCAGCGCCCGCGACATGGCGGTGCTGGCGCTGGCCATGCTTCGCGACCATCCGCGCCAATATCGCTACTTCTCGACCGCAGAGTTCGTCTTCCGCGGCCAGGTCCATCACAATCACAATCGCCTGCTTGGCGCCTACGACGGCGTCGACGGCATCAAGACCGGCTTCATCAATTCCTCCGGCTTCAACCTGGTGGCCTCGGCCCAGCGCGACGGCCGCCGCGTGATCGGTGTGGTCTTCGGCGGCTCCAGCGGCCGCGCCCGCGATGCACATATGGTGTCGCTGCTGGACGACGGCTTCGGCACCCTCGGCATCCGCGGTCCGCGCCAGCCTGACGCCGATGCGCCGCTGATCCGCGTCGCCGATCAGCAGAAGAAGCCGACCAAGACCGACGCCCTGTCCAAGGCCGCCACCTCCGCCAAGACCAAGGCGAAGCCCGGCCCTTCGGCCGACGAGCTGGAGCGCCAGGCGATCGAGGCGGCCGGCGGCCGGCCGTGGTCGGCCCAGGTCGGTATCTTCAAGACCCAGGTCCAGGCCGAGCGTGCCGTCGCCGATGCCTTCCGCCTGGCACCCAGGTCGACCTCGACGGCGGCCAGCGACATCGCGGCGGTGAAGACCGCCGACGGCAAGCGCTATCGTGCCCGCTTGCAGAATCTGTCGCCCGCCCAGGCCAGGTCGCTCTGCGAGGAGCTGAAGCGCCAGAAGCAGGCTTGCCAGCCGATACAGCCGCTGGCCGGCAAAGCGACCCTCGCGGATGCCTCCGGCCGCACCACGCGCACCAACTAGCCTTCCAGCCTGCGTCACGGTCCCCTGTTCCAAACTGCCTCCGGGGTCTAACGGCCCCGGAGGCTTTCTTTGTCGGCAGCCGGTCGGCTATCGTCTGGGACCGTCACGTCCGGGAGGTCCTTCGATGCTCGCCCGTCTCGCGCTCGCCGCCGCCGCGCTGATCGCCGCCGCCTCGACCGCCCAGGCGCAGCCCGCCGGCGAGATCACCGTCATGGCCTATGCCGGCATCTTCGAGGACAAGTACAAGGCCGCGGTGATCCAGCCCTTCACCCAGAAGTTTCCGCAGGTGAAGGTCAACTACTTCACCTCCGGCAACTCCGCCCAGATGCTGGGGACGCTGCGCGCCCAGCGCTCGAGCCCCCAGATCGACGTGGCGATCCTGGACGCCTCGGTCTCCAACGTCGGCAACAAGGAGGGCGTCTTCGCCCGCCTCGATCCGGCCAAGGTGCCGAGCCTGAAGGAGCTGCACGCGCTGGCGATGGTGCCGGACGGCTTCGGCCCCGCCGTCACCTTCGACCACTGGGTGCTGGTCTACGACACCGGCAAGGTGAAGCCGGCGCCGACCGCGCTGGCCGACCTCTGGGATTCGCGCTTCAAAGGCCAGATCGGGCTCTCGGCTATGCCCAACATCCAGGGCATCGCCGCCACCGTGCTCACCTCCAAGATCGCCGGGGAGGACTTCAAGGTCACCATCGACGGAGCGATGAAGCGGCTGAAGGAGCTGGGGCCGTCGGTCCAGACCTTCGATCCGCAGCCGGACGGCTACACCATGATCCTCGGCAACACGCTCACCGTGGCCTCGGGCTGGAACGCCCGTGCCCAGCTCTACCACGATGAGTCGAAGGGCCGGCTCGGCGTCGTCTTCCCGAAGGAAGGCAGCGTCTTCCAGATCAACACCATCAACCTGGTCGCCGGCTCGAAGAACCCGGAGGCGGCGACCGCCTTCATCGAGCACGCGCTCGGCCGCGACGCCCAGAAGCGCTTCACCGAGTCGATGTTCTACGCCCCGGTCAACGCCAAGGCCGACATTGCGCCGGCCGCGATCGCCCGCACCGCAGCCTCGCCCGAGAACATGGCGAAGATGATCCCGCTCGACTGGGGCTGGGTCACCACGATCCGCGACGCCTGGAACAACCGCTGGCGGCGCGAGGTGATCGCGGGCCGCTGACCGATGGCGCCGGGGGGCGGCCACCTCGCGCTCGCGGGTCTCTGCAAGGACTACGGCGTCGGCGATCCGGCGGTCGACCGGCTCGATCTCGAGATCGGCCGGGGCGAGTTCGTGGCGCTGCTGGGCCCGTCCGGCTGCGGCAAGACGACGACGCTCAGGATGATCGCGGGCCTGGTCGAGCCGACCGCCGGCCGCATCCTGCTGGACGGCGACGACCTGACGGCGAAGCCGACCCATCGCCGCAACATCGGCATGGTGTTCCAGAACTACGCGCTTTTCCCGCATATGAGCGTCGCCGACAATGTCGCCTTCGGCCTGGAGATGCGCGGCATCGCCAAGGCCGAAGCGCGCAGCCGCGTCGCCGAGGCGCTCGGCCTGGTCAGGCTGGGCGGGCTCGAGGCCCGGCGGCCGAAGGCGCTCTCCGGCGGCCAGCAGCAGCGCGTCGCCCTCGCCCGTGCGCTGGTGATCCGACCCGACCTCCTGCTGCTGGACGAGCCGCTCTCCAATCTCGATGCCAAGCTTCGCGAGGAGATGCGGGGCGAGATCCGCGAGATCCAGCGCCGGCTCGGCATCACCACCGTCTTCGTCACCCACGACCAGGCCGAGGCGCTCGCGCTCGCCGACCGCATCGCGGTGATGGAGCGCGGGCGCCTCGCCCAGCTGGGCTCGCCCGAGGAGATCTACGAGCGTCCGGCGACGCCCTTCGTCGCCCGCTTCGTCGGCCGCGTCAACGCGCTCGCGGCCGAGGCCGGAGCGGACGGTCGGCTCCGCATCGGCGGCGCGCTCCTCTCCGTCCGGGAGCCCGCGCCGCCGGGAGCGAGGGCGACGGTCATGGTCCGCCCCCAGCACATCCAGCTCGGCTCCTCCGGCGGAACTCTCTCCGGTCATGTCACCGGCGTCACCTATATCGGCGACGTCGTGCAGATCGCAGTCGCGGGCGACGGCTTCGCACTGACGGCCGAGCGCGGCACCGCCGACCCATCCTGGCGCGGCCTCGCCGCAGGACAGGCGGTGAGCGTCGGCTGGCCGCCCGACTCCGCCCGGGTCTTCCCGGAGACCGCCGATGGCCGATGACCGCCGGCGGCGGCCGGCGCTGGCGGCGGGGCTCTCGCTGCCGGCGGCGGCGGCGATCGGCCTCGGCTTCCTCCTGCCGGTCCTCTGGCTTGCCCGCATGTCGTTCAATCCGAGCGATCCCGACGGCGCGCTGCGCGAGGGCTGGACGCTCCATCACTATGCCGAGCTGCTTACCGACTCTTTCTACGGTGAGCTGGCACTTGGCTCGCTCCAGATGTCGGCCGTCTCGACCCTGGGCGCCCTTCTCGTCGGCTATCCGATCGCGCTGTTTCTCTTTCGGTTGGAATCGCGCTGGAAGACGCTGCTGGTCCTGCTCGCGATCTGCCCCCTGCTGGTCTCCGGCGTCGTCCGCGCCTATGGCTGGATCGTCATCCTCGGCGATGCCGGCTGGATCAACTCGATGCTGCGTGGCGCGGGCCTGATCGACCGGCCGATCCGCCTGGTCAACAACCACATCGGCGTCGCCATCGGCCTTACCGAGAGCCTGCTTCCCTACATGACGCTGTCGCTGCTGGCGGGGCTCGGCCGGCTCGACCGTGGCCTGGAGGAGGCGGCGCGCACCCTCGGCGCCTCGCCGCTCCGGACATTCCTTCGCGTCACGCTGCCATTGAGCCTGCCCGCCGTCGTGCTCGGCTGCACCATCTGCTTCATGCTGGCGATCAGCGCCTTCGTCACCCCGCGGCTCTTGGGCGGCGGCCGGGTGTTCCTGCTGGCGACCGAGATCTACGAGCAGGCGCTGCTCACCCTCAACTGGCCGCTCGCCGCCGCGCTGGCCGTCGCCATCCTGGCGATGTTCACCCTCGTGCTCGTCGCCTCCGGGCGCCTGCAGCGGCGGGTGGCGGAGTGAAGAAGATCGGACCCATCGCCGTCCGGGCCGGCGTGACGCTGCTCTACGCCTTCGTGCTGGCGCCGATCGTGCTGGTGATCGCGATTTCCTTCAGCGGCGACAATTTCATCGCCTTTCCGCCGCAGAGCTGGGGGTTGCGCTGGTACCGGGCGCTGCTCGCCCACGAAGGCTTCGCCGGCGGCTTCCGCGTCAGCCTCACGCTGGCCTCGATCGTCGTCGCGCTCGACCTCCTGATCGGTGTGCCGGCGGCCTATGCCATCGCGCGGCTCAGGTTTCCCGGCCGCGACGCGCTCCTGGCCTTCCTCACCGCGCCGCTGCTGCTCCCCACCATCGTGCTCGGTCTCGCCATCCTCCTGGTCTTCTATCCGCTGAAGCTCGCCGCCACATATCCCGGCCTGGTCGCCGCCCACATGGTGGTGACGCTGCCCTTCGTCGTTCGCATCGTCGCGACCGCGCTCTCGACCTTGCCCGGGGACATCGAGGACGCGGCGGCGACCCTGGGCGCGTCGCCGGCGACGGTGTTCCGGCGGATCACGCTGCCGCTGATGCTGCCCGGCGTGATCGCGGCGGCAGCGCTCGCCTTCATCCTCTCCTTCGACGAGGTGGTGATTTCGCTCTTCGTCGTCGGCCCCCGGCTCTCGACGCTCCCGGTCGAGTTGTTCCGCTATGTCGAGGGCCGCACCGACCCGATGGTTGCCGCGCTCTCGACCGTGCTGATCCTCGCCACCGCCTCCGCCGTACTCGTGGTCGAGCGCAGCGTCGGCGTCATGCGCGCGCTCGGCCGCTAAATCGAAAACCCTCTCCCGGTGGGAGGGGGTTGTACTACTGCTTCAGCGTCTTAAGCTTCTCGATGGCACTCTGGCGGGCCGCTGCCCGCTGCCGGTCCGGAATGTGCAGCAGGCCGGCGATGCGCCTGAGCAACATGTCCTCATGCGGATCGAGGACGCCGTCGGCATAGGCGACCTTCCACATCAGCTCGAGGATCTGCATCCGGTCCTCGGGCGCCATCGCCTTGCAGATCCTCTGGGTGAAGGGGAAGAGCTGGGTCGACTGGCGGACCGTGGTCTCGGCCGCCTCGATCAGGTCGGCGACGGCCGCGGGCGAAAGCGAGAACCTGGCGGCGAGCACGCGCTCGATCACCGCCCGTTCGTCGGCATCGAAGCGATCGTCCATGCGCTCGGCCTCGATCAGGAGCGCCGCCACCGCCAACTCGAACTCGTCGGCGCCGTGGGCCGTCGTCGGCGCGGCGCGGCCGGTCAGGAAGTCGAGGACGCGGCCGATCATGAGCTAGTGCGCCGCGCTGGTGCTCTCGACCAGCTCGACCCCCGACGCGCCGAGCGCGGCGCGGAGGTCGCCCTTCAGCCGGCCGAGGCCCGCCTCGGTCTCGGACTCGCAGCGTGCGGTGAGCGCCGCCTGCGTGTTGGAGGCACGCAGCAGCCACCAGCCGTCGGCCGTGGTGACGCGCACGCCGTCGATATCGATGACCGAGCGGCCATCGGTCTTCGCCTTGAGCCAGTCCTTGACCTCGTCGATCACCTTGAACTTCCGCTCCTCCGAGCAGGAGAAGCGGAGCTCCGGCGTGTTCACCGCCTGCGGCAGCCGGTCCTTCAGCTCCGCCAGCGTCATCTGGCCGTTGGCCAGGATCTGGATCAGGCGGACGCCGGCGAAGAGCGCGTCGTCGAAGCCGTACCAGCCGTCGCCGAAGAAGATGTGGCCGCTCATTTCGCCGGCGAGCGGCGCCTGCATCTCGGCCATCTTCGCCTTGACCAGAGAATGGCCCGACTTCCACATCACCGGCTTGCCGCCGCACTTGGCGATCCAGTCGTAGAGACCCTTCGACGCCTTTACGTCGGCGATGATCGGCGCGCCTTTGTGACGCTTCAGCACGTCCTCGGCGAGGATGGCGAGAAGCTGATCCCCCCAGAGCACGCGGCCGAGATTGTCGACGACGCCGATGCGATCGCCGTCACCGTCGAAGCCGATGCCGAGGTCGGCGCCCGTCTCCTTCACCTTGGCGATCAGCTGCTCCAGGTTCTCGGCGACGGTCGGGTCCGGGTGGTGGTTGGGGAAGGTGCCGTCGACCTCGACGTTGAGGAGGAAGTGGCGGGATTCGAGCCGCATCGAGGCGTCGTTGACCGAGGGACCGGCGGCGCCGTTGCCGGTGTCCCAGACGATGGTGAGCTGCCGGTCAAGCCTGATATCGCGCATCACGCGGTCGGCATAGACGTCGCGGATGTTCCGCTCCTCGACCGTGCCCTGGCCTTCGGCGTAGCGGCCTTCGGCGGCGATGCGGCCTAAGCGCTGGATCGACTCGCCGTAGAAGGCCTTCCGCCCCAGCATCATCTTGAAGCCGTTATAGGCCGGCGGGTTGTGCGAGCCGGTGATCATCACCCCGCCGTCGGTGCCGAGCTCGAAGACCGAGAAGTAGAGGGTCGGGGTCGAGACCTGGCCGATGTCGATGACGTCGACGCCGGACGCGGTCAGGCCCTCGATCATCGCCACCCGCATCTCGGGCGAGGAGAGCCTGCCGTCGCGCCCGAGGCTGACCCGCCGCCCGCCGGCTTCGCGCACCACGGTGCCGAAGGAACGGCCGACGGCGCGGGCATCGGCGGCCGACAGGGTTTCGCCGACGCGGCCGCGGATGTCGTATTCGCGAAGGACGGTGGGGTCGAAGGCGTGACGCATGGGATCCTCTAGGCGGTCTTTGCGGCGCCGTTCTTCGGGCGCCGGCCGACGCAGCGATAGTCGATGCCGGCCTCGGCCATCTGGTCGGGGTCGTAGAGGTTGCGAAGGTCGATGACCATCGGCTTCCGCATCAGCTGCTTGACCCGGGCCAGGTCGAGGGAACGGAACTCGTTCCATTCGGTCAGGATCGTCGCCGCGTCGGCACCGGTCATGGCGTCGTAGGCGCGTTCGCAGAAGGTGACGCCGCTCAGCATCTTCTTCGCCTCTTCCATGCCGGCCGGATCATAGGCGCGGACGACGGCGCCGGCCTTCACCAGCTCCGGCACGATGTCGAGGCTGGGGCTGTCGCGCATGTCGTCGGTGTCGGCCTTGAAGGTGAGGCCGAGCACGGCGACGGTCTTGCCCTTGGCGTCGCCGCCCAGCGCGTCGATGACCCGCTTGGCCATGGCACGCTTGCGGGCGTCGTTGACGTCGACCACGGTCTCGATGATGCGGAGCGGCGAGCCGTAGTCCTGAGCGGTCTTGACCAGCGCCAGCGTGTCCTTGGGAAAGCACGATCCGCCGTAGCCGGGCCCCGGCTGCAGGAACTTGCGCCCGATGCGGGAATCGAGGCCGATGCCTTCGGCGACGTCGTGGACGTCGGCGCCGACCTTCTCGCAGAGATCGGCGATCTCGTTGATGAAGGTGATCTTGGCGGCGAGGAAGGTGTTTGCGGCGTACTTGATCAGCTCGGAGCTTTCGAGCGTGGTGTAGACGATCTTCTTGCCGTCCTGCTCGAGCGGCCGGTAGAGGCGGCCCATCACCTCGCGAGCCCGCGGGCCCGACGTCCCGATCACCACGCGGTCAGGACTCATGAAGTCGCCTATGGCGGCCCCCTCGCGCAGGAACTCCGGGTTGGAGACGACGTCGAAGTCGGCGTCGGCCCGGGTCTCGCGGATGATGCGGGCGACCTCGCGGCCGGTGCCGACGGGTACCGTCGACTTGGTCACCACCACCGTGTAGTGGGTCAGCGCCTCGGCGATCTCCTTGGCTGCTCCATAGACGTAGGAGAGGTCGGCATGGCCGTCGCCGCGTCGGCTCGGCGTGCCGACGGCGATGAACACGGCATCGGCCGCGGCCACCGCCGGCTTGAGATCGGTGGTGAAGGAGAGCCGGCCGGCCTTGACGTTGGCCTCGACCAGCTGATCCAGGCCCGGCTCGTAGATCGGCATGATGCCCTGCTTCAGGCGCTCGATCTTGGAGACGTCCTTGTCGACGCAGGCGACGGTGATGCCGAACTCCGAGAAGCAGGCGCCGGAAACCAGGCCGACGTAGCCGGTGCCGATCATGGCGATGCGCATGGCGAACGTCCGTTGACGTGAGGAAAGGGGGCTACTGGTAGCGCTTGAGGATGTCGCGCATGCGATCGACCATGTCCGGCCGCTTCAGCGCGAAGGCGATGTTGGCGTCGATGAAGCCGACGCGGGTGCCGCAGTCGAAGCGGGTGCCTTCGAATCGCACGCCGTGGAAGGGCTGGACGCCGATCAGCTTGGCCATGGCGTCGGTGAGCTGGATCTCGCCGCCGGCGCCGCGCTCGAAGCGTTCGAGATGGCGGAAGACCTCGGGCTGCAGGATGTAGCGGCCGATGACTGCCAGGTTCGAAGGCGCCTTCTCGGGCTCCGGCTTCTCGACCAGGCCCTTGACCTCGATCAGCCGGTCGGCGGCCTTGCCGGGGGCGACCACGCCGTAGCTCTTGATCGCCTGGCGATCGACTTCCATCACCGCGACCAGATTGCCGCCGGCGTCGTCGTAATGCGCCATCATCTGCTTGAGGCAGGGCGTGTCGGAAAGGATGACGTCGTCGGCGAGCAGGATCGCCACCGGCTCGTCGCCGACCAGGTTGCGAGCGCACCAGACCGCGTGGCCGAGGCCGAGCGGGTCCTGCTGGCGGGTGTAGGCAACCTGACCCGGCTTCAGCATGTTGGAAGTGATGTCGGCCAGCTCCTGGTACTTGGCCCGCTTGTGCAGCGTCTCGGACAGCTCGTAGGAGTGGTCGAAGTGGTCCTCGATGGCGCTCTTGCCGCGGCCGGTGACGAAGATGAACTCCTCGATGCCGGCGGCCCGCGCCTCCTCGACCGCATACTGGATGATCGGCTTGTCGACGACCGGCAGCATTTCCTTAGGCAAAGCCTTGGTCGCCGGCAGGAAGCGCGTGCCCAGCCCGCCGACCGGGAAGATCGCTTTGCGCACCCGCTTCGTCATACCCGCTCCATGGGGAGTCTGTTAGGCGGGGCCCCCCGCGCCGCGGCGCTTATTGCCATAGCCGGTCTGCCCCCGCAAGGCGGCCACTATCCCCGGTGATTGCGGCGGCGCTGGGGCGGGGCCGCGGTCTCTCTTGGGCGGCACGTCCGGGGATCAGCCGAGCAGCACGTCCTTGGCCCGGTTGATCTGGGCGGCGATGTAGGTCGAGCCGCCGCGATCGGGGTGGTTCGTCCTCATCAGCCGCCGATGGGCGTCCCGGATTTCCTCGGGGCTCGCTCCCTCCGCGAGATCGAGCACCTTGAGTGCTTCCTCCCGCGACATAGAGCCGCTGCCCCCGCCCGAGGCCGGGGGCGGCCCGGCGGTCTCGCGCCAGGCCGGGTGCTCGCGGTCGAGGAAGCTTTCCACGACCTGGACGGTCGCCGGATCGGCCTCGGCCTCCGCCATCAAGGCGACGGCCTCGGCCATCGAGAGGTCCTCAAGCCGGCGGCCCTGGAGCCGCCCGGCGATCACCTCGCCGGTCATCCGGCCGGTTGCGTGGTCGAGCGCGACCCGGAGGAAGAGGGTGTCGAGCGACGAGCCGGCGGTGGAGCCGGTCCCCGAGGACGGCGCGCTGCGTCCCCCGAACAGCATCTGCCAAAGCCGCCGCCAGCGGACCAGCAGCGGCAGGATCATGCCGAGCGCAGCACCCATCACCTGGAAATTGCCACGGACGAGCATGAGGAGGGCGAGCGCGCCGAGCCCGGCGCCGCCGACCCACTTCACCCCGACCGCCAGCTTCTTCGGATCGGCGGCGACGAAGGCGCGTGCCATCAGCCAGAGGGCGGCGAGGACGACGATCCCGATCAGGATATAGACCATCGGGCGTCAGCCGAGCCGATGCGTCAGGAGGCGAGCGGAGCCGCCGGCCTTGCGGGCGTGGTTTTCCAGCGCGGCGCGGCCGCCGGCCGCGAAGACCGCGACCGCGGAGAGCAGCTCGCGGAGCTGCCTGGCCGAGCCGGCATCGAAGGGGCAATAGGCGCCCTTGGAAAGGCGCGCGATCTCTTTGAACACGCGGGCCGGCCCTTCGCCGCCGCCTTCGTGGAAGACGAAGACCGGAACGCCGAGAAGCCCGAGCTCGCCCGCCTTGCGGCAGACCCGGTCGGCGTTCTCCTCGAAGGCGTCGCCGACGAAGACCAGGGCTGCGACCCGCCGCGCCTTCGCTTCCTCGACCGCATGGGCCAGCACGCGTTCGATCTGGGTCTGGCCGCCCTGGCAGTCGACGCCGGACATATGGCTCAGCAGCGCGCCGGACTCGGCCAGCCACGGGCTCGCGAAGAAGTCCTGAAACCCACGGTAGTAAACCAGCTGCAGGTCGAGCCCGCCCAGCGCCTGGGTCTCGCGGAACATTTCCGCCTGCACCCGTGCCGCCTCGTCCCAGGTCGGCTGGCGGCTCAAGGTCGCATCGAGCGCGAAGATCAGCCGGCCGCGATGGGAGGCAGGCACCGGGCGCGGTGCCGCCCGCACCTTCGCCAGGAATGCGTCGACGGCCGCCTGGCCCGTGGTCGGAAGCTTGGAGCCGCTCATCGCCCCACTATATAGGAAGCGCCGGGGTGGTTAGCTCGCCGAGGCCAGGGCCTGGGGTTGCGGCAGCTTGAGGGCGTCCAGAAGCATCCGCACCTCCTGGCGCGCGGCTACATGGCTCAGCTTGAGCTGCTGGTCGGGGTCGGCCTCGACCATGTCGAGCAGGGTCAGGCCCTTCAGGAACAGTTCGCGGAAGATCACCCGCTCGGAGAAGCCCTGGACGAAGCGGAAGCCGATGCGCTTCGACAGCTTCTCCAGCACATGCCCCATGTCGCGCTTGTTGCGGGCATCCAGCGCCGAGAGCCGGTTGCGCATGACGATCCAGTCGATCGAGCCGCGGTCGCGGATGGCGCGCTGCTTGCGGCTTTCCCATACCAGCTCGGAATAGACGCCGGGTCGCTGGATCGCCAGGGTCTCGCTGTCGACCAGCGCCAGCATGTCGAGGTCGACGAAGCTGTCGTTGAGCGGCGTCACCAGCGTGTCGGCATGGGCGTGGCCGAGGCGGCCGAGGAAATTGTCGGATCCGCCGCAGTCGATGACCACGTAGTTCTGAGTGGCGACGAGCTCGTCGAGCGCCGCCTCGAAGCGCCGGCGTTCGTCGATCGCCGCCTCGGCCTGGTCGGCCATCTCCGAGCGCGCGACCGGCACATGGGTCGGCAGCGGCAGGCGGTCGGCGCCGACGATGATGGCGCGGGCCGAGCGATTGGCGGCGTAGCGGGTCAGCGTGCCCTGGCGCGCGTCGAGGTCCATCGAGCCGACGCGGTAGCCCTGGCGCAGCAGAGCCACGACCAGGTGCATGGCGGTGGTCGACTTGCCGGAGCCGCCCTTCTCGTTGCCGACGACGATGACATGGGCGCGGGTCATGCGGACCGGACCCAGACGGCGATGTCGTGGAACACCGCACCCCCCGCCGGCGGGGCGGCATCGGCCCCGACCAGCACGTTGATCCCCTTGCCTTCGATGTGAGCTGCGTTCGGCCAGATGCCCTCGGCGACCACCACACCCGGGCGGAGCCCGTCGAAGATGCGCGCATGGAGGGCGACGTCGCCCCGCCGGTTGCCGACCCGCACCACGTCGCCGGCGGCGATGCCGAGGCGGGCGGCATCGTCCGGATGGATCATCAGGCTCGGGCGGACCTCGCGGGCGATCGAGGTCGGCATCTCGGTGAAGCTCGAATTCAGGAACTGGCGCGCCGGCGAGGTGGTCATCCGGAACGGATGCTCGTCGGTCGCCTTCTCGATGGTGTCGAGATGGCCGGGCAGGCGCGGCATGTGGGCGACGTCGGGGCCGATCGCCTTCCAGTCCGGCATGAAGTGGAAGCGCCTGTCGGTGGTGGCGAAACCGTCGAGACAATGGGCGGTCTCGAAGGGAAGAGCGCAGTCGTGCCAGCGCGTCTCCTTCAAGGTCGCGGCGTCCGGCAGGCCCGAGGCCTTCAGCGTCCAGTCGCAGAGCTCCCACGAGGTCATTTCGAAGGCCGGGTGCTCGGCCCCGAGGCGCTTCGCCAGCCCTTGCAGCACCTCGTGGTTCGACCGGCTCTCGCCATGCGGCTCGATCGCCTTGGCGCCCATCATGACGAAGCTGTGGCCGCCGCCCTGGTAGATGTCGTCATGCTCGAGGAAGGTGGTCGCCGGCAGCACGATGTCGGCGTACTTCACCGTGTCGGTCGGCAGCTGCTCGTGCACGCAGAAGAACAGGTCGTCGCGCATCAGGCCGGCGATGACCTTCGCCTGCTCCGGCGCCACCACCGCGGGGTTGGTGTTCTGCACCAGCATGGCGGTGACCGGCGGCCCGCCCCGCAGCGCGTCCGCCTCACCGACCAGCACCGCGCCGATGCGGCTCATGTCGAGTGAGCGGACCTGAGGATCGATCCGGTCCAGCCCCTCGATCATCGTCTTGTTCCACGGATAGATCGCGGAGTTGGAATAGAGCGCGCCGCCGCCGCGATGCTGCCAGGCCCCGGTGAGCGCCGGCAGGCAGGTCGCGGCATGGACCTGCGCAGCGCCGTTCCGGGACCGGCTGAAGCCGTAGCCGACGCGAAGGAAGCTCGTTTTCGTCCGTCCATAGAGCCGGGCGAAGGCGACGATCTCGGCCGCCGGCACACCGCAGATCGCTTCCGCCCATTCCGGTGTCTTGTCGGCGTAGTGGGCCTCGACCTCCGGAGAGAAGTCGGTGTAGCGGGCGAGATACTCGTGGTCGGCGTAGCCTTCCTTCAGCAGCACATGGGCGACCGAGGCCGCGAGCGCGCCGTCAGTTCCCGGCCTGACCATCAGGAAGATGTCGGCGGCCTCGGCGGTGCCGTTCCGGTAGACGTCGATATGGACCAGCTTGGCGCCGCGTTCCTTCCGGGCCCGGCTGACATGGGTCATGACGTTGACCTGGGTGGCGACCGGATTGCCGCCCCACATCACGATCAGATCGGACTCGGCCATCTCGCGCGGATCGACGCCGCGCTTGGCGCCATGCCCGGCGTTCCACCCGGCGTCGCAGAGCGCCGTGCAGATGGTCTTGCCCATGCCCGAATACCGCATGACGTGGCGGAGCCGGTTGATGCCGTCCCGCTGCACCAGCCCCATGGTGCCGGCGTAATAGTAAGGCCACACCGTCTCGCTGCCGTGCCTGGCGGTCGCCTTAAGGAAGGCTTCGGCGGTCCGATCGAGTGCCTCGTCCCAGCCGATCTCGCGGAACTGGCCGGAGCCCTTCGGCCCCGTCCGCAACATCGGGACGCGAAGGCGGTCCTTGTGGTGGACACGCTCGGCATAGCGGGCGGTCTTGGCGCAGACGACGCCGGCCGTATAGGGATTCTCCCCGGCACCACGGACCCGGCCGATGGTACGCGCATCCAGCCTCTCGACCTCGAGCGCACAGGTGCTCGGACAGTCATGCGGGCAGACCGACGGGACGATGTCGAGGGGCATGGTCGAAAAACGGGCCGGATTGGGAACAGACTCCAGCATAGCGGCGTCCTCGCCGAATTGACAGCCGAAGCCGGGTCTGGCGGCTTCCGCTTGACCCTTTTTCCGGTCGCGGCCAAGAGTGCCG
This sequence comes from Rhizobium sp. Q54, assembly GCA_945871425.1. Taxonomy (GTDB): domain Bacteria; phylum Pseudomonadota; class Alphaproteobacteria; order SHVZ01; family SHVZ01; genus SHVZ01. The sequence continues at coordinate 43,925 of CAMBVS010000010.1, read as the reverse complement.
GCCATGACGGAAACGGTTGATGCGGTGGTGGTCGGGGCCGGGGTGGTGGGGCTGGCGATCGCGCGCGCGCTGGCGCTCGCCGGCCGCGAGGTGATCGTGCTGGAAGCGGCCGACTCGATCGGGACCGAGACCTCGTCCCGCAACTCGGAAGTCATCCATGCCGGGATCTACTACCCGACCGGCAGCCTCAAGGCGAAGTTCTGCGTCGCCGGCCGAGACCTGCTCTACCGCTTCGCCGCCGGGCATGGCGTGCCGCACCGGCGCTCGGGCAAGCTGATCGTCGCCACCGACGAGTCGCAGCGGCCGGGAATGGAGAAGCTGAAGGCCATCGCGGCGAAGAACGGCGCCGGCGACCTCGCCTGGCTTTCGGCAGCCGAGGCGAAGGCGATGGAGCCGCAGCTCGCCTGCATCGGCGCGCTGCACTCTCCCTTGACCGGCATCATCGACAGCCATGCCTTCATGCTGGCGCTCCAGGGCGAGGCCGAGGACCACGGCGCCATGCTGGCGTTTCTCTCGCCTGTGCTCAGGGGGCATGTCGGGCACAACTCGATCGAGATCGAGGTCGGCGGCGCCGAGCCGATGCGGCTCCGCTGCCGGGCGCTGGTGAACTCGGCGGGCCTGCACGCTCAGAAGCTGTCTCGCGGGCTCGAGGGGCTGAACCCGGAGACGGTGCCGCCGGCCTATCTCGCCAAGGGCAACTACTACGTGCTCACCGGGGTGAAGCCGCCGTTCTCGCGCCTGATCTACCCGGCACCGGAGCAGGCCGGCCTCGGCATCCACGTCACCCTCGACCTCGCCGGGCAGATGCGCTTCGGCCCGGACGTCGAATGGGTGGACGAGGTCGACTACGACGTCGATCCCCGCCGGGCCGACAGCTTCTATGCGGCGATCCGTACCTACTGGCCCGGCCTCCCCGACGGCGCCCTGGCGCCGGGCTATGCCGGGATGCGCCCGAAGCTGCAGAAGCCGGGCGAGCCCGCCCGCGACTTCCTGGTGCAGGGGCCGAGGGAGACCGGCATCCCCGGCCTCGTGAACCTCTACGGCATCGAGTCGCCCGGCCTCACCGCCTCGCTCGCCATCGCCGACCATGTGGTCGAGCTGCTGAGGTGCTGAGCCGGGCGTCCAGCTACGAGGCGCTGGCCGGCGGGTTCCGCTGGAACATCCCGGCCCGCTACAACCTCGGCCACGACCTCTGCGACAAGCACGGCGACGAGGCTCTGGCGCTGATTCATGAGCGCGAGGACGGTGAGGTCGAACGCTGGCGTTTCGGCGAGATCCGGCGCCAGGCGAACCGGCTGGCCAACCTGCTTATGGCGCATGGGCTCGCTCGCGGCGACCGCGTCGGTATTTTGCTACCCCAGAGACCGGAAACCGCGTTCGCCCACATCGCCTGCTACAAGGCCGGGCTGGTCGCCATTCCGCTGTTCACGCTGTTCGGCGAGGACGCGCTCGCGTTCCGGCTCGGCGACGCGGGCGCCAGGGCGGTGATCACCGATGCCGCGAGCTTCGCCAAGCTCCGGCCGATCCGCGACCGCCTGCCGGATCTCGGGCTGATGCTGGTGGTCGACGAGACGAAGGACGGCGCGGGCTTCGCCGCGCTGGCGCCGGCATTGACCAAGGCGTCGGACAATTTCGTCACCGTCGAAACTGCGGCCGAAGATCCGGCGCTGATCATCTACACATCGGGCACCACCGGGAACCCGAAGGGCGCGCTGCATGCCCATCGCGTGCTGCTCGGCCATCTCCCGGGCGTCGAGTATCCGCACGAGTTCTTTCCGCAACCGGGCGACCGCTTCTGGACGCCGGCCGACTGGGCGTGGATCGGCGGTCTCATCGACGTGCTGCTGCCGTCCTGGCATCACGGCGTGCCGGTGGTCTCTCGCCGCTTCGCCAAGTTCGACCCGGACGAGGCCTTCGCCTTCATGGCGCGGCATGAGGTCAGGAACGCCTTCCTGCCGCCGACCGCGCTCAAGCTGATGCGGCAGGTGGAAAGTCCCCGGCGCCACGGCTTCAAGCTGCGCAGCATCGGCTCCGGCGGCGAGAGCCTGGGCGCCGAGCTGCTGGACTGGGGCCGGGCGACCTTCGACCTCACCATCAACGAGTTCTACGGCCAGACCGAGTGCAACCTGGTCGTCGGCAATTGCGCCGGGATGGTGCCGGTCAGGCCGGGCGCCATGGGCCGGCCGATCCCCGGCCATGACGTCCGCATCGTCGACGATGCCGGCCGGGAGAAGCCGCGGGGCGAGGTGGGCCAGGTCGGCGTCCGCCGCGGCGATCCGGTGATGTTCTTAGGCTACTGGAACAACCCGAACGCGACCGAGGCCAAGTATGTCGGCGATTTCCTGCTGACCGGCGATCTCGCCCGCCAGGACGACGACGGCTACATATGGTTCGTCGGCCGCAGCGACGACCTGATCACCACGGCGGGCTACCGCGTCGGCCCGGCCGAGATCGAGGAATGCCTGCTGAAGCATCCGGCCGTCGCGCTGGCCGCCGTCATCGGCGTGCCCGATCCGATCCGGACCGAGAGCATCAAGGCGTTCCTGGTGTTGAAGCCCGGTCGCGTCGGCGACGCAGCGCTGGCGCGCGACGTCCAGGAGTTCGTCAAGACCAAGCTCGCCGCGCATGAATATCCTCGCGCGGTCGAATTCGCGGACTCGTTGCCGATGACCACCACCGGCAAGATCATGCGCCGCGAGCTCCGCGCCCGCGAGGCAGCGAAAGCTAGATCACGGCCCTGAGCACCAGGTGCGCGCCGAGGGCGAGAAGGCCGAGAAAGAAGCAGCGGCGGAACATCTCCGGACTGATCCGGCCACGCAGCCATTGCCCGAGCCCCATGCCGCCCAGCGCCGGCAGCAGGGCCAGCAGCGACAGCGTGGCGTCGGCGCCGCCGAAGGCGCCCTCGTGGGCGAGGCTGGCCGCCATCGCGACGGTCGAGACGGTGAAGGAGAGGCCGAGCGCCTGGACCAGGTCGTCCTTGCCGAGACCGAGCGCCTGCAGATAGGGGACGGCCGGGATGACGAAGACGCCGGTCGCGGCAGTGACGAGACCGGTCGCCGCGCCGATGACCGGCGCCAGCGGCCGTTCCCAGGCAGGCGGGACGGAGAGGCGGAGCGTGGTCAGGCCGAGCCCCGCATAGACCAGCAGTGAGACGCCGAGCGCGATCGACGCCTCGGCCGCGCCCGAGCCGGTCAGGAGGCCGCTTCCGGCCCAGGTGCCGAGGCAGACCCCGAGCATCATCGGCCAGAGGCGGCGGGCCAGCGCTGTAAAGCTCGGCCCGGCGGCGAGCTGCCATATGTTGGTGACGAGCGAAGGGACGACCAGCAGCGCCGCGGCCTCCGCCGGCGTCATCGCCAGGCTCAAGAGGCCGACGGCGATGGCCGGCAGCCCGAGCCCGATGACGCCCTTGACCAGGCCGGCGAGAAGGAAGGTGAGGAGGATGACGACGAGGAGGGGGTCGATCACCGGCGGAGCGTGGCCGGCTTCGCCGCGGCGCGCAACGCCTGGATCAGGCGGCCTGCGTCGCCTTCAGCTTGTCGAGGTAATTGTCGACCAGGAACTCGAGCGCGTCGATGATCTCCATCGCAAGCCCGCGCGGATTGCCTTTGACGTCGTAGCGGATCATGGCGCGGATCGAGTCGACCTCGATCTTGACGATCTCGAGGAAGCGGGGATCGCGCTGGGCCTTGCAGTCGATCACCCGGCAGATGAGGTCGGCGATGCGGGAGACGGCGGGATAGCCGAAGCTGGCCCCCTCGCCCTTGAGGTCGTGGCAGAGTTCGTAGATCTGGCGACCGATGTCGCTCTCCGCGCGAGGATCGGCGAGGAAGTCGCGCATGAGCTGGTGCAGCTTGTCGAGCGAGGCGCCGGCGATCTTCTTATAGTCGACTCGGCCCTGGTGCTCCTTGACGGCCTGATCGGCCTTCTTGATCAGGCGGTCGCCGGCGCCGGGCGTACCGCGGCCGGTCTTGTCGACGAGAGAACGGGGTGGCTTGACGAACTCGACCATCGACGTCGCTTATCTCACATTTTATGAACAACCAATTAAAACTGTGCTCGTAACGTGGATTTGACCACTTTCCCGTAATTGTTCTTGGGAAGTTCCCGAACGAACCGATAGGCTTTAGGCCGCTTGAATCTGGCAATTTCATCAAGGCACAAGCGGTCCAGAGCGGCCTCCTCGACGGCGGAGCCGGGGCGGGTGACGACGAAGGCGACCACCTCCTCGCCCCAATCCGGATGTGGCCGGCCGACCACTGCCGCCTCGACCACGTCCGGGTGGCGGAGCAGCACCTCCTCGACCTCGCGCGGATAGACATTGGACCCGCCGGAGATGATCAGGTCCTTGGACCGGTCCTTGAGGGTGAGGAAGCCGTCCTCATCCAGCACGCCGACATCGCCGGTATGGAGCCAGCCGCCCTTGAGCGCCTGCGCGTTCGCCTCCGGCCGGTTCCAGTAGCCCGCCATCACCTGGGGCCCCCGCACCAGGATCTCGCCGATCTCGCCGGTCGGCAGCGCCCGGTCGTCGTCATCGGCGATCCGGATCTCGGCCGTCGACTGGCGGATGCCGGCCGAGGCGATGCGGGCTTCCCACCGCGGGTGGTCGCGGTCGGCGATGATCGCCTTCGGCAGCGAGGTGATGCACATCGGGCTCTCGCCCTGGCCGTAGATCTGGGCGAGGCGCGGCCCCAGGACGTCGAGCGCCCGCTTGAGGTCGGCGACGTACATCGGCCCGCCGCCGTAGATGATGGTCTTGAGGCCTGGAACGCCACTGGCGGTGACCGCCGGATGGGAGACCAGCCGTGCAACCATGGTCGGTGCCGCGAACATGGCGACGCCGCGGTGATGGCCGAGAAGCTCGGCGATCTCGGTGCAGTCGAAGCCGCCGGAGGCCGGGATCACCTGCTTGGCTGCTGCCGCCACATTGGGCAGCGCGTAGAGGCCAGAGCCATGCGACAGCGGCGCGGCGTGCAGCATGGCGTCGCCCGGGGAAACGGTGTCGACGTCAGCGAAGTAGCAGAGCGTCATGGCCAGCAGGTTGGCGTGGCTCAGCATGGCGCCCTTGGGCCGTCCGGTGGTGCCGGAGGTATAGAAGATCCAGGCGAGATCGGCGCCCGCCTGCTCGACCGGCGCCGCGGGCGCCTCGGCCGCCAGCCGTTCCAGCTCGGCTGAGCCGACCAGGAGCACGGCCGGCCGGGTTCCGGCTTCGGTCGCGGCCGCCGCGACGGTCTCCGCCATGTCGTCGGTCGCCAGCACCAGGCGGGCGCCCGAGTCGGCGAGGATGTAGGCGATCTCCTTGGCGTGCAGCTTGGCGTTGACGGGAACCGCGGCGAGGCCGGCCCACCAGGCGCCGTAGAGCAGCGGCAGGTAGTCCAGGTGGTTCTTCATCGCGAGCGCGACACGATCGCCCGGGGAGAGGCGGAACCGCCGCCGCAGGCCCTCGCCGAGCGCGCCGGCCCGCCGGGCGAAGCCGGCAAAATCGAGGCGGTCCTCGGTGCCGAAGGCGAGCGCCGGGCGGTCGCCATGGGCGCGCGCTGCCCGCAGCAGGGAGTCAGCAAGGTTCATCGGCGATCGGGGACCGGGTGGCTGCGACACGGGGTGCGACAAGATCATGCTTGAACATCGGGCAATTTCTTGCGACTGATTATCAATAACTGCGACCCCAGAGGAATTGCCATGCGCAAGCTCGCCCCGGTCGTCGCCCTCGCCATCTGCCTGTTGCAGGTTCCGGCGATGGCCCAGGAGGTCAACCTCTACTCCTATCGGCAGGAAGGGCTGATCAAGCCGCTCCTCGATGCCTTCACCCAGAAGACCAAGATCAAGGTCAACCTGGTCTCGGGCGGCGAGGATGCGCTGATCGAGCGGCTGAAGGCGGAGGGCGCGGCGAGCCCGGCCGATCTGTTGATGACGGTCGATGCCGGCCGACTGGTCAGGGCCAAGGAGGCGGGCCTGTTCCAGCCGGTCAAGTCGCCGGCGATCGACGAGGTGGTTCCGCCGGCGCTGCGCGATCCGGAGGGCATGTGGACGGCGCTCTCGATGCGGGCCCGGCCGATCATGTACGCGGTCGACCGGGTGAAGCCGGCCGACCTCTCGACCTACGAGGACCTGGCGAACGAAATGTGGAAGGGCAAGATCTGCGTCCGCTCGTCCTCGCACATCTACAACCAGTCGATGGTCTCGGCGATGCTCGAGGCGGTCGGCCCGGCCAAGACCGAGGCCTGGGCCAAGGGCTTCGCCGCCAACCTGGCGCGGAAGCCCCAGGGCGGGGACCGCGACCAGATCAAGGCTGTCGCCGCCGGCGAATGCGATGTGGCGCTGGTCAACACCTACTACCTCGCCGGCATGCTGGCCTCCAAGGATCCGGCCGACCAGGCCGCCGCCGCCAAGGTCAAGGTGTTCTGGCCGAACCAGTCCGACCGCGGTGCCCACGTCAACATCTCGGGCATCGGCGTCACCAAGAGCGCCAGGAACATCCCCCAGGCGGTGGCTCTGATCGAGTTCCTGCTCTCCGACGAAGCGCAGAAGATCTATGCCGAGGTGGTCGGCGAGTTCCCGGTCAAGGCCGGCGTCGCACGCTCGGCCGCCGTCGCCTCTTTCGGTCCGTTCAAGGCCGAGACCGTGTCGCTGGCCGCGCTCGCCAAGCACAACCCGGAAGCGGTCCGCATCTTCGACCGCGTCGGCTGGCCCTGAGATCGCGGGGCTAACGCCGACCGTTCCTCCGGCCGATCGCCCCGCACCCCGCCCTCCCGTTCCCCCGGACGGGTGGGCATTCTATTGTCGGGCATGTTTGTCATCTTCGATCTGGAGCTGACCGCCTGGCCGGGGTCGGCGGCGCGCGGCTGGACCGGCCCGGGCGAGTATCCGGAGATCATCCAGATCGGGGCCGTCCGTCTCGATGCGGATCTGCGCGAGACCGGGACCCTCGACCTCGCGGTGAAACCCCGGCTCAACCCGACCCTCAGCGACTTCATCATCGGCCTGACCGGGATCACCCAGGAGCGGGTCGATCGCGAAGGCGTCGACATCGCCGAGGCGCTGGCGCGCCTCGCGGGATTTGCCGGCGGTGCCCGCGTCCTCCTTTGCAACGGCAGAGATGACGCCTGGCTTCGACAGAATGCGCGGTTGGCAGGTACCGCAGATCCGCTCGCCGCTGCGGTTTTCGGCAGCCTGAGCCCGCACTTCAGACGAGCGGCAGCCCGCGAGCGTCACGTCGTCTCCTCCGACCTTCCATCGGTGTTCGGGTTCGTGTCTGCCGGCCGTGCTCATGACGGCGTCGGCGACGCCCGCGCCATCGCCGAGGCGCTGCGGAGAACGCTCCCGCAAACGGGCATCGAGGCCGTGATCCGGTCGGCCGTTGACGAAAAAACAATCTAAGGTCGCGACTCGCCTCTTGGACGGTGCCCGGTTTGCCCCATCCTGGGCGCGGGGATGTTTCGGGGACGTGCATGAAGATCGCGATCATCGGCGCCGGCAGCGTCGGCACCGCGCTTGGCGTCAGTTGTTCGAGGGCCGGGCACGACATCGTCTTCGGGGGTCAGGGATCCAAACTCGGCGATGCGACGGCGGCGGCGAACGCCGTCGAACGCGGGGTCGTCCTCACAACCGTAGGCGAGTCGGCGGGTCCGGCGGAGGTCGTGGTGCTGGAGACACCCTGGGAGCAGACCGAGACAGCCGTCGCCGCGGCAGGCGGGCTTGCCGGAAAACGGTGTTCGATTGCACCGACCCGCTGACCACACCGGCGACCGGCTCGGCCTCGCGATCGGCTTTGATACCTCCGGCGGCGAGCAGGTCGCCGCCTGGGCGCCTGAGGCGCACGTCTTCAAGGCCCTCAACCAGGTGGGCTCCGTGGCGATGGCGGACGCCAAGTTCCCGGACGGCTTCGCTGCGATGCTCGTCGCCGGCGACGACGCCGGACGGAAGTTGACCGTGCTCAGCCTGATGACCGAACTCGGGTTCGAAGCGGTGGATGCCGGGCCGCTGCGCATCTCACGTCTCCTCGAGCCCTACGCCATGCTGTGGATCCATCTGGCGCTCAACCAGGGCCTCGGCCGCGACTTCGCCTTCTCGCTGCTCCGCGGCTAAATCCGTCGTTCGCGGGAGGCTTTGCGACTCCCGCGCCGCTTGCGTATAGAGTGCGGCCTCGATGCGCACGCTCTACCATCTCTGGCTCTCGGCCGGGTCGCGCAAGGTCCGCCTCGCGCTCGCCGAGAAGAACCTCCCGTTCGAGATGAAGGTCGAGAAGACCTGGGAACGTCGGCCCGAGTTCATGGACATGAACCCGGCCGGCGAGGTCCCGGTGCTGGTCGAGGACTCGGGCGCCCGGATCGTCCATGCCGGACCGATCTGCGAGTATCTTGAGGAGGTCTATCCCGAGCGCCCGCTGATCCTGGGCGACGCCACCGAGCGCGCCGAGGTGCGCCGGCTGGTCGCCTGGTTCGACGACAAGTTCGACCGAGAGGTTTCGCGCGCGCTCATCGAGGAGAAGATGATGAAGCGCTTCCTCGGTCTCGGCACGCCAAACAGCCAGGCGATCCGCGACGGCATGAAGGCGCTCCACGTCCATCTCGACTACATGGCCTTCCTCGCCGAGCGGCGGACCTGGCTCGCCGGCGATCGCCTGACGCTGGCGGACGTCGCGGCGGCGGCGCATCTCTCTGCCCTCGACTACACCGGCGACGTTCCCTGGGAGGATCATCCGGAAGCGAAGGAATGGTATGCGCGGATGAAGTCGCGGCCCTCCTTCCGCCCGATCCTCGCCGACCACATCCCGGGCGCGCCGCCGCCCAAGCACTACGCCGACCTGGATTTCTGAGCATCGGCGCACGATCCGGATAGGCGCCGCCAAGCCGATCGCCGAGCATGACCCATGACCGCCTCCAAGCTCGCCAGACGTATCTCCGATCTCGGTTGGCAGGAGATTGCCAACCAGCTTTCGGCCCGCGGTCATGCGACCACCGGGCCTCTGCTCGACGCCGAGGCCTGCCTGCGCATCGCCGACTGGTACGACCAGGAGGAGCGCTTCCGCAGCCGCGTGGTCATGGAGCGCCACGCCTACGGCCGAGGCGAATACCAGTACTTCGCCTACCCTCTGCCGGAGGAGATCGCCCAGCTCAGGGGGTTACTGTACCGGCGCCTCGCGCCGGTGGCGAACGCCTGGGCCGAGTCTCTGGGCAGCACGATCTCGTATCCGGGCGCTCTCGAGGACTACCTTGGACGCTGTCATCTGGCGGGACAGACGCGGCCGACGCCGCTGCTGCTCCGCTACCAGGCCGAGGGCTACAACTGCCTGCACCAGGATCTCTACGGCGACCTCGTCTTCCCGCTCCAGGCGACCATCCTGCTCAGCGATCCGGAGAGGGACTTCGAGGGCGGGGAGTTCGTGCTGGTCGAGCAGCGCCCGCGCCAGCAGTCGCGGGCGGAGGTGGTGCGGCTGCGCCAAGGGGAGGCGGTGATCTTCGCCGTCCGCGATCGTCCGCGGCAGGGGAGCCGGGCCGTACACCGGGTCATGCTCCGTCACGGCGTCAGCCGCATCCGCCGGGGCTTGAGATTCGCTCTCGGGATCATCTTTCACGACGCCAAGTAACACTGCCTATAGACTGGATGAGGCGCGGGGACTGAAAGCGCGGCACCCGCGGGCTGAAGCGTTCGAGCCTCCTCGCGACTCGCTTGCCATGCTAAAATGGACGGAGCTACCGAGCGCCTGTCACCTACCGGAACGCCAATGGATCTGATCTACCTCTGCGATCTTACGCATACCGCACAGGGCGTGAACGCCGAGCTGGTTCCCTATCCGGTCGGCTGCATCAAGAGCTATTTCCTTGCTCATTCCGAGCGGCCGGTCGAGATCGAGCTCTTCAAGTACCCGCATACGCTCGATGCCGCCTTCCAGGCGCGGCGGCCGGCGATCGTCGGGTTCTCCAACTACATGTGGAACCTCGACCTCTCCTACACGATCGCCGCTGCCATCAAGCGCCACGCGCCCGAAACCCTGGTCGTCTTCGGCGGCCCGAACTACCCGCTCGAGTCGCCGCGCCAGGAAGCTTGGCTCCGCGACCATCCTGCCGTCGACGTTTACCTGGTGGGCGAGGGGGAGCGGCCGTTCCTCGAGGTCGGCGAGGCCTGGATCGAGAGCCGCTCGATCGAGGCGGTGAAGCGGGCGGGCATCAACGGCGTCCATGCCCTGGTCGACGGCGAGCTGGTCAAGACCAACGGCGTCCGCCGCGACGGCTTCGACGACTCGCCCCGCATCGCAGACCTCGACGCGACGCCGTCGCCCTATCTTAAGGGCTACCTCGACGACTTCCTCGCCGATGCTTCGCTCGTACCCCTGATGGAGAGCAATCGCGGCTGCCCGTTCACCTGCGCTTTCTGCGTCGACGGCATCGGCGCGCGGAGCAAGGTCAACAAGGCGAGCGTCGGGCGGCTCCGCTCGGAGCTGACCTACATCGCCGAGCGTTATTCCGGGAAGTACCTGACCCTCGCCGACACCAATTTCGGCATGTTCAAGGAGGATGTCGAGTTCTGCCGGGTGATCGCCGACACCAAGGTCAAATACGATTACCCGCATCACCTTCAGGTCTCGACCGGGAAGAACCAGCAGGCTCGTATCATCGAGTGCTCCGATCTCCTGGAGGGATCGCTCCGCTTCTCGGCCTCGGTGCAGTCGCTCGACGACGAGGTGCTGAAGAACATCAAGCGCAGCAACATCTCCTACGAGCAGATCATCGCCGTCTCCAGTCGCCTGAGCCCGACCGACGCCAACACCTACTCGGAGGTCATCCTGGCGCTACCCGGGGATTCGCGGAAGAAGCACATCGACACCGTGTGCCGCCTGATCGACGCCGACTTCAACCAGATCCGTCTGTTCACGCTGATGATCCTCGACGGTTCCGAGCTCGCGACCCAGCGCGAGCGCGAGCGCTTCCAGATGAAGACGCGCTACCGGGTGGTGCCGCGGTCGTTCGGCTTCTATCCCTTTGCCGGCGAGACGCTGCATTGCGTCGAGATCGAGGAAGTGTGCGTCGAGAACGCGACGCTTCCCTTCGAGGACTACCTCGAATGCCGCAGCTTCGCGCTCACGGTCACGCTGTTCTACAACGACAACATCTTTCTCGAGCTCACCCGCTTCATCCGTGGGCTCGGATTCAAGATCTCCGACTGGCTGCTCTACATGCACGCCCGTCGCGGCGATTTCCCGGGCCCGCTCGCATCGATGTATGGGAGCTTTCTCGCTGCGACCGAAGGCGAGCTGGCGCCGACCTACGAGGCGCTGGCCGACGGCATCAAGTCCGATCGCTCGGTGCTGGAGAGCTACCTTGCCGGCGAGCGCGGCAACAACGTCCTGTTCAACACCCAGGCGCAGGTCTACCTCACCTGCATGGAGGACCTGCACGACGTCGCCTTCGACCTGTTCGCCGATTTCGTCAGCGAGCGGACCGGGCGGAGGGATCTTCTGGACTCTGCCTACTTCGCCGACCTCAAGCGTTTTTCGCTTCTGAAGAAGCGCTCCTTCGTCGATCTCGACAGCGAGACGGTCGCCGATTTCGACTACGACTTCGTCGCGCTCGATCACGCCGCCTTCGAAGAGGCGCCGACGGAGATCCGGCCGACGCGGATCCGCTTCTTCCACCAGCCCTGGCAGAAGAAGTTCTTCCAGGACCAGCTGAACCGGCACGGCCGCAGCCGCCAGGCGTTGGGCAAGGTCTTCTCGCGCATCCCGATCAAGAAGACGCATCGCAGCGTCGACTATGCCGATGGAGCGCCGATGGCGGGAGTCGGCCCGGTCGCCGGAGAGAAGCCAGCGGCTGCCTTGTTCGGGCCGATCGTCGTCTAGCTTTCTAGTCGGTGCAATCCGGCGTCGTCTGTACTAATGAAGCACGAAGGTCGGGCCGGAAGAGGGGGCGAGGCGGTGGCGCAACACGAGATGGCCGTGGTGATTCTTTGCGGCGGCCAGGGCACGCGGTTGCGTGAGCACACGGAGTCGATCCCCAAGCCTCTGGTGCAGATCGGCGAGCACCCGATCCTCTGGCACATCATGAAGCATTTCCAAGTGCACGGTCTCACCAACTTCGTGCTGTGCCTCGGCTACAAGGGCGAGCAGATCAAGAGCTATGTCCTCGACTATCGAGCCATGTCCCGGGACTTCACGCTGTCGCTGGGGCGTCCCGACGAATTGACATTCCATAGCCCGCTCGCAGAGGACGACATCAAGGTCACCCTCGCCGAGACTGGACCGATGAGCATGACCGGATCGCGGATCAAGCGGGTCGAGCGCTATCTGCCCGCAGGCCCGTTCATGGTGACTTACGGTGACGGCGTCTCCGATGTCGACGTCTCAGCCCTCCTTCGCTTTCACAAGTCGCATGGCCGTCTCGCGACGATGACGGCCATCCACCCGGAGTCGCGCTTCGGGGTGATCGAGGTCGACGGCGAGGATCGGGCGATGCGGTTCCGGGAGAAGCCGCGGATCGACGGCCTGGTGAACGCCGGCTTCCTCGTCTTCGAACGTGGCGTTCTGGACTATCTTTCCGCCGATCCGTCCTGTGTGCTCGAGCGCGAGCCGCTGGAGCGGCTGGCCCGCGACGGGCAGCTGATGGTCTATCGCCACGAGGGCTTCTTCCACACGCTCGACACCTATCGCGACTATCTCGCGCTGAACGCCCTCTGGTCCGAGGGCCGGGCGCCGTGGAGGACATGGTGACGCCCTTTTGGCGCGACCGGCCGGTGCTGGTGACCGGCGCGACCGGCCTCCTCGGCGGCTGGGTCGTTGCACGGCTCCTCGCCGATGGCGCGCGGCCGGTCTGCCTGGTGCGCGACGGTCTCCCGGCGGCGCGGACGCATTTCGGCACCCTGATGGACCGCTGCGTGGTCGTCCACGGCGATGTCCGCGACGGGGAACTGTTAAAGCGTGCGCTCGGCGAATACGAATGCGACGTGGTGATGCATCTGGCGGCGCAGACCGTAGTCGGCGTCGCTGCCGGCAACCCCTCGGAGACCTTCGATGTGAACGTCGGCGGGACCTGGACGCTGTTCGAGGCCTGCCGGCAGATCGGTGGTCTGCGCGCGATCGTCCTCGCCTCGTCCGACAAGGCCTATGGCGACCAGCCGGTCCTTCCCTACACCGAGGACATGCCGCTTCTCGGGCGCCATCCCTACGATGCAAGCAAGGTCGCGGCCGAGACCGTGGCGCAGAGCTACGTCACGTCCTTCGGCCTGCCCGCCCTCGTCACCCGCTGCGCCAATCTCTACGGCGGCGGCGACCTCAACTGGAACCGGCTCATTCCCGGCACGATCCGCTCGCTTCTCCGGGGCGAGCGGCCGGTGATCCGCTCGGACGGGACCCTGACCCGGGACTACCTCTATGTCGAGGACGCGGCCGATGCCTATGTCCGGCTCGCGGAGTGGCTCGCCGGCGATCCGTCGCGCCGCGGCAGCGCCTTCAACGTCTCGACCGAGGAGACGCGGACGGTGCTGGAGATCGTCACGGCCCTGGCGAAGGCGGCGGGCGTCGACCTCGCACCCGATGTCCGCGGTACCGCCAAGTTGGAGATCCGCCACCAGCACCTCTCGGCCAGGCGGATGCGCGACGAGCTTGGCTGGTCTGAGCGGCACGATCTCGTCGGCGGCGTCGAACGCACCGTTCGGTGGTATCGCGAGTATCTCGCGTGAGTTCCGGCCGTGCCCGCGAGCTGCAGGCGCAAATCCTGTCCCTGGTCGAGGAGTATGTCGCCGAGGCGTTCCCGGCGAAGCCGTTCGTACCCGGCACGACCCACGTGCCGGTGGCAGGCCGGCACTTCGATGCGGACGAGGTCAAGCGCCTGGTCGAGGCATCGCTCGAGTTCTGGCTGACCCATGGGCACTTCGCCGATTCCTTCGAGGACGAACTCGGCAAGTGGTTCGGCGGCCGCCGCTGTCGTCTCTGCAACTCCGGCTCTTCTGCGAACCTGCTGGCGCTCACCGCGCTCACCTCGCCGCTGGTCGGCGAGCGGCGCCTGGTTCCGGGCGACGAGGTCGTCACCGTCGCGGCCGGATTCCCGACGACGGTCAATCCGATCCTGCAGAACGGCCTGGTGCCGGTCTTCGTCGACGTGACGCTGCCGGCCCACTGCGTCGACCTGGCGGCGCTCGAGGAAGCGATCGGCCCGCGCACGCGCGCCATCATGATCGCGCATCCGCTCGGCAATCCCTTCGCCGTCGCCGAGGTGGCGGAGATCGCGAAGAAGCGCGACCTCTGGCTGGTCGAGGACTGCTGCGACGCACTCGGTGCCACCTATGACGGGCGCGCCGTCGGCACCTTCGGCGACGTGGCGACGGTGAGCTTCTACCCCGCGCACCACATCACCATGGGCGAGGGCGGCGCGGTGCTGTCCGCGAACACGCGGGTGATGCGGGCGGTCGAGTCGCTGAGGGACTGGGGGCGTGACTGCTACTGTGCGCCCGGTAAGGACAATACCTGCGGCAAGCGCTTTGCCTGGCAGCTCGGCGATCTGCCTTATGGGTATGACCACAAGTATATCTATTCTCATATCGGCTATAACCTGAAGGCGACCGATCTGCAGGCTGCGATCGGATTGGCTCAGCTTGAGAAGCTTCCGGACTTCATCGCCGCGCGTCGGCGCAACTTCCATCGCCTGCGCGAAGGCGTGAAGGATCTCGCCGACATCTTCGAGATGCCGGAAGCGACGGCGAGGAGCGATCCCAGCTGGTTCGGATTCCCGCTGCTGCTGCGCGCCGATGCGCCGTTCCCGCGCGAGGACCTGATGCGCTGGCTCAACGAGCAGAACATCGGCACGCGGCTGCTGTTCGGCGGAAACCTGCTGCGGCAACCGGCCTATGTCGGGATTCCGCATCGGGTCGTCGGTCGTCTCACGAATACCGACATCGTCGCCGAGCGCCTGTTCTGGCTAGGGGTCTATCCCGGCCTGACGGAGGCCATGATCGACTTCGTGATCGAACGGCTTCACGCCTTCTGCCGGGCGCCGCGCTGAGCTTGGCGCAGACTCGCGACCACCGTCTCGAGGCCGCCCTTCAACGTCTTTCGTGGTTGCCAGGATGGCAGGCGGGTTAGCTCCGCCGGCCGGAAGATCTGGCCCTCGGGATAGGGACGGCTTCCCCAGCGGGCATCGATCCTGCGCCCGGTCGTATCCTCGATCAGCCCCGCCAGCGCTCGCAACGTCACCCGCTCTCCTCCGCCGATGCCGGCGACATTGGTGACTGTCCGGACTTCCAACAACATCTCCGCCGCGCGGAGGAAGGCGCCGGCGGCGTCGTCCGCATGTATGGGCTCGATCTCCTGCAGTCCCTCCGTCAGCTCGATCGGCGCGCCTGACTCGGCAGCTTCGATCAACTGGGTGACGAGCCGCCGGCGCC
The DNA here is from genome assembly GCA_945871425.1 of Rhizobium sp. Q54. GTDB lineage: Bacteria > Pseudomonadota > Alphaproteobacteria > SHVZ01 > SHVZ01 > SHVZ01. The sequence goes on along the minus strand of CAMBVS010000010.1, from coordinate 28,556 downwards.
AGTCGGCCGGCCCGTAGATGTCGTGGAGGACCAGCTTCGTCCATTTAAGACTGCGCCGGTCGGCGTAGTAGGCGAGCACGGGATCGAGCGAGCGCTTGGTCGCGGCGTAGAGGCTGTTCGGCCCGCCCGTCCCCGCCTCGCCGTACTCCCAGTAGCTCCCCGCGACGAGAAGCGCGGCGGACGCCGACGCTGCCGCCTCGGCGACGACGGCACCCAGCGCGAAGTTGGCCTCGATCATCGGCGCGATGTCGGCGATGCGATGGTCGATACGGCCGGCCGCGGCCAGATGGAAGATGGCGTCCGGCCGCAGACGATCCACGATGGCCGAGATCGCACCGGCTTCGACACCGACCGGGTGGAACCGATCGGAAGGAAGGACGGCGGTCAGGCGTACGCGCGAAGACTCGGGCCGAACGAGTGCATGGACCTCCCATCCTGCGGATGCGAGCCGGCGCGTCACGGCGACGCCGAGATAGCCCGTCGCGCCGGTGACCAGCGCGCGACGTCCATGGAATTCGGAACCGGGATGCGCCGACATGAGCCGGATCATAGACCAGGACGCCGCGGCGACTACGCCGATTCGATGTGCAACCTTGCATGCAGGAAACGTCTTCCATACGGTGCCCCCGGCTTCATTTCCCTGGGACGAGATTGATGGATCAGCCGCTCATTTCGATCGCCATCCCGACTTTCGACCGGGACAAATACCTGGAGGAGATGCTTCGTTCGCTCGCCCCGCAGACGCGACGCCACCCCGGACGGGTCGAGGTCGTCATCAGCGACAACGCCTCGACCGACAGGACGGAGGAGGTGGTCCGGAGCCTGTCCCACGAGCTCGGCGGGATCCGCTATCGCCGGAACGAGAGAAACTACGGAGTCGTTTCCAACTACTGGCTGGCCTTCCGTCTCGCCCGGGGGAAATTCGTCTGCGTAGCCGGCGATGACGACATCTACGAGGACTACTTCCTCGATCTGGCGATCGCCGTCATCGACAGCCTCGATCCCGACCTGCTCCTGTTCAACCGGTCGATCTGGAACCGCGACATGTCGGAGTGCATTCTCGAGCGTTTGATGGCGATCGAGAGCGGTCTCGTCTATGGCGGAATCATGGATCTGGCGCGAGCCCACGGACTCGCTTCCAACCTGGCGTTCATCTCCGCCGTCCTGTTCCGCCGGATTCCGGCGATGGCGGCGCCCAGCAGCTACAGCCTCCAGATCGGGTTTCCCTACCCCCAGATCGAGATCTACCTCCGTGCCTTTCACGAGGCGCGTTGCGCCGTCGTGCCTCAGGCCGCCCTCCGCCAGCGTCAATTCAACGGCGACCGACCGGCGACGGAGCTCAGGCCCGGAATCATGAACGGTCCCATCGGGGGATCGATCGGCTGGATACAGACCTTCCTCCACCTCCATCGCCAGGGCCTGATCCCGTTCCGGTCCCTGTTCGAGACTCGGGAACACGACCCCTGGCTTACCGGAACGATGGCCGACTTCATCATCCCCAACATCGCGCGCGCCATGCACTATGGAGTCCTGGAGCTGGACCATGTCGCATGCATTCTCGAAGCGATGCCGCTGCTGCCCGACGGCGAGGTCAAACAGCGGCTTCTGGAGTGCGTCGCGGTGGCCGTGGACCAGGCTCGCCTTGCCGGGCAATCGCCGAAGGCTGCGCCGACGACCTAGCCTCCGTCGTGACCGTTGGTCGGCCGGTCGAGGGCGTAGCCGACGGAGCGGACGGTGCGGATCAGGTCCGCCTCGTCGGGCGCATTGACCGCGAGCCTGAGGCGCCGGATATGGACGTCGACCGTCCTGGGCTCGACATAGACCTCGCTGCCCCAGACCGCGTTCAGGAGCTGCTCGCGCGAGAAGACCCGGCCCGGATGCTCGAGCAGGTGGCGCAGAAGCCGGAACTCGGTCGGCCCGAGATGGATGTCGCGGCCGCCGCGGCGGACCCGATGCGCGGCCAGGTCCATCACCAGGTCGGCGAATTCCAGCCGCTCGGCCGCCATCGCCGGTCGCGAGCGGCGCAGCAGCGCTCGCACCCGGCTCACCAGCTCGGTCGGGCTGAACGGCTTGGTCACGTAGTCGTCGGCGCCGCCATCGAGGCCGCGGATCTTGTCGCTCTCCTCGGCGCGGGCGGTCAGCATGATGATCGGTGTCGAGCGTGTGTCCGGCCGCCGCCGGAGCCGCCGGCAGACCTCGAGGCCCGAGACATGCGGGATCATCCAGTCGAGCAGGATCAGGTCGGGCTTGAGCTCGGCCGCCTGCAGGATCGCCTCCTCGCCGTCGCGCGCCTCGGCGACGCGGAAGCCTTCGCGCTCGAGGTTGTAGCGAAGGAGGGTGACGAGGGCGCCTTCGTCCTCGACCACCAGGACCAGCGGGCTCATCATCTCAGGACCGGCGGGCATCGGGCTCGACTACGGCGAAGCTGGTTTCGTCGCCCTTCGGCCGCGCCTCGGCGATGGTGCGGCCGACGACCTGGAAGTGGATGGTCTCGGCGATGTTCGTCGCATGGTCGCCGATGCGCTCCAGGTTCTTGGCGATGAACAGGAGATGCGTGCAGGGCGTGATATTGCGCGGGTCCTCCATCATGTAGGTCAGGAGCTCGCGGAAGAGGCTGGTGTACATGGCGTCCACCTCCTCGTCCCGCTGCCAGACCTGGATCGCACGCGCGGTATCGGAGGAAGCGAAGGCGTCGAGCACGTCCTTGACGACATGGCGGGCGAGCTGTCCCAAGCGCACCACGCCGCCGACGCTCGGCACCGGCGGGAACTGGTTCAGCGCCTGCACGCGCTTGCCGGCATTAGCGGCATAGTCGCCGATCCGCTCGAGGTCGGCGGCGATCTTGAGGGCCGAGAGGATGGTTCGGAGGTCGCTCGCCATCGGCTGGCGGAGCGCCAGCATCTTCACCACCGATTCATCGATCTGGCGTTCGAGCGCGTCGACCCTTGCATCGGACGCGACGCAGCGCTGGCCGAGCTCGGCATCGCGGCTGCCGACCGCCTGGATGGCCTGGCCGAGCTGAGCCTCGACGAGCCCGCCCATCTCGCTGATCTCGGCTTTCAGCCGCTTCAGCTGATCGTCATAGGCGTGGACGATGTGCTCGGAGACCATGACGTTTCCTTGAAGTTCCCGAGCCAGTCTATAGCCCGGTCACGCTAAGGTCATATGACTATCATATGACAGATTGATGAATTCAGGGCGCCGTCGGCGGAACCGGCACCAGGCCCGGCGCCTCCGCCTGCAACAGGCTGGGGAGACCGGGAATTCCCGGCAGGTGCGCCCGCTTCAGATACAGATAGACGCGTCTCGCCAGGGGATAGCGGCCGGTGGTGAGATCGGGCGCGGTCGGCGCGACGCCCTCGATCGCCTGGCCCTGGCCGCCCGGCCCGAGCCTGCGGATGACGACCGGATCCGGTCCCTGCGGAAGGTCGGCCCGCACGCCATGGCAGAGACGTGTGCGGTCGAGCTTGGCGTATCCGGTCGCGCCGAGGCAGCCGATGGCGAGGATCAGCGCATCGGCGAGCGGCGCCGGCGCTTCGAGGCGGAGCGCGATCGGGCGATCGGGCAGGGCGGGGTCGATCTGGCGCCAGCTTCCCGCCTTGTTGGCAGCGAGCTTGCCGTCTTCGGAGACTTCGCGCGCGAAGGCCTGCCACATGTGCCGGCGGGTCAGCTCGGCGACCGGCCCCTCGAGGACGAGGCCGATCAGGCCCAGCAGGCGTTCGGGTTCGCCCGGGATCGCCTCGGCCTCGCAGGATCGCCGCTCGCGGTCGAGCAGGCGGCGAGGCAGGACCAGCGCGTCGGCCGTCTGGGCGCCGAGCCCCTGGCAATAGGCCGTGACCGCTTCCTCTTCCTCCCGCGCCTGGATGCGCGCGGCGGGGCCGCCGAGACCGCGGGCGACCTCGACCAGCGCCGGCGGGGCGATCAGCCAGGGGGCGTCGCGTGCCGAGGCCGGTGCGGCCTGGACAATCGCCGTCGCGACGAGAAGGCGGAGCGCGATCACTCGGCGACGGGCAGGAAGACGGTGAAGGTGCTGCCGCGGCCGACCTCGGAATCGACGGCCAGAGCGCCGCGATGGCGGCTGACGATGTGCTTGACGATCGCTAGGCCGAGGCCGGTGCCGCCGAGGTCGCGCGACCGCCCGACGTCCACGCGATAGAAGCGCTCGGTCAGCCGGCTCAGATGCGCGCGGGCGATACCCTCGCCCTGATCGGTCACGGACACGGCCACGGCGCGCCGCCTCGGATCCGGGAAGGAGGGCGGGGTCTGCGCGGCCTCTCCGGCGGCAATGCGGATCTCGGTCCCGGGTTTCCCGTATTTGAGCGCATTGTCGATCAGGTTCTGGAACACTTGGGTCAGCTCGTCGGCGTCGCCGACGACCTTGGGCAGGCCGGCGGCAAGGTCGAGGACGATGGGCATGCGGCGGACCTCGGCCTGGCAGTCGAGCGTCGTCTTGAGCGCGCCGATCGTCATGGCGAGATCGACCGAGGCGGTCGGCGGCGTATGCTCCTTCAGTTCGATGCGCGACAGCGAGAGCAGGTCGTCGACCAGGCGTGCCATGCGCCGCGCCTGGTCGTGCATGATGCCGAGGAAGGTCGTCCGCGCCTGGGCATCGTCCTTCGCCGCGCCTTGCAGCGTCTCGATGAACCCCATGAGCGAAGCCAGCGGCGTCCGGATCTCGTGGCTGGCATTGGCGACGAAGTCGGCGCGCATCTGCTCGAGCTTGGCGATCTGCGTGGTGTCGTGGAGCAGCAGCAGCGCGCTCGCCTGCGCCAGCGGCTCGATCCGGACGGCGAAATGGCGCTCCGCCGACCCCGCCAGCTCGATCTGGACCTCACGGCCGGGGCCACCGGCCAGCACCGCCTCGGCCGCCTCCAGGACGTCGGGCTGGCGGAGCACATGTGCCAGGTCTCGGTCCTCGATGGCCGGCCCGAACAGCGCGCGGGCGGCTCGGTTGGCGGCGAGGACCGTCCGGTCGGCGCCGACGTGGAGCAGGGGATCGGGGATGTTGTCGAAGAGCCGGAGCTGCCCCTCGGTCAGCCGGGCGAGATCGCCCGGGCCGGATTCCGGGCCGGCTGCGCTTGCCGCGGCCGGGCCACGCTCGGCGCGCGCGACTCGGACCGCCGCAACGGTGCCGCCGATCGCCGCCGCCGCCGCTGCGAACGCGGCAACGCCGATCCAGCCGCCGGCCAGCGCGCCCAGCGCAATCAGGGCCGGCAGCGCGGTCGTTGCGCCGATCACCAGGCTGCGAGGGGAAACGGCCAACGGCATGTGCGCCTGCAATGGTGACATGTGTGGCAGCGGCACCGCGTTCGGGTCGGATTGCCGCCGCCCCGTCGCTAGCTTTGCCCTGCTTCGCCTTTGGCGTCTACCGCCATGCCCGCACCGCCGTCGTTCGAAATCTCCTAGGATGGGCTGGCGAGGGAACGAGGTGAGCCGAGACATGTCGAGTCCTGCCGAATCCGAGGAAACCCCCGTCACGGTGAACTTCCGTGGCGAGCCTCTGACCTTCCGTTATGCCGGGCACCTGACCCCGGCCGGCAACAGACGACTGACCGATGCCGAGTACCGCACGGCCTCCGCTCTTGCGGATCTCATCGGCGGCCTGAGGAGGCCGGCCGCATCTCCCGAGGCGTCGACGCCAACACGGGACATTTCGGCCGGAGACAACGCCTGGTCCGGCGAGATGGCCGGCGGCTGGCACTCGCTTTTCCTGAAGGAGAGGCGGCAGTTCGAGCATCTCCGCCTGCTCTGCCAGCCCTTCACCGGCTTCGATCCTATCGGCAACACGCTTGGCGGCCCGGTTCCCGCCGTCATACCCGCCGACATCGACGCGCTTTTGCAGCGCCACACCAATGTCAGCATCGCGATGATGGAGCTTCTGCTCGCCCAGCGGCGGCTGCCGGACCATGCGCGGGTACGACTCCCGGCGTTTCTCGGCGAGGCCGGCCCGATCTGCGACGGCGTGGTGGCCAGCTACGATGCCTGGAGCCTGCAGACGCAGATGAACGGGCTCTATGGATCGGGGGTGCTCGGACGGCTGCGCGAGACGGCGGGGCGCGGCCGTCCGGTGACCGTGGTCGACATCGGCTCGGGCTTCGGCGGGCTGGGGTATCAGCTCGGGCAAGCCTTGTCGCCGGGACGCCAGCGGTTCGTCGCCATCGACCTGCCCGACTCGCTCCTGTTCGCCGCGATCTATCTTTCCCTGCTGTGGGCGGGCCAGCCGACCTACGTGGCGACACCGGAGGGATACGTGTCGACCGAGACGGGACATCTGTCGGCGAAGCTTCCGGACTCCTTCGCCGGCGTCTTCGTCGTCACCCACCTGGCCGAGCGCGTGCTGGGGGAGCTCCGGCCGGTCGACCTCATCCTGAACTTCCGCTCGATGCAGGAGATGTCGGATGCGCAGGTCGGGCACTATGGCGAGCTCGCCCGCGCGGCGCTCGGCGACCAGGGCCTGCTCTACGAGCAGAACGACATGGTCCGCGCCGTCGATCGCGACGTGAAGAGGATCCTTGGCGGCATCCTGCCCTTCGGCGGCGTGATCGAAGAGACCGACCCGCCGCATCGGGCCATGGGAACGGCGAGCCTGTGGTCGAATCAGCCGATCGATACGGCCCGGCCGGCCCCGCTCGTCCCCTGACCTAGGCCCGCGCGGCCGCCGGCGCGTCCGACAGCGGCTGGTCCAGCCTGGCCAGCATCTCCTTCGGCACCACCTGCCAGAACTTCTTCCGCTCGAGCCGCCAGTCGACCAGCAGGCGTTCGGCGAACTTCGACTGGGTCTCGCGCTGGTGCTCGGCGATCAGCCCCTTGAGCACGCCCTCCCAATGGGATGAGGCGAGGCGCTGGTAGACCAGCGTGTCCGGGTTGACGGCATGCGCGAAGGTCTCGTCGGAATCGTAGACGAAGGCCATGCCGCCGGTCATGCCGGCGCCGAAGTTGTCGCCGACGGGGCCGAGGATCGCCACCATGCCGCCGGTCATGTACTCACAGGCGTTCGAGCCCGCCCCTTCGACCACCGCGACAGCGCCCGAGTTGCGGACGGCGAAGCGCTGGCCGGCCTGGCCGGAGGCGAACAGGCGCCCGGCCGTCGCGCCGTAGAGCACGGTGTTGCCGATGATGGTGTTGTGGTTGGTGATGAGCGGGCTCGCCGTCGTCGTGCGTACGACGATGGTGCCGCCCGAGAGCCCCTTGCCGACATAGTCGTTGGCGTCGCCAAAGACCTCGAGCTTGAGGCCCTGGACGGCGAAGGCGCCCAAGGACTGCCCGGCCGAGCCGCGCAGCCTGACGGTGATCTGGCCCGGCTGCAGCCCGGTCATGCCGAAACGGCGAACGATGCGGCTCGAGAGCTTGGTGCCGATCGCCCGATGGGTGTTCCGGATGTTGTAGGCCAGCTGCATCTTCTCGCCTTCCTCGAGCGCCGCCCTGGCGTCCTGGATCATCTGGGCGTCGAGAGTCTCCGGCACCTCGATGCGGCCCTCGACCGTGCAGTAGCGGGCCTGCCCGCCGGCATCGGCCTGGATCAGGAGCGAATTGAGGTCGAGGTCGTCAAGATCGCGGCCGCCGCGGTCGATCTGGGCGAGCAGGTCGGTGCGGCCGATCACCTCGGCCAGCGAGCGCACGCCGAGCGAAGCCAGGATGTCGCGCGTCTCCTCGGCGATGAAGGTGAACAGGTTGACCACCTTCTCGGGCGTGCCTTCGAACTTGGCGCGCAGCTTCTCGTCCTGGGTGCAGACGCCGACCGGGCAGGTGTTGGAATGGCACTGGCGGACCATGATGCAGCCCATGGCGACCAGCGAGGCCGTGCCGATGCCGAACTCCTCGGCGCCGAGAATCGCGGCCATCACCACGTCGCGGCCGGTCTTGATGCCGCCGTCGACCCGAAGCCGGATGTTCTGGCGAAGCCGGTTCAGCGTCAGCACCTGGTGGACCTCGGAAAGGCCCATCTCCCAGGGGATGCCGGCATACTTGATCGAGCTCTGCGGCGAGGCGCCGGTGCCGCCGGAGTGGCCGGAGATCAGGATGGTGTCGGCCTTGGCCTTGGCGACGCCGGCAGCGATGGTGCCGATGCCCGAGCGCGCCACCAGCTTCACGCAGACCCGTGCGTCCGGGTTGATCTGCTTCAGGTCGTAGATGAGCTGGGCCAGGTCCTCGATCGAGTAGATGTCGTGATGCGGCGGCGGCGAGATCAGGCTCACGCCGGGCATCGCGTGGCGGAGCCTGGCGATCAGGCCGGAGACCTTGATGCCGGGAAGCTGGCCGCCCTCGCCGGGCTTGGCGCCCTGGGCCACCTTGATCTCGATCTCGCGGCAGTTGTTGAGATACTCCGCGGTGACGCCAAAACGGCCGGACGCGATCTGCTTGATCGCCGATGAGGGGTTGTCGCCGTTGGGCCGCGGCGTGTAGCGGGCGGGATCCTCGCCGCCCTCGCCCGAATCGGACTTGGCGCCGATCCGGTTCATGGCGATCGAGAGGGTCTCGTGCGCCTCCGGGCTCAGCGCGCCAAGGGAGATCCCGGGCGAGACCAGGCGCTTCCTTATCTCGGTGATCGACTCGATCTCGTCGACGGAAATCGCCTGGCTGGTGGCGGTGAAGTCGAGCAGGTCGCGGAGATGGATCGGCGGCAGCTTCCGCGTCGCCTCCGAATACTTCTTGTAGGTGTGGTAGCTGTCGGTCGCGACCGCGGTTTGCAGCGCGTGGATCAGGTTGCCTTCGAAGGCGTGGGCCTCGCCCGACCGCCGGAAACGGTAGAGGCCGCCGACCGGCAGCGCCACCGAATCCTCGGCGAAGGCGCGGGCATGGAGGTCGATGACCTTCCGCTGCAGGCCCGAAAGGCCGATGCCGGAGATGCGGCTCGTCATGCCGGGGAAGAAGTCGGCGACCAGCGAGCGCGAGAGGCCGACCGCCTCGAAGTTGTAGCCGCCGCGGTAGGAGGAGATGACCGAGATCCCCATCTTGCTCATGATCTTGAGCAGACCGTCGTCGACCGCCTTCTTGAAGCGGCGGATGCAATCGTCCAGCGAGATCTGGCCGAAGAGCCCGCGGGCATGGCGCTCGGCGATCGCCTCCTGCGCCAGGTAGGCGTTGACGGTGGTGGCGCCGACGCCGACCAGCACGGCGGCGTAGTGCACGTCCATGCACTCGCCCGAGCGTACGTTGAGCGAGGTGAAGGTGCGGAGGTTCTGGCGAACCAGATGCGAGTGCACGCCGCCGGCGGCGAGGATCATAGGGATCGGCGCCCGGTCGGGTCCGATCGCCTTGTCGGAGAGGATCACATGCGTGCAGCCGGCGCGCACGCCGTTCTCGGCCTCGCGCTGGACCCGCTGGATCGCGTCGCGGAGGCTCGAGTCACCGCCCTTCGGATCGAAGGTGCAGTCGACCTCGACCGCGGTGTCGCCCATGTAGTCGCGCATCGCCTCGAACTCGGCGTTCGACAGCACCGGCGATTCGAGCTGCAGCAGATGGCACTGGCTCTCGTCCTCGTCGAGGATGTTGCCGAGATTGCCGAGCCGCGTGCGCACGGTCATCACCCGCGCCTCGCGGAGCGAGTCGATCGGCGGGTTGGTGACCTGGCTGAAGTTCTGGCGGAAGAAATGGTGGAGGCCGCGGTACTGGCGGGAAAGCACGGCGAGCGGCGTGTCGTCGCCCATCGAGCCGACGGCTTCCTTGGCGTCCTCGACCATCGGGTGGAGGATCAGCTCCAGGTCCTCGAGGCTCCAGCCGACGGCGATCATGCGCCGGCGCAGCTCGTCGCGGTCGAGCTCGCGGCGGTCGCGGTGGTCGGCGCGCACGATGTGGTCGATGCGCGTGATGTGCTGGGTCCAGTCGCCGAAGGTCCGGGACGACGCCAGCGCGTCCTTCAGCTCGCGGTCGCGGTAGAGCTTGCCGGCCTTGAGGTCGATGCCGATCATCTGGCCGGGGTCGAGCCGGCCCTTGCGCAGGACATGGGTCTCGTCGAGCCGGACCATGCCGGTCTCGGAACCGGCGATGACCAGGCCGTCGTCGGTCACGGTATAGCGGAGCGGCCTGAGGCCGTTCCGGTCCATGCCGGCGATCACCCAGTCGCCGGCATAGGCGGCGATCGCCGCCGGCCCGTCCCAGGGCTCCATCACCGAGTTGGCGTAGGAGTACATCTCCTTGACTCCCTTCGGCATCGGCGCATCCGGCGCCCAGGCTTCGGGGATCATCATCGTCTTCACCATCGGCAGCGTGCGGCCGCCCTGGCAGAGCAGCTCGAAGACGTTGTCGAGCGCGGCCGAATCCGAGCCGCCGGGCTGGATGATCGGCTTCAGGTCGTTGAGGGTGTCGCCGAACAGCGGCGAGGCGAGACGCGCCTCGTGGCTCTTCATCCAGTTGACGTTGCCCTTGAGCGTGTTGATCTCGCCGTTGTGGGCGAGCACGCGGAAGGGCTGGGCGAGGCGCCAGGTCGGAAACGTGTTGGTCGAGTAACGCTGGTGGTAGATGGCGAAGGAGGAGACGAAGCGCGGGTCGAGCAGGTCCGGATAGAAGGCCGAGAGCTGTTCCGCCAGGAACATGCCCTTGTAGATGAGCGAGCGCGAGGACAAGGAGCAGATGTAGAAGTCGTTGACGTTGGCGGCGGTCGCCGCCTTCTCGATCCGCCGGCGCACCACGTAGAGCTCGCGCTCGAACTGCTCGGTCGTGACCTTGCGCTCGTTGCCGATGATGATCTGCTCGATCTCGGGCCGCGTCGCGTTGGCCTTCTCGCCGATGATCGAGACGTTCACCGGCACCTGGCGCCAGCCGTAGATGGTGTAGCCGAGGCGGAGGATCTCCTCCTCGACGATGCAGCGGCAGCGCTCCTGGCCGTCGAGATCGGTGCGCGGCAGGAAGATCTGGCCGACCGCGAGCTCGCCGTCGTCGGGCTCGTATCCCAAATGCGCGACATGCGCCTTGAAGAACTCCTGCGGCACCTGGAGGTGGATGCCGGCGCCGTCGCCGGTCTTGCCGTCGGCGTCGACGGCGCCCCGGTGCCAGACCGCCTTCAGCGCGTTGATCGCGGCTTCGACCACGTCACGGCGCGGCTTGCCGTCGATGGATGCCACGAAGCCGACGCCGCAGGCGTCGTGCTCGTCCTCGGCGCGGTAGAGGCCGTGGGATTCGAGATGGGCGGCATTGGCACGCCACTCTGCGACGAAGCGCTCGCCGTCAGTCATGGTCGACTCCATTCGGTCGCTCATGGGTTGGCATCCGGAAAGAACTTGCGGTCCAGAATCTGGTCCAGCTCAAAGGGACACGCTTGGGGAAGGGCGTCGGCATCGATGTCCATCTCGTTGGCTGCGTCTTCTCGCGCTTTCGGATACTGCTTCACGGTCAGCTCATCCAAGGTCGGCTCGAAGCTCGGGCTCTCCGCCACCGCCTCTTCAATCTCGTCTCGCGCATTCTGGATCGACAGTCTCCAGCTTGGCGTGCGCATTTCCGGCTGGAATCGCCACTTGAGCAGATGCACAAGCAGATTCCGGAGATGGCTCGTCAGAGCCCTCTTGTCCGAGCGTCCCAACCCTTCGAGCTCCTCGGCCAGATTGTCGTAGTCGATGTCTTTAAGGCGACGGGCGCGGAGATGATCGGCTTGAGCGCGAAGCCACGCCCACCAGTCGTTCGCGTAGTTGGCGGAGAGGTCGACTTGGGCGAACGTGTTGCCGAACACGTCGAGGAACACCGCTTCACCCCAAAGGACGTGCAATAGACGGAAGCCTTGTGCCGATCGCGCCCTTTCACGGACCGCCTGCAAGACCTCGGACATTAGCGCCGGCACATCACCGCCGTACAGAAGCGCTGCTCCGCTTTCCGAACCCACGTACAGCAGGAGGTCGCGTGGCGAGACGCCGCCGTAGCCCTTCTTCGCCTTCTCCGTGATCGCCTCGCAAATATTGGAAATGACGGCATTCTTGTGGGCATCGAAACTCGCGCCGTTCGGGAGAGGTTCCGGAGGTTCGTCGCTCTTGGCGGCCCTAGTCCGATATTCTTGGTCGCGCTGCGTTGTTGCCTGCCGGATCTCCACGCCGAGCGCCTCGCCATCGTCCCAGCGGAGGACCATGTCGGGTAGCCGCAGCCTTTCCTGTCCTAGCTTGCTCGACATCTCCACATCGACCGGAAGGCGAAGCCGGTCAACGTAGGTCATCGCGATCAACCAGCGACGCGCGCAGTATTCCTCTTCCTGATCCTTGACTTCCGACCTCAATCGGGAGCGCGGGCCGACATAGACGCCAAACCAAGCGATCGCGTCGGCGAAGGTCGCTTTGCTTTCTATGCGAAGGCGTCGACGCACACCGTCGTCGACTGCACGCTTGACCGTGCTCATGACGAGTCTCCGGACCGCTTGGCGGCGCAGGGCTCAGTGAGCCAAATCATCGCCTGTTTTCCCTCAAGAGGCGAGCTTGAGCGCGGCCGATTGCGGCTGGCTCAGGGTGCGATGGATGGATTGGGCGGCGTCGCGGCCGTCGCGGATCGCCCAGACGACCAGCGAGGCACCGCGGACGATGTCGCCGGCGGCGTAGACGCCCGGCAGGTTGGTCTCCATCGTCCGCTGGTTGATCTTGATCGTGCCCCACTTGGTCACCTCGAGTTCGGGCGCGCCGAATAGGACGGGCAGATCCTCGGGATCGAATCCCAGCGCCTTGAGGACGAGATCGGCTTCGACCGTGAAGTGCGAGTCGCCGATCGGCTGCGGCACCTGGCGCCCGGTGGCGTCGGGCATGCCGAGATGGACGCGCTGGGCACGCACGCCGGTGACGCGGCCGTCGCCGAGGAAGGCCTCCGGCTGGGCGAGCCAGACGAACTCGACCCCTTCCTCCTCGGCGTGGAACACCTCGCGCTGGGAGCCCGGCATGTTGGCGCGGTCGCGGCGATAGAGGCATTTGACCGACTTGGCGCCCTGGCGGACGGCGGTGCGCACGCAGTCCATCGCCGTGTCGCCGCCGCCGATGACGACGACGTGCTTGCCCTCGGCGTTCAGCGTGCCGTCGTCGAAGGCCGGGACGTCGTCGCCGAGGCCTTTGCGGTTGGACGCGATCAGGTAGTCGAGGGCGGGAGCAATCCCGTCCTGGCCGACGCCGGGGGCCTGGATATCGCGGGCGCGGTAGACGCCGGTCGCGATCAGCACGGCGTCGTGGCGCCGGCGAAGCTCGGCCAGCGTGATCTCGCGGCCGACCTCGACGTTCAGCACGAACTTGACGCCGCCGTCGATCAGCCACCCGGTGCGGCGCTCGACCACCGGCTTCTCCAGCTTGAAGTTGGGAATGCCGTAGATCATCAGGCCGCCGACCCGGTCGTGGCGATCGTAGACGGTGACCTGGTAGCCCTTGCGGCGGAGCACTTCGGCGGCGGCGAGCCCGCCCGGACCGGCGCCGACGATGCCGACCGACTGGCCGAGCTCGCGCGGCGGGCGGATCGCCTTGACCCAGCCGTTCTGGAAGGCCTGGTCGGTGATGTACTTCTCGACCGTGCCGATGGTGACGGACTCGAAGCCCTTCTCGATGACGCAGTTGCCCTCGCAGAGCCGGTCCTGCGGGCAGATGCGCCCGCAGATCTCGGGGAAGGTGTTGGTCGCCGCGGCGACCTCGTAGGCTTCCTCCAGCCGCCCCTGGGCGGTCAGCATCAGCCAGTCCGGGATGTTGTTGTGGAGCGGGCAATGAACCTGGCAGAACGGCACGCCGCATTGCGAACAGCGTCCGGCCTGCTCGGCCGCCCGTGCTGCATCGAACTCGGCGAAGATCTCCTGGAAGTCGGATGTGCGAGTCGCAGCCGCGCGCTTGTCGGGCATCTGCTTGTCGACGGAGACGAAGCTGAGCATGCGCTGGCTGGTCGCCATCGGTTCGGGTCCTTACTAGGCAGGCGCCGTCGGGGTGGCCGGGAGGGGCCGGAAAGAAGGTCAGAATGACCGCCCTATTTCCTTGGCGCCACCGCAAAATGACAGATAAGGCAGTAATTATGCCTTACTTTTCCTGTGGCCGCCGGTTGATGGCAGTCGATAATCGAAATTCCCCCGCTCTTGATGGAATTAGTTCCGAATCGAGACTAAATTTTTAACTCCCTGATGTAGAAGATTTTTCGGGGGACTTCGGGGCGTTCGCTGCGATCGCCCGTTGGGCGGCGGCAGCGATATCGGCGTCGCCGGCATTGTCGGCGATCCGGACCGTCGGGAAGGCGAACTCGATGCCATTCTCCGCAAAGGCCGCCTGTATGCGCCTGTAGGCCTCCCGCCGCACCACGAACTGCTCGCCGGGCTTGGTCTTGAACTTGGCCCGGAAGATCATGGCGGAGTCTGCGAGGCGCGTGACGCCCTGGCTCTTCAGCGGCTCCAGCATCACCGCTGCGATCTCGGGGTTTTCCATCAACTGCTCGCCGATCTTCTTCAGGATCTTCCGAACCTTCTCGATGTCCGTGCCGTACGGCAGACCGAACTCCAGCTTCTCGATCACCCAGTCGCGGTGGTGGTTGCTGATCGCCTGGATCTGCCCATAGGGGATGGTGTGGAGCGCGCCGCGGTGGTGGCGAAGCTGAAGCGAGCGGATGGTGATGCCCTCGACCGTGCCCTTCACCCGCCCGACATCGACGTACTCGCCGATGCGAAACGCGTCGTCGAGCAGGAAGAAGAACCCCGCGACGATGTCGCGGACCAGGGCCTGGGCGCCGAAGCCGATGGCGAGGCCGACGATCCCGGCGCCGGCCAAGAGCGGAGCGATGTCGACGCCGAGCGAGGACAGCACAATCAGGCCGATGACGACGGAGAGGGCGCCGAGCGCGAAGTGGCGGAGCACCGGCAGCAGCGTGTGGGCGCGGGTCCCCGGCTGCAGCTCCTCGCCCGGCTGCGGCCGGCCGACATGGCGCTCGATCAGGATCTTGCTGCCTTCCCAGGCGCCGTAGCCGAGGACCACGGCGACGGCGATGTTGAAGACGGCGCGGAGGATCGACCGGCCCATGTCGTTCCTGAGCGTGGCGATGACCGGCCCGCCCCATGCCTCGATCAGGATCGCGATGGCGGCGACCGCGATCATCACCCGGAACGCGCCGAGGATGACGCGGGACGCGCGGGCGAGGCGCAGCGCGGTCTCCGCCTCCTGCCCCGGCCAGGGCCGGAACAGCCGGTCGAGCAGGCGTCGCACCAGGCGATCGGCGAGCGGAACCGCGAGCACCACCAGCGCGCTCAACAGCACGGTCCTGGTGCCGTCCGGCCGGTCGAGCAGGCGCTTGTAGGACCAGACCAGCCAGACCATGGCGACGTAGACGGTGGCCGCGGCATGCCAGGATTGGGCGAAGCCCTCGCTGCCGAAGGCATCGGCGACCGACCGACGGTTGAGCCAGATCCAGGCCGCCAGCAGCAGCGCTAGCAGCAGGGCGAAGGCGATGTCCCAGAGCGTTCTCAGCTCCGGCGGCACCGCCAGGATACCGAGCAGTCCGCCGCCGAAATAGGCGAAGCCCGCGATCGCGGCGAGGCCGACGGCCCAGCGCTGCAGGCCGCGGGCGGTCAAGTCGTCGAGGCTGATCAGACGAAGCCGTGGGGTGGACGGCGACAGGATGGCGCGCGAGACGGCGCCGGCCAGCTGGGCTGCCGAAATGGCGAGCAGAATCGCGACCACCAGCTCGCGGCGCGGATCGAAGCGGTCGAGGAAGAGGAAGGTGGCGCCGTTGGCGACGGCCAGGAAGATGATGATACCGATGGCGTCGAGGAGCAGGCTCGCGAGCAGCGCGCCGGCATGCATCAGCGTCCCCGGCGTCGCCGCCATCCGCTCGCGGAGCCGCCGCATCGTCCGGCTGAACAGCCATTGAGCAATTCCGCCCAGCGCAGCGACGGCGATCAGGGCAAGGAGTGCTGCGCCCAGGGACGGCAACCCTTCGAGATCGGTCAGGAGATCGAGCGCGTGCTGGGCGTAGCCCGGAAGGTCCGCGAGCGCCTCGCGGATCGCGCCGAGACGTTGGACCAGGTCCCCGGCGTGGCCGCGCATGCCCGCGATCAGCTGGGCGGCGCCGGCCGAAGACGGCTCCTCGGCCCGCGCCGGGCTGACCAGATCAAGAAATGGACGAACTCCCCGCACCGGCACCTCCGCCATCAGGCGGAGGCGACGATAGCGTGCCGATCAGCAGCCGTCGCGGCTGCTGATGGCGAGCGCCAGCGGGTTCTGGTTCGAGAACTTGGTGAGATCGCTGTTGCCCTTGAGGGCAAGCACGTCCTCGAAGATCGGCGCCATGTTCTGGCAATAGCCGGCACCCAAGCCGCGCTGGCCCGCGTCGTTGGCGATCCGCGTCATGTAGCGGTCGAGCTGGGTCATGTGGTTGGCGCCGAAGCTCTTGCGGAAATGGTCCTTGAGCGTGTTGGCGTTCTGGGTCAGCGGAGAGCTGAACTTCATGACGAAGGCGTTGTACTTGGACGAGAAGTCATACCCCGGTGCCGCCCGGCACTGCAGCGCTGCGACGATAAGCTCGGTCTGCAGGAGGCGTACATGCATGGCTTCGACCACCGGACTCGGACAGGCCGGGGTTGCCGCAACCTGCTTGGTCTGGGCCAGCGCAGGGCCGCTCAGCCACACGGCGAGAGCCGCCGCCGCAGCAGCGCGCCTGGTTCGAACACCAATCATGGGTCAAGTCCCCCCGTCACAAAGTTCCCCCCCCGTGCGTGCGCAGTGTTACGCGCAGGTCACAGAGCGGTCAATTCAATCCCTGGCGCGGAACCACCTAAACGTCACTTAACCTGGACAAAAGCGCGTTTTTCGCGCGTCAGTTCCAGCGCGTCCCACACCTCCACCAACGCCTCCACCAGCGCCGACATCGCGGCATCGTCATGGAAGGGCGTCGGCGTGATCCGCAGGCGCTCGCTACCCCTTGGGACGGTCGGGTAGTTGATCGGCTGAATATAGATGCGATGCTGGGCCAGCAGGCGGTCGCTCGCTGCCTTGCACCGGCCGGCGTCGCGGACCATCAACGGCACGATGTGGCTGGTCGAGTTGAGGACGGGGAACCCGGCCTCCCTCAGGCGGTGCTTGCACGCCTCGACCCGCTCCTGGTGGCGCTCGCGCTCGGCCGTGCTGGCCATCAGATGGCGAATCGAGGCGGTGGCGCCGGCCGCGACCGCCGGCGGCAGGGCGGTGGTGAAGATGAACCCGCTGGCGTAGCTGCGGACGGCGTCGACCAGAGCGCCCGACCCGGCGATGTAGCCGCCCATGACGCCGAAGGCCTTGCCCAGTGTGCCGGAGATCACGTCGATCCGGGACATGACCCCGTCGCGCTCGGCCACCCCCGCACCGCGGGCGCCATAGAGGCCGACGGCGTGCACCTCGTCGAGAAAGGTGAGCGCGCCGTAGCGTTCGGCCAGGTCGCAGATCTCGGCCACCGGCCCCACGTCGCCGTCCATGGAGTAGACGGATTCGAAGGCGATCACCTTGGGCCGGTCGGAGGGCTCGGCCTTCAGCAGCGACTCCAGATGCTCGACGTCATTGTGGCGGAAGATCTTCCTGTCGGCACCCGAATGGCGGATGCCGGCGATCATCGAGGCGTGGTTGTCGGCATCGGAAAGGATGACGCAGCCCTTGAGGATCTGGCCGATCGCCGACAGCGCGGCGTCGTTGGCGACGAAGCCGGAGGTGAAGGCGAGCGCCGCCTCCTTCTCGTGCAGCTCGGCCAGCGTGCGTTCCAGGATCGCGATCGGGTGACTGTTGCCGGAGATGTTGCGGGTGCCGCCGGCGCCGGCGCCGTAGCGGTCGAGGGCTTCCTTCATCGCCCCCAGCACGCCCGGATGCTGGCCCATGCCGAGATAGTCGTTGGAGCACCAGACGGTGACCTCCGGCGCGTCCGGCAGCGAGTGGTTGAAGGCGCGCGGGAAATTGCCGGCGCGCCGCTCGAGTTCGGTGAAGACGCGATAGCGCCGCTCGGACCTGAGCCGGTCCACGGCCTCGGCAAAGACAGCATCGTAAGTCACGTTTCCCCGGCCCCTGTTTTCCTCTCCGGCCGCGCCTGCCGGCCCGGCTTGACCGTCCGACCGGCCTCGCGTCACCGTGCCGGTCCCACGCGCCCGCAAGAGGACGACTCGAATGGCAGGTCCACTGGTAGCGCCCCGGGCGGCCCACCGCAATGCGGCGGATTGGCCCCGCGGAACCGCTCGATGAACGCGCTCCCCAAGGCCGACACGCTGCTCAAGGGCGGCCGCATCTGGCGCGGCCTCGGGCTTCCCGAGGCCTCAGCCCTGGCGCTGTGGAAGGGCCGGGTGCTGGCGGCCGGGACCGAATCGGAGCTCTCCGGCCTCGTCGGGCCGGCGACGGGGGTGGTCGACCTCCGCGGCCGGCTGGCGGTGCCGGGCTTCTGCGATGCGCACGAGCATTTGATCCCGATCGGGCTCGGCCTGGTCGAGCTCGACTTCAAGCCGCCGCGGGCGACGGCCATCGCCCAGATCGTCGATGCCGTGGCGGCCGAGGCGAGGCGGCTGGGGCCGGGCGCCTGGATCATCGGCCGCGGCTACGACCACTTCCACCTGGACGTGAAGCGCCATCCGCTCCGCGACGAGCTGGACCGGGCGGCACCCGACAATCCCGTCTACATCCGCCGCACCTGCGGCCATATGGGCGTCGCCAATTCCCGCGCGCTCGCCGCCGCCGGCATCCCCGAGGGCGTGAACGACCCGCCTGGCGGCGCCTTCGAGCGCCGGGACGGGCGCCTCACCGGCCTGGTCCAGGAGCGCGCCCAGGAGGTCGTCTATCGGGTGATGCCGAAACCCGACCGCGCCCGCCTGGTCGAGGCGATCGAGCGGGGCGGCCGCCATTGCCTCTCCCAAGGCCTCACCAGCGTCGTCGATGCCGGGGTCGGCCTGCGGGCCAAGTTCGAGGAGTGGTTCGCCTACCGCGAGGCGCGGCAGACCGGCCGCCTGCCGGTCAGGTCGTATCTCAGCTTCACCGGCGGGCCGGACGGCGCGCTCGCCGACGCCAGGGCGGCCGGCCTCGTCACCGGTTTCGGCGACGAGATGATGCGGATCGGCCCGGTCAAGTTCTGGGCCGACGGCTCCGCCGGCGGACGCACCGCGGCGATGAGCGAGCCCTATCGCTGCTGCGGCAGCGAGAAGGGCATGCTCTGCTTCGAGGATCGCGAGATGGAGGCGATGGTCGGCGACGTCCATGCCGCCGGCTGGCAGATCGCCATCCACGCCATCGGCGACGCCGCGATCGAGCAGGCGATCGTCGCCATCGAGAAGGCGCTGAAGGCCCAACCCAAGGCCGACGCGCGGCCGCGGATCGAGCATTGCGGCTTCGTCACCGACCGCCAGATCGGCGAGATGAGGCGGCTCGGCATCATCCCCTCGCCTCAGCCGGTGTTCATCCACGAGTTCGGCGATCTCTATGTCGACGTGCTGGGCGAGGCGCGGTCGGAGGCGTCCTATCCGATGCGGCGCTGGCACGATCGGGGGCTTCGTCCCGCCGCCGGCTCCGACGCGCCGGTCTCCTCCGACAACCCGCTGATCGGCCTCCACGTCATGGTCACCCGCAAGACCGATCGCGGCCGTGTGCTGGGATCGTCGGAAACTTTGCCGCTGGCGGAAGCGTTGCACACCTTCACCGCCAACGGCGCTTACTCGGCCTTCGCCGAGGCCGAGCGCGGCACGCTGGAGGCCGGAATGCTCGCCGATATCGCCGTCATCGACCGCGATCTCTTCGCCGTCGATCCGGCCGAGCTGCTGGAAGCCAGGGTCGACCTGACGATCCTCGGCGGCGAGGTCCGCTACGACCGGCTGGGAGAGGGATGAGTCGTCGCCAGACGGCCGACGTTGACAACCTTGTCCGCGCTTTCTAGCGTCCCGGCATGATCAAGCCCTTCGTCGATTCGACCGATGTCATCCGAGATGGCGCGGCGCTGGCGGCGCGTCTCGATCGCGACGGCTATCTCTTCCTCCGCGGCCTTCTGCCCCGGGACGAGATCATGGCGATCCGCCGCCAGCTTCTCGGCCTCGCCGCCAGGGGCGGCTGGCTCCGTGCGGATCAGCCGCTGGAGAGCGGCGTCGCCGATCTCGCCAAGGCCTGCAAGGATCCGGAGCCGGGCTATCTCGAGTTCTTCCGGCCGATGTGGAAGCTGGAATCGCTGCACCGGATGAAGCAGCACCCGAACATCATCTCGCTGTTCGAGCGCATCTTCGGCGAGCCGGTGCTGGCGCACCCGATGTTCGTGCTCCGTAACATCTTCCCGCAGACCAGGTCCTTCGACTTCACCACCGGCTCGCACCAGGACAAGATCCATATCGGCGGCGGCCAGAGCTTCGCCTGTTGGATGCCGATCGGCGACTGCCCGCAGTCCAAGGGCGGCCTGATCATGGCCGAGGGCTCGCACAAGCGCGGCGTGCTCGACTTCGAGCTGGCGCCGGGCGCCGGCGGCCTCGAGGTCACCGAGAAGTTCGAGGGGCAATGGGTCGGCGCCGACTTCGCCGCCGGCGACGTCGTCGTCTTCTCCGACACCACCGTCCACAAGGCGCTGCCCAACACCAGCGGCGAGCTGCGCCAGTCCTTCGACGCCCGCTACCAGCGGCTCTCCGATCCCGTCGCCGAGGTCGCCGTCCAGCCCTATGCCGGCATCATGACCTGGGAGGCGGCCTATGCCGACTGGAAGAGCGACGACCTGAAGTACTACTGGCAGCGCGCAGGCGCCAAGGTCGTGCCCTTCGACACCAGCTACTACGAGAAGCGCGACGTCATCGCCTTCGAGCGAGCCGAAGCCGGCGACGTTCTGGCGCGCGACACGCTGCTGCGCGTGGTCCAGCGCGACGCCAATCCCGAGAAGCGCGCGCGCGCCCAGGCGCTGCTGGACTCCCTCGACCGGCGCAACGCGCAGCGGACGACGACCGCGGCCTAAGGTTTGCTGACGCTGCCGTAGCGGACGGCCATCACGACGGCGATCATCGCAAGATAGCTCGCGGCGATCATGGGCGCGATCCAGCCGGCATTGCCGCGGTCAAGGATCGCGGCCAGAACCAGCGGCACCAGCGCCGAGCCCAGATCGTATCCTGAATAGACGAAGCCGAAGATGCGGCCGCGGGTCTCAGGCGTCGCGATCGCGCGGATGATCATGTCGCGCGACGGGCCAGTGAGGCCGGTGACGAAGCCCGCGATGCCGAAGGCGATCGGCAGCAGCACCGCCGGCACCGGCTGCGTCGTCACCGCATAGATCAGGGCGCCGGCGATCAAGAATCCGACGATCACCACTTGGTCGTGGCGTCCGGCGCGATCGGCGAGCCAGCCGCCGAGCAGCACGCCGACGGCGTTGCAGGTCATCTGCGCGGTGATCGCCGCGGCGGTGACCGTCAGTGGCGTTTCGAACTGGGCCAACAGCGCCGACGGAAGGAAGGCGGTCAGGCCGATCGCCGGCAGCGCGCCCAATGCAAAAAAGACGAAGGCGGCGATCACCGGGGTATGGAGAAGCACGCCGAGTCCGGTGCGCTCACCCTGCGCCGCCGGCTTGCCTGACGAGGTCGGCGTGACGAAGTCGCCGCGGCGGACGGCGATATAGAGCGCGGTCAACGCGGCGAGCAGCACAGGGGCCAGGATCGCCACATTCCACGGCATCACGGTGGCCAGCGCCAGCATGGTCAGCGGGGCTGCGGCATAGCCTGCGGTCCCGGCCAGCGCATGGAAGGAGAAGGCGCGGCCGACCCGGTTCGGCTCGATGCGGGCCGACATGATCGAATAGTCGCAAGGATGGAAGATGCTGTTGCCGAGCCCGGCCAGCGCCATCAGCGGCAAGAGCCAGCTATAGCTCGGCGCCAGGGCCACGCCGGCGAAGCTGACGGCCAGCAGCGCCAGGCCGCCGGAAAGCACGCGGGCCGCGCCGTAACGGTCGACCACGACGCCGACCACCGCCTGAGAGACGCCGGAGAAGCCGTAGAAGATCGCGACCAGCAATCCGAGTTCGGTGAAGCTGACGCCGTAATGCGCCTTCATCGCCGGGAACAGCGGCGGCAGGATGAACTGAAAGAAGTGGCTGCAGAAATGCGCGACGCTGACGGGCGCCAGCACCCGGGCGAAGCCGAGGCTGCGGGTTCCTGAGGCGGCAGGCGTTGCGGCGACGGTGGTCATGGTCGGGCCTTGTCGGGAGGGGAGCGGAGGATGCGCTACTCGGCCGGCTGTGTCGCCGGCTTGGCGACGATCTCGCCTGGCCGGTTCGGCATGAAGGCGGCACCGAGGAAGACGATCGCGCCGAGGATGGCAAGCGCCTGGAAGACCGGGGTGAATCCCTGGCCCTGGCCGTGCAGCACGGCGACCAGCGGCACCGCCAGCGCCGCCGCGCCGAAGGAGACCAGATAGCGGACGGCAAAGGCCCGGGCCCGCCAATGATCGTCGGTGTACTTGGCGACGATGGCGTCGTTGATCGTCACCTGGCCGAACACCGCGAACATCACCCCGATGGCGAGCGCCACCATGGTCCAATCCTGGGCGAAGGCGGCCAGGATCAGGCAAGGCGCCTGAAGCGCGGCCAGCGGCAGGAAGACGTTGCGGAGCGTGTAGCGGTCGACCAGCCGGCCGACGATCAGCTGCGAGGTGGCGCCGATGACGAAGACGGCGAAGGCGAAGCTGCCGACGCCGAAGGGCGTCGAGGCGAGATTGGTCAGCCTCTCGTCGAACACCTTGGGCAGCGTCACGGTGGTGGCATTGAAGACGATGCCGCCGGTGACGGTCACCGCCGCCAGCACGGCAAATGCCCGGATGACGACGTTGCGGGGCAGATCGGCCGCCTTCTTCCCCGCGCGCTTGGGCACCGGAATGTCGGGCACCATCGCCAGAAAGGCGATGCCGATGGCGATCGAGATCAGGCCGGGGACGAAGAAGGCGGCGCGCCAGCTCACATATTGCGTCAGCCCGCCGGCGACCAAGGCCGCGAAGGCGACGCCGAGATTGCCCCAGACGCCGTTGACGCCGATCTCGCGGCCCATCCGCTCGGGCTCGGCATGCGCGGTCAGCATCGCGGTCCCGACCGGGTGGTAGATCGAGGCGAACAGGCCGACCAGGGTGAGCGACGCCGCCAGCATCGTCGGCGTGTTCGCAAGGCCCACCAGCATGATGGCGACGCCGATGCCGATGAAGAAGACGGCGATCATGTTGCGCCGGCTCCACTTGTCGCCGAGCCAGCCGGACGGCATCGAGCCGGCGCCGAAGGCGATGAAGCCGCCCAGCGACAGCGCCAGCATCTCGCCATAAGGCAGGTCGAAGACCGCCCCCATGCCGAGAACGGCGGTCGGGAAGATCAGCAGCAGCATGTGGTCGATGACATGGGCGGCGTTGATGAAGCCGATGACCCGTCGCGCGTGCCGGCGATCCATGGGGTTCCCCCTCCGAAACGGACTGCCGCAGTCTACCGATGTCCGATATGCTGTGTCCTGACAGGCATCGTCGAGAACTGGACATGGCTCGCGCCCGCAGCACCGATCCCCGCGACTACCAGGACGTGCCGAGCCCGGTCGCGGCGATGCCGAAGGAATTCGCCGACGGATACCACATCCTGCCGCACCGCCATCGCCGCGCGCAGGTGGTGCATGCCATCGGCGGCACCATGCGGCTGACGACGCAGGGCGGCACCTGGGTGGTGCCGCCGCGACGCGCCGTCTGGGTTCCCGGCGGGATCGATCACGAGATCCGCATGGTCGGCCCGGTCTCGATGCGCACCCTCTACATCGAGCCGGCGGCGGCGCCGTTCATGCCGCGCGAACGCTGCGTCGTCGTCGAGGTCTCGGCCCTCCTGCGCGAGCTGATCCTGGCCATGGGCGAGGAGCCGGTCGACCACGCGGCGGGCGGGCGGGCCGAGGCGCTGGTCGCGCTGATCCTGGAGGAGTTGAGGCGCGCGACCGAGCTGCCGCTCCGCATCCCGCTTCCCGCCGACCCGCGCCTCCTGGCGCTTTGCCAAAGCATGCTCGACGATCTCGCCTCCGACGACACACTGGAGGACTGGGCCGAGCGCATCGGCGCCAGCGGCCGCACGCTGGCGCGGCTCTTCCAGAGGGAGACCGGCATGAGCTTTGGCGCCTGGCGCCAGCAGGCGCGCCTGGCCGAGGCCCTGGCGCGGCTCGCCCAGGGCCGCCCGATCGCCGAGGTCTCATCGGCCCTCGGCTACGACAGCGCCAGCGCCTTCACCGCCATGTTCCGCCGCGTGCTGGGGGCGGCGCCGAGCCGCTACGTGAACGCTGCGGCGGAGGGATTGCCGAGGCCTGTGCCTGTGGTAGCGTCAGTCCAACCTGGCGAAGCCCCGAAAACGGGGCCGAGGGGGAGGCATCGATCGGGGCGCGGCTCGCTGCTGCGCTCCGTCTCATCTTAGGGACCGCGCATGGTAACGACCGTCGTCAAGAACGCCGCCTGGGTCGTCGCCTGGGACCGTGCGCAGAAGCGCCATGTCTATCTGAAGGACGCCGACGTCGCGTTCGCAGGATCCAGCCTCACCCATGTCGGCAAGGGCTATGCGGGCCAGGCCGACCGCACCATCGACGGCCGCGACCTGATGGTCATGCCGGGCCTGATCGACATCCACTCCCACCCGACGTCCGAGCCCGGCAACAAGGGGTTGCTGGAGGAGCTCGGCAGCCCGCGCCTCGGCATGAGCTCGCTCTACGAGTTCATGCCGATCTTCCGCCTGCCGCCGGACGCGGCGACGGCCTCCACCCAGGTCGCCCTCTCCGAGATGCTGAAGAGCGGCGTCACCACCTATGTCGACATCTCGGCGTCCCGGCCGAACTGGGCGGACGAGGTCGCGGCCACCGGCATCCGCGCCGTGCTGGCGCCGGCCTTCCGCTCGGCCTCGTGGTCGACCGGCGACGGCAAGACCGTCGCCTATCACTGGGACGAGCCGGCCGGGAAGAAGGGCCTCGAGGCCGCGGTCGACCTGGTGAGGCGCGCCAACCAGCATCCGAGCGGCCGCGTCTCGGCGATGCTGGCGCCATCCCAGCTCGACACCTGCACGCCCGGGCTGATGAAGGACGCCAAGGCCGCTGCCGGCGATCTCGGCGTGCCGTTCCAGATCCATGCGGCGCAGAGCGTGGTCGAGTTCCAGGAGATCACCCGCCGTCACGGCCTGACGCCGATCGAGTTCCTCGACTCGCTCGGCCTGCTTGGCCCCGACTTGATCATCGGCCACGGCATCTTCCTGAACGACCATCCGTGGATCCACTGGCCGGGCTCCAACGACCTGGCGCGCCTCGGCGACAAGGGCGTGACCGTCGCCCATTGCCCGAACGTCTTCGTCCGCCGCGGCATCGTGCTGAACTACATCGACCGCTACCTGAAGGCCGGCGTGAACATCGGCATGGGCACCGACACCTTCCCCCACAACATGATCGACGAGATGCGCTGGGCCGCGACGCTGGCCCGCGTCATGGCGCGTGACTTCCGCGGCGGCTCGACCGAGCAGATCTTCACCGCGGCCACCGTCGGCGGCGCCAAGGCACTCAAGCGCGACGACATCGGCCGGCTGGACGTCGGCGCCAAGGCCGACTTGGTGCTGGTCGATCTCACGCATCCCTACATGCGCCCGGTGCGCGAGCCGCTCAGGAGCCTGGTCTACTCAGCCTCCGACCGCGCCATCCGCGACGTTTTCGTCGACGGCGCTCAGGTGGTGAAGGACGGCAAGGTCACCACCATCGACGTCGAGGCGGCGCATGCCGCGCTGGCCGATGCCCAGGCGCGCGGCCTTGCCGGCGCCCGCGAGCGCGACTATGCGAAACGGACGGTCGACGAGATGTCGCCGATGGTGCTGCCGGTGTCCGGGTGAACGAGGTGAGGACGGGATTGGAACAGACGACATCGGGCGAAGAGCCGCTCCTCAGGGTCGAGGAGCTCCGCACCTATTTCGGCAAGGGCGAGCGCGAGTTCCGCGCCGTCGACGGCGTCTCCTTCACGGTCAGGCGCGGCGAGACGCTGGGGATCGTCGGCGAATCCGGCTGCGGCAAGAGCGTCACCTCGCTCTCGATCATGCAGCTGATCCCGAATCCGCCCGGGCGCATCGCCGGCGGCGCCATCTGGTTCGACGGCGAGGATCTGACGCAGAAGACCCAGGAGGAGATGCGGACGATCCGCGGCAACAAGATCTCGATGATCTTCCAGGAGCCGATGACCTCGTTGAACCCGGTCTACACGGTCGGCGACCAGATCATCGAGGGCATCCGGCTCCACCGCGACATCTCCGCCGCCGCGGCCCGCGAGCGCGCCATCGAGATGCTCCGCCTGGTCCGCATCCCGAGCCCCGACAAGCGCATCGACGACTACCCGCATCAGCTCTCCGGCGGCATGCGCCAGCGCGTGATGATCGCCATGGCGCTCTCCTGCGAGCCGCAGCTCCTGATCGCAGACGAGCCGACCACCGCCCTCGACGTCACCATCCAGGCGCAGATCCTCGACCTCATGCGGAAGATCCGCGACGAGACCGGAACCGCGATCATGCTGATCACGCATTCGCTGGGCGTGGTCGCCGAGATGGCCGACAACGTCGTCGTCATGTATGCGGGGCGCATCGTCGAGCAGGCGGATGTGAGGACGATCTTCGCCGATCCGCAGCATCCCTATACGCTCGGGCTGCTCGGCTCGATCCCCAAGCTCGGGGTCGACGAGGACCGCCTCGCCACCATCCCCGGCACCGTGCCGAACCCGCAGGCGATGCCGAGCGGCTGTCTCTTCAACCCGCGCTGTCCGATCGCGATCGACAAGTGCCGCTCGGAGATCCCGCCCTTGATCGAGATCGCGCCAGGGCATCTGACCGCCTGCTGGCGGGCACCGCTGCCGTCGGGAGACGCATGACATGGCGCTCCTCGAAGTCAGGAACCTGGTCAAGCACTTCCCAGTCACCCGCGGGCTGATCCTCGGCAAGAACATGGGCTCTGTCCGCGCTGTCGACGGCCTTTCCTTCGATGTCCAGGCCGGCGAGACGCTGTCGCTCGTCGGCGAGTCCGGCTGCGGCAAGTCGACGACGGGCCGCGTCATCCTCCGCCTGATCGAGCCGACGGCGGGCAACGTCCGCTTCGACGGCGAGGACGTCTTCGCCCTCGACAAGTCCCAGCTCCGGCGTCTGCGCCGCGAGATGCAGATCATCTTTCAGGACCCGTACGCCTCGCTGAACCCGCGCATGACGGTCGGCGAGATCATCGGCGAGCCGCTGAAGATCCACAAACTCGCCGAAGGAGCGAAGAAGAGCGCCAGGGTGCGCGAGCTGCTCGAGCAGGTCGGGCTCTCGGCCTGGCATGAGCGCCGCTATCCGCACGAGTTCTCCGGTGGCCAGCGCCAGCGCATCGGCATTGCGCGCGCGCTCGCGGTCGAGCCCAAGCTGATCGTCTGCGACGAGCCCGTCTCAGCCCTCGACGTCTCGGTCCAGGCCCAGGTGGTGAACCTGCTGGAAGACCTGCAGAAGCGCCTCGGCCTCTCCTATCTGTTCATCGCCCACGACCTCTCGGTGGTGAGGCATGTCAGCGACCGCATCGCCGTCATGTATCTCGGCAAGATCGTCGAGCTGGCGGAGACCAAGGCGATGTTCGCGATGCCGCGCCATCCCTATACACAGGCGCTGCTCTCGGCGATCCCGGTTCCCGATCCGACCGCGCCGCGCGAGCGCCTTCTGCTTGAAGGCGACGTGCCGAGCCCGCTCAACCCGCCCTCGGGATGCCGCTTTCACACCCGCTGCTCCCACGCACGCGAGCGATGCCGGGTCGATGAGCCGGTATTCGAGAATCTCGGCAACGGCAGCTTCGTCGCCTGCCATTTCCACCGCGAGATCCCGCCGGTGACGCCACCGGCGGCCCGGACCGCGCCTGCGCCCTATCTCGGGCGGCTCGAGGCCGTCTACAAGCGGACCCAGCAGGACCAGGCGACATGACCTACGACCTGGTGATCAAGGGGGGTACGGTCGCCACCGCCGCCGACACCTTCGTCGCCGACATCGCCATCGCGGATGGCAAGATCGCCGCCATCGGCAGCGATCTGAAAGGAACCCGCGACATCGATGCGCGCGGCCTCCTGGTGCTGCCGGGCGGCATCGACAGCCACGTCCATATCGAGCAGCGCTCGTCGTCGGGGATCATGACCGCCGACGACTTCTACACCGGCACGCGCTCGGCCGCGGCCGGCGGCACCACCACGGTCATCCCCTTCGCCGCCCAGCAGCGGGGCCAGAGCGTGCGCGAGGTGGTCGAGGACTACCACAAGGCGGCGGGGCCGAAGGCCGTCGTCGACTACGCCTTCCACATGATCGTCTCCGATCCCACCCCGCAGGTGATGGGCCAGGAGCTGCCGGCGCTGATCGAGCGGGGATACACCTCGTTCAAGGTCTACATGACCTACGACGCCCTCAAGCTCGACGACCGCCAGATGCTGGACGTGCTGGCGCTCGCCCGCGCCCATGGCGCCATGACCATGGTCCATGCCGAGAACCACGACGTCATCGCCGGGCTCTCCGACCGGCTGCTGGCGGCGGGCCACGCGGCGCCGAAGTTCCATGCGGTCGCCCTTGCGGCGGCGGCCGAGCGCGAGGCGACCCACCGGGTGATCACGCTGGCCGAGATCGTCGACGTGCCGATGCTGATCTTCCATGTCTCCGGCCGCGAGGCGATC